>CAYYFX010000003.1:37230-93610 GCA_964471155.1 uncultured Gemmatimonadota bacterium | reverse complement strand
TCCTTCCCGTCCTTCGGCCACCGCTCCCCGGCCACGGCCGCCACGTCGATCGCCATCCGCCCCGTCCCGATGTTCTCGATCGTGGCCGCAACACTCCACCCGTCGCCGGCCGCCGTCTTCCGGGCGTCCGTGATGCGGTAGCGCGGCATCACGACCTCGAAGATCCACTGCCGCGTGAAGTCGTCATACGCGGCCACGTCCGGCGCGTGCTCGCGCAGCACCGCCACGAGGTCCTGCATCACGGGATGGTCCGGGTTGCCGTGGTAGCGGGTCACGAAGTCCTGCACGCCCGCGTGGCACGCCGCCTCGCCCATCAGGTTCTGCAGCATCCACATCACCCAGCCGCCCTTGTCGTAGGTGGCGGTCTCGTCGCCGGCCTTCGAGCCGTCGATCCACGCCAGCGGGCGCTCGGAGTCCACCTGCCGTCGGTCGCCGTACCGGTCCTCGATGCGCTTGCAGAACTCGATCCGCTCGCGGTCGCCCAGCACCTTCCCGTGCAGGAGGATGGTGGAGTAGTGCGCCATGCCCTCGCTCAGCACGTTGCCGCCGGGGCCGTCGCCGGGGAGCAGGATGTTGCCCCACCACTGGTGCGCGGTCTCGTGCGCCGTGACCAGGAACGCCACCGCCGCCTCCGGCTTGCTGCGCGTGAGGAACCCGATGTTCTCGGAGAACGTGATGTTCGTGGGGAAGCCCTGCGCGTAGGCGGCGAGACCCGGGAACTCGTTCAGCCGCAGGTCGCGCCACGGGTACGGGTAGAACCACTCGGAGTACCACTTCCGCGACGCCTCCAGCGCCTTCCCCATCTCCTCGAGGTTGTACGTGTGCTCCGGCAGGTAGTGGATCTCCACGCCCTCGCCCTTCCACACGTCCCACTCGCCCGCCACCACGTTGAAGAAGTTCACGGGGTGGTCCGTCTCCCACACGACCGTCCGCTTCCCGTCCGACTCGGTGTCCGCGGTGCGCACGCCCACGCCGTGGTAGTCGAAGCGCGCCGGCCCCGTGATGCGCGTGCGCACGGGGTACAGGGCGCCGCCGCCGAAGCCGGGCTTCGTCACGCCTTCCCAGAAGCCCTCCTCGTAGTCGCGCGGGTCGAGGCGGTTGTCCTCGTCCACGCCCCGGTCGAGCTGGAAGAACGGCAGCGGCACGAACTCCGTGCCGAAGGACGTGAGCACGACGCCGCGCGGCAGGATGAACGTGCCCATGCCGCCGCCGTTGCGCGTGATGCCGTCAGGATGACGCCCCTCGTGCGAGAAGCCGACGCGCACCGTGTCCCCCGGCGTCAGCGGCTCCGCCGGCGTGAACACGTACAGGCGAGCGCGGTGCTCCGGCTCCGCCTTCTCGCCGCCGAGCGTCCACTCGAGCTTCTCGAAGTGGTCCCCCACCGACATCGGGAAGCGCCGGATGATCTCGTCCGACGCGTTGGTCAGGTCGTACCAGCCCTTCACGCGGAAGAAGCTCTCGTCCGGATCCAGCTCCAGGTCCAAGTCCACGCCGGCCAGCACCGGCGTGTTCGCCTCGTTCCACGTGAGCAGGTTCCGCCCGTGATACTCCTCCTCGCGCCGCTCCACGGCCTTGCCCTGGAAACCGTTGCTCACCGCCACGGACAGCCACGATCCCAGCACGACCGCCGGCAGCGCGAACGGCGAGAGCCCCAGCGCGGCGCGCCCGAGCCCCGCGGGGCGCAGTCGGTCCAGCGCCGCCCCCGAGTCCGGCTCCCGCCGCGGGTACACCCGGACCGTCCAGACGACGAGGAACACCATCACGGAGATCCAGAAGAGCCGGTTCAAGAGCAGCGCCTGCACGTTCGGCTGCACGGAGTCGAAGTCCGTCCAGGTCACGGCGCCCCAGAGGTCCCAGTTGCCCACCCAGTTCATCTTGCCGCGGAACTGCAGCCAGCCGGTGAGCATGAGGGTGGCCAGCCCCACGCCGTACGTGGTCCAGCGGCTGCCGGTGACCGCCACGATCGCGGTCACGAACGACGCCCACACGAGCAGCGTGGGCAGCAGCAGGAGCCCCCACACGATCGCGAACGGCCGGGGATCCGGCGTGACCTTCCCCTGCACGAGCATGACGATGGCCGCGCCGACGAAGGCGGCAAGCAGCACGGTCAGCCCCACGATACCGTTCGCCAGCGACTTCCCGAACAGGACCGCGGCCGTGCGCGCCGGCGTCGCCCAGAACACCGGCTCCAGGCGGACGGAGCGCTCCCGGTGCACGGACTCGGTCGTGTAGAACAGCAGCAGGAAGCACAGGAGCAGCGTGAGCGTGTTCATGGACGACACCGCGGCCGCGCCCGACGTGAGCAGGAGCGGCGTGTCGAACGCGCCCACCTGGAACAGGGACGACCCGATGACCTGCAGCAGGATGAGCGGCACGAAGATGTACAGGCCCGGCTGGTTGCGCAGATTCGACGCCTCGAAGCGGGCCACGTCCAGCACCGTGCGCACGAAGCCGGGCGGCCGCGACGTCATGCCGAGCGCGGCGAGCGAAGGCGACGCCTGGGCCAGCGGCGCCTCCATCGGCTCGGCCGGGACGGCAGCCGCGGCGGCCCGCGCCGGCCGCCCCGCCTTCGCCGAGCCGCGCAGCGTGGCGCCGAAGTGGCGCGCGGCGCCGGCCACGGACAGGATTCCCACGACCGCGTACACGAGGCGGCTCAGCAGGAACGGGAGGTCGTAGCCCACCCGCTGCGTGTTGTAGTGGTCCACGCCCAGGTCGACCTTCATCCACGTCTCGTTGATCCACCGGAACCCGGACGGCTCCACCCACTGCAGCAGACGGTTGACGCGCGGATCCAGCCAGGACGGCGACCAGTCCCACAGGAAGAAGATGCTCACGAGGAACAGCGCCACGGGCGTGGCGAAGACCAGGATGGGGTGCCGCGACCGCTCGCCGATCGCGAACGACGTGCCCGCCAGGAACACGAGGAACGGCAGCGCCATCAGCGCGGCCGGCCGCAGGTAGTTCATCGCCTCGAACGGCCCGCGGATCTTGTCCGCGTTCTCGTTCGGCACGAGGTGGTTGAAGAACGCGGCCAGCAGCAGGTGCACGACCAGCACCCCGAGGAACGCCAGCAGCGCGGCGCCGAACTTGCCCCACACGTACTCGGCGGGCGTGAGGCGCGTGGAATGCAGCACCGGCCCCACGTTCAGCTCGTCGTCGCGCGGCACGGCCATCCCGGCGGCCACCGCGACGAAGAACGAGTACAGGAGGAACGCCACCATCGGCAGCATCGTGGCGTTCGAGAACTCCGACGTGAGGAATGCCCGCTTGTCCCCGCCGATGGCCGTGTCGCCCGACTGGATGGCCACCGACCCCGTGGACAGCCCCCACGACACGAGGCCGAGCAGCACGAGCAGGATCCAGATCAGCGGTCGCTTCGCGTGGAAGCCGAGGTCGTTCCGGAGAACGAGCCCGAGCCGGGCCAGGCTCATGACGCGGCGGCGACGGCGGGCGCGCCCGCGTTCACCAGGACCATGTACGCGTCCTCGAGCGTCCCCGACACGGGCGCGAAGCCCGCGGGCGGCGCGCCGTCGGGAACGTGCACGCGGATGCGGTTGCGCCCCTCCACGAGGATGGCCGCGGTGACCAGGTGCGCGGCGCGCACGCGCGCCAGTTCCTCGGCGCTGCCCGTGCCCTCGAAGACGGTGCCCTCCAGCAGCGCGCGCGCCTCCGCCGGGGTCGTGTTCGCCACCAGCCGTCCCTTCGCGATCACCGCGAAGCGCGGACACAGCACCGCCACGTCCTCCACGATGTGCGTGGACAGCAGCACGGTGCGGTCCGTGGCCAGCTCCGCGAGCAGGCGGTAGAAGCGGTGCCGCTCCTCGGGGTCCAGCCCCGCGGTGGGCTCGTCCACGATGAGGAGGCGCGGATCCCCGGCGAGCGCCTGCGCGATGCCGAGCCGCTGGCGCATGCCGCCGGAATAGCCTTTCACCTTCCGCTTCGCCGCGAAGGAGAGGTTCACGCGCTCCAGCAGCTCCGCCACGAGCTTGCGCATGCCGCCCGGCGCCTCGATCCCCTTCAGGCGCAGCAGGTATTCCAGCATGGCCGCGCCGGTGAGGTTCGGATAGAAGCCGAAGTCCTGCGGCAGGTAGCCGAGCCGCGCGCGGACGTGCATGGGGTCGGCCAGGATGTCATGGCCGTCCAGCGTGACCTCGCCCGACGTGGGCTCCAGGAGCCCGGCGAGGATCTTCATGAACGTGGACTTCCCCGCGCCGTTCGGGCCGAGCAGGCCGAACAGTCCGTGGGGCACGTCGAGGTCGATGCCCGCGAGCGCGGTCACGGGACCGGGATACACCTTCACGAGGCGGCGGACGGCGAGCATGGACGGAAGCCTCCTTCGATCGGCGGCCCGGGTCAAGGCCCGGGCCTGGGCTCTGGTACGCGCGACGGTTCCCCGGGGTTGCACGCCGTGGGAGAATCCGCGGATGGAACCCATCCCCGTTCCCGAGGCGCGGCGGCTCGCGCTGGCGCGCGCCGGCCTGCTGGCCGCGGACCGCACCGGCTTCCCGCGGGCCGCGCGCGGCGCCGGCCCGGCCGCCCGCGAGGCCGCGCACGGCATCGTGCGGTGGTTCGGCTACCTGCAGCTGGACACGGTGTCCATCGCCGGGGCGCGCAGCCATGCCATCGTGCTGCTGTCGCGGTTGCCGCGCATGGATCCGGCGCTGCCCGAGTCGCTGCTCGCGCCGGGCGCTCCGGTGTTCGAGTACTGGGGACACGAGGCCTGCTGGCTGCCGCTGGAGCTGTACCCCGCGCTGGAGTTCCGCCGCCGCGAGTTCCGCCGGCACCCGTGGTGGGGGGACCTGGTGGGCAAGCATCCGGACGTGGCGCGGCGGATCCTGGATCGCGTGCGGGACGAGGGGCCGCTGAAGACCGGGCACCTCGAGGGGGATCGCGGCAAGGGCTTCTGGGAGCTGGGCATCGGCCGGCGCGTGGCGGATGCGCTGTGGTCCTCGGGCGAACTGGCCATCCGGGAGCGACGCAACTTCCAGCGCTCCTACGATCTGGCGGAGCGCGTGATCCCGCCGGAGCTGCGCGAGCGGCCGCTGCCCGTGGAGGACGGGCTGAAGGCGCTGCTGCTGCGCGCGCTCGAGGGGCACGGCTGGGCCACCACGGGCACGCTCGCCCGCACGTGGCGGCTGCGCAACCGGCGCCCGCAGCTCGACGCCGCGCTCGCGGCGCTGCGCGAGGAGGGCCGCATCGCCGCGTGCGACCTCGTGGAGAACGGGAAGCGCACCGCCGGCTGGATCCGTCCCGCGGACCGCGAGCTGGCCGCGTCGCTGGTGAAGCTCCGCCCGCGGCGCGACCGGGGCGTGCTCCTGTCCCCGTTCGATCCCGTGCTGTGGGATCGCGAACGGGTGGCGCGGCTGTTCGGCTTCGACGCCCTGCTGGAGATCTTCAAGCCCGCCCCGAAGCGGATCTACGGCTACTACTGCCTTCCCGTGCTCGCCGGCGACCGCTTCGTCGGCCGGCTGGACCTCAAGGCGGACCGGGCGAAGGGACGGCTGGCGGTGGTCGGAGCGCATGAGGAGCCGTCGGACTCCGCGGCGGAGCGCTCCACGGCGCGCGCCGCCATGGCGGACGCGCTGGCCCGGTGGGCGGACACGCTGCGCCTCGCGGCCGGCCCGATCCGCCTCCGCCGCCCCCCGAAAGGCCAGCGGATCCGGTAGAATCGTTCGCCATGAAATCCCCCCGTCTGCTGGGCACCGCGCTGCTGCTGCTCGGCGCCGTCCCCTTCGCCGCCCCCGCCCAGATCCTCCTCCCCGGGACGCAGCCCGGGGACCTCCAGGTCCCCCTCAGCGGGGACTTCGTGTGCGCCATCTGCCACGGGGACTACGACTTCGACGTGGCCTACGAGCCCTGGCAGACCTGGTCCGGGTCCATGATGGCGAACTCCGCCCGGGACCCGCTCTTCTGGGCGGCCGTGGATATCGCGAACCAGGACGTGCCGGGCGCCGGGGAGTTCTGCATCCGCTGCCACTCGCCGCGCGGCTGGCTGGAGGGGCGCAGCTCCGAGCCGGACGGCTCCGCGCTCCTGGGCTCCCCGGGCGAGGCGGGCGGGGACTTCGAGGGCATCGACTGCCACTTCTGCCACCGCATGTACGAGGGTCCCGAGGGCGAGCCCTTCCTGCAGAACGGGCAGTACTGGGTGGACGTGGGGGACCCCGCGATCAGCTTCGGCGGCCCCATGCGCGGGCCATACGCGGACGCGCTCCCGCCGCACGAGTTCGTGTACTCCGAGTTCCACACGAAGTCCGAGTTCTGCGCGGTGTGCCACGACCTGGCGAACCCGCTCGTGAACCTGAAGGACGAGACCGGCGCGGACACGGGGCTGCTGTTCCCGGAGCAGCTCACCTACACCGAGTGGCTGCAGAGCGACTTCCCCGCGCAGGGCACCGAGTGCCAAGCCTGCCACATGGTGGACGTCTCCGGGTTCGCCTGCACGTTCCAGAATCCGCATCGGCCGGACATCGCGAAGCACGAGTTCGCCGGCGCGAACGTGTTCATGTCGGGCGTGCTCAAGAACCTCTACGGCATCCCGCTGGACCGCGTGGAGGCGTACGACCGCGCCATCAACCTGGCGCTGGACCAGCTCCAGAACAGGTCGGCAGAGCTGGCGCTCGCGGTGCCGTCGCGACACGCCGGCGCGGGGAGCGTCACGGCGAACGTGCGCGTGACGAACCTGACCGGCCACAAGCTGCCCACGGGGTACCCCGAGGGCCGGCGCATGTGGCTGGGCGTGACCGTCCAGGACGGGCTCGGCGCGACGTTGTACGAGAGCGGCGTGTACGACGACTCCACCGCCACGCTGCACGACGACCCGGATCTCGTCGTGTACGAGACGTCGCACGGGATCCACGGCTCCGGGCCGTCGTTCCACCTCGTGCTCAACGACCGGATCTACTTCGACAACCGGATCCCGCCCGCGGGCTTCCGGCCGGACGCGCGCACGCAGCCCGTGGGCCACGCGTACCCCGTGCAGCCGGACGGATCGCTCGCGCACTGGGACGATCGCACGTTCCCGTTCGACATCCCGGAGGGGACGACCGGGCCGATCACCGTCACCGCGTCGCTCTGGTACCAGACGGCGTCGCGCGCGTACATCGAGTTCCTGCGCGACGAGAACACGTCCGGCCCCGATCCCTTCGACCCGGACCCGATGGCGCCGAGTCGCGGCGAGAAGATGCACGCGTACTGGGAGGCGTACGGGAAGTCCGCGCCGGTGCTCATGCGCAGCGTGACGCGCCGGATCCGGCTGGACCTGCCGCTGGCCGTCACGGCGGAGGCGCCGGAGCCCCCCGTGCCGGCGCTGCGCTCGCCGCAGCCCAACCCGTTCCGCGACCGGACCGAGGTGAGCTTCTCGCTGCCGCAGGCGGCGGAGTCCCGCGTGGCGGTGTTCGACGTGGCGGGACGGCGGGTGCGCGAGCTCGACGGCGGCGTGCTGGCCGCGGGGACGCACCGCGTGACGTGGGACGGGCGCGACGACGCCGGGGCGCCGGCTGCGTCCGGGAACTACTTCGTCCGCCTGGAGACCGGCGGCCTGGCCCCGCTCGTGACCCGGGTGCTCCTGCTGCGATAGGCCCGGCCCGGCGTGTCCGGTCCGGGCGCCGGAACGCGCGATCTCCCGTGAGCCCTGCCGTGCCGACCGGCCGGCAGCCATCCGGGAGGTCGAATCGTGTTCCCGTTCCGTCCGCAACTGCACGGCGCCGCCGTGTTCGCCGCCTTCCTGGCGGCTGGCGGCCCCGCCGCCCGCGCCACCGAGCTGATCTTCGAACCGACCACGCAGTCCGGCGTGCCCGTGGATCCCGCGTACGGCGATCGGGTCGTCGCCACCGACCAGGGCGGCTTCCTGTACGGCGCCGGCGGCGGGTTCACGCCGAACGTCACCGTGGACTACGGCCCGTGGGACCTCTTCGACATCCGGCTCTGGCAGACGGGCTACGGCGACCTCGAAGGCGTGCTGTACGACGAGCAGGACGGACGCGGGTACCTGGAGGTCGACCTTGCCGCGGACCCCGGCTGGCGCGTGGCCGTGGAGGGGTTCGACATGGCGGCCTGGCGCGTCGGCGGCGTGATCCGGTGGGTCCGCGTCTGGGACGGCGCGGGACAGATCCTCTTCGAGCAGGCCGACCTGGACGTCCCCACGACCGGACACGTGCACTTCGCGTTCGATCCCCCGCTCGAGGGCCGCTGGCTGACGATCGCATTCGACGCGGGCAACCTCGGGACCTACAGCGACAACATCGGGATCGACAACATCCGCTTCGGTCAGGTGGCCGGGCCGACCGCGGTGGAGCCGGAGAGCTGGGCGCGGACGAAGGCGTCCTTCCGGTAGCGCCCTTGCGCCCGGCCCCCGCGGGCCCGTAGGGTCGGGAGGTCCGCCTCCCGGAGGACGCCATGGTCCGCCACCGGGCTCCGGTCGCGGGGCTTGCCGCCGCGATCGCCTTCGCCGCCCCTGCCGTTGCCAGGCCGCCGGATCCGCCGGTGACCGCCCCGGAACCGTCCGCGGTGGACTACCTCCTCGTCACGGACGCGGGCCTCGTGGACGCGTTCGGGCCGCTGGTCGCCGAGAAGGAGGCTCGCGGGCTCGTCGTGCGCGTGCGCACGGTGGACGAAGTGGCGCGGGCGGCGCCGGGCCGGGACCTCGCGGAGAGGATCCGCACCTATGTGCGCATGCTCCACGAGCGCAACGCGCTGCGCTTCGTGCTGCTCGGCGGCGACGCGGACGTCGTGCCCACGCGGATGCTCGTGCGCAGCACCTCGCCGGAGCTGGACACGCCGGTGGCCGGCGATCTGTACTTCGCCTGCCTCGAGGGAACCTGGGACGAGGACGAGGACGGTCAGTTCGGGGAGTGGATCGGCGATCAGCTCGACCTGACGGCGGAGGTGGCGGTCGGCCGCGCGCCGGTGGGCACGCCGGCGGAGGCGGAAGCGTTCGTGGCGAAGACGCTCGCCTATCGCGCGCTGCGGGACGACGCGCGGCGCGATCGCGTGCTCTTCCTGGCGGAGAAGTGGTTCCCGAACAACTGGCCGTTCGTGGCCGAGGGCTGGATCCACGACGTGCTGGACAGCTCCGCGGCGTCGTTCGAGACGACACCGCTGTACGGGGACACCACGGGATACCCGGGCTCGCTGCCGCTGACGCGGGACGCCGCCCTCGCCGCCCTCGACGCCGGCACGCACGGCACCGTGCTGCACCTGGGTCGCGCCGATTGCGAGGCCTTGGCGGTCCAGGACTCCACGCTCGACGGGAACGATCTCGAAGCGCTGGCGAACGGCTTCCCCTTCGTGCTGGGCTCCGTCTTCAACACGAGCGGCCTGGCGGGGAGCTGCCCGGCGGAGCGACTCGTGCGGCACGCCTCGGGCGGCGCGGTGCTGAGCCTGGGGCACTCCGGACCCACCTTCACGATCCCGGCCCGCGACGTGCTCGGCGCCTGGGTGCGCGCGATCCACCGGGACGGCGTCGCCACGGCCGGCGAGGCGCAGGTCCTGGCGCTGAACGCGATGGACGAGTTCCAGGCGCGCTACGCGACCACGTGGATCCTGCTCGGCGATCCGGAGCTGGACGTGGGCCCGCGCTTCCCCGCGCCCGCCCCGCGAGCCGCGCCGCCGGCCGTGGCGCCGGGGCTCGCGATGGACCCCGTCCGGCCGAGCCCGCTGGGCCGGCGCGGGACGGCGGAGATCGCGTTCACGCTCGCGCGGGGTGGCCGCGCCCGGGTCGCGGCCTACGACGTGGGAGGCCGCCGGGTGCTCGTGCTGGCCGACCGGCTCTTCGCCGCCGGCCGTCACGCGCTGACCTGGTCCGGAAACGACGCCGGCGGGCGACCCGTGCCCGCCGGGGTGTACTTCGTGCGGATCGAGGCGGGCGGCGCCGCGACGGCCCGCCGGATCGTCGTCCTGCCCGCGCGCTGACGCTACGCGAGCTGCGACGTGCAGTGGCCGCAGCGCTTCGCCGCGATCGGGATGGTCATGGCGCAGAAGGAGCACTCCTTCGTCGTCGGGGCCGCCGGGGCCGCCTCCTCCTTGCGCTTCGCCGCATTCATGCCCTTGATGAGGATGAACACGCAGAACGCCACGATCAGGAAGCTGATCACGGCGTTGAAGAACATCCCGTAGTTCATCGTGACCGCGCCCGCCGCCTTCGCGTCCGCGAGGGTGGCATACGGCCCGGCCACGGTCGCGCCCTGCCTCAGCGTGACGAAGAAGTCGGAGAAGTCCACGCCGCCCAGCGCCAGCCCGATGGGCGGCATCAGGACGTCGTCCACCATGCTCTTCACGATCGTGCCGAACGCGCCGCCGATGATGATGCCGACGGCCATGTCCATCACGTTGCCGCGCATCGCGAATTCCCGGAACTCCTTCAGCATGTCCGTCCCCTCCTCCTGCGGGTGATGCCGGGGCGGCGGCGCGGCGCGGGATGCGGGATCCTCGCCGCCCCGGTGCGAGCGACTGCTACAGGAACTTGTACGTGAGACCGATGCCGAGCGTCTGCTTGAACTGGCCCGCCTTGCGGATGCCGCCGTCCACCTCCTTGGTGAGGAGGTCCAGCGCGCTGGCGTCCCCTTCCACGCCGTCCACCGCCACGTTCGTGGCGGCGTCGAACTTGTCGTACACCCACTGCGCGAACAGGCTCACGTTCAGCCACGACGTGATCGAGGACGTGAACGTGTTCTGGAAGTTCACGTCCGGGGACTTCCAGAAGTCCGCGACTTCCTCGCGGGACGGATCCGCGTCCCGCGCGATCCGGTCGAACTCCTCCAGCTCGTCCGACAGCGAGTAGAACACCGGCCAGAAGACGTTCAGGTTGCCCGTGTACACGATGCGGTCGTTCGCCATCGGGTACTTCGCGGTGCTGGCGAGCTCCACGCCGCCGTCGTTCGTGGTGAACCGTTCGGTCTCGTCCCCGGCGGCGTCGACGAACGCCTTCGCGAGCGTCTGCCGGAAGCCGAAGCCGGTCCGCGCGATCCACTCCTCCTTGCAGCCGGCGGAGTCCGGGCGCCCGCAGTGCAGCACGCGGGCCACGCCGGCGGTCTCCGTGAGCTTGACCGGGTTGAACTTGATCGCGCCGAGCGGATCGCTCTCGTCCAGGAACTGGCTGTCCAGCCGGAAGCCGAGGTACGGATCCACGAACTTGTTGAGCGTGAAGCGCCCGACGGACTCGAACAGGATGAGGTCCGACGTCTTGTCCGGCGTGCTCCACACCTTGCGGCCCGGCGACGCCGGATCGGCCTGCTGCGTGGAGGTCTGCCCGTAGGCGAGCTGCAGCGTGTTCGCCAGGTTGAAGCTGCGCGAGAACTGCCGCTTCGCCTCCAGGTTCGCGTTGAGGACCCAGTTGATCGTGCCCTTGTCGCCGCCGGACCAGTTGTCGCTGAAGGCGCTCTGGCCGAGCGTGAGGCCGCCGAGCACGCCGTAGGCCCAGGGGCCGGGCTCCGCCGCGGCGGCGCGCGCGATGGGCGCGGCCAGGACCAGCGGGACGACGAGCGCGAACGCGGCGGGGATCGAGCGTGTGGACATTCCTTCTCCTTTCGTCCGGGGCCGGCCGTCCGTCGGCGTCCGGCGGCGGTGGCGGTGCACGAGCGCTTCGAATGCGCGAAGATCCCCGGTGGGGGCGGCCGGCGCGCGCCGGCCGAGGTCCTCGTCGCCGGCCGGTTCGGCGGACACGTCCGGTCACCCCCCTTTCGGCCCGGGTCGGGGCGCTTCGGTCACGTTCCGGCCGGATGCGCTTCGGGGGAGACCGGAACGGCGAGTCAGGATAGGAAGGCGCCGGGGGACGGGCAAGCAGGTTTCGCGGCGTCGGGCGGCGGGCCCGGTCGACGGGCCGGGAGGAAGCCGGGCGCGCACCGGCGATGTCGATCCGGGGCGTCCCCGGACGTCTGCACGGTACGCGAACCCCATCGAGGAGGCCGACGTGCCGCAGTTCATGATCCTGTTGCGCGAGAACGACGACGCCTGGGCGAACCTGTCCGCGGACGACAAGCAGGCGTTGATGCAGAAGTACTTCGCGTGGGTCGGCGAGCTCCGCAAGGGCGACCACATGCGCGGGGGCGATCCGCTGGCCCGGGGCGGCCGCGTGCTGCGGGCGTCCGGGGGCGGCATCGTCGAGGGACCGTACACGGAAACGAAGGAGGTCATCACCGGGTACTTCCTGATCGAGGCGCGGGATCTGGACGAGGCGGCGCGACTCGCGAAGGGGTGTCCCGCGCTGGGGCACGGGGAATCGCTCCTCGTGCGGCCGATCGCGGTCATGGACGAGGACGGACTGCACTGACGAACGCACCTGCCGGGACGGACGGACCGGACTTCGCGCACTTCTTCCGCCGGGAGAGCGGTCGGCTCACGGCCGCCCTCGTGCGCGCGCTCGGCCCGGAACACCTGGACCTGGCGGAGAACGCCGTGCAGGAGGCCTTCCTGCGGGCGATGCGGACGTGGCCCGTGCACGGCCTCCCGGAGCGGCCGGACGCGTGGCTGTACCGGACCGCGCGCAACGCCGCGCTGGACGCGCTGCGCCGGTCCGCCCGGTTCGCCGCGCGCGCGGCGGCGCTGGCCGGCGAGATCGCGGCGGGCGCGGACGGCGCGCCGCCGGACGCGCACTTCGCCCGGGAGGTCGTGGACGACGCGCTGCGGCTGATGTTCCTGTGCTGCCACCCCGCGCTTCCGCCTGCGTCCCGCGTGGCGCTGACGCTGAAGGTGGCGGCGGGCTTCTCCACGGACGAGATCGCGCGCGCGTTCCTGGCGGGCGAGGCCACGGTGGCCCAGCGCATCGTCCGCGCGAAGCGGACCCTGCGGGAGGCCGGCGCGTCGTTCACGATGCCGGATCCGCGGGAACTGGGCGCGCGCGTCGATGACGTGCTGGACTCCCTGTTCCTCGTCTTCGGCGAGGGGTACCGGCCGCATGCCGGCGAGGCGCCGCTGCGCCGGGACCTGATGGAGGAGGCCATCCGGCTGCTGCGGCTCGTGCGCGAGCATCCCGCCGGCGCCCTGCCCCGCGCGGACGCGCTGCTCGCGCTGATGCTGTTCCAGGCGTCGCGGCTGGACGCGCGGCTGGACGAGGACGGCGCGCTCGTGCCGCTGGAGCGGCAGGATCGGACGCGGTGGGATCGCGCGCGCATCGACGAGGGGACGCGACGGCTGGCCGCCGCCGCCCGCGGCGACGAGCTGTCGGACTACCACCTGCTCGCCGGCATCGCGGCGTGCCATGCGCTCGCGGAGGACGCGCCGCGCACGGACTGGCCGCGCATCGTGGAGTTGTACGACCTGCTGGTGGAGGCCGGCGCGGGCGACGTGGCGCGGCTGAACCGCGCGGTGGCGGTGTCGTACGTGGACGGCCCGGCGGAGGCGCTGCGGATCGTGCAGGCGCTGGCCGCGGGCGGCGCGCTGGACGACTACCCGCTGCTGCCCGCCGTCCGGGCGGACCTGCTTCGCCGTCTCGGGCGCGAGGCGGACGCGGCGGCCGCGTACCGCGACGCTGCGCGCCGAGCCGCGAACGTCCCGGAGCAGCGCTGGTACGCGAAGCAGGCCGCGGCGCTCGGCGGTTGACGCGGGGCCACCGTGCTATCCTGCCGCGCACGTGGCCGCGCGCCCCCCGCCGGCCCGCCCACGAACCGGAGGAAGGGATGAACGGCCCCGCCGTGGTCGCCGCGTTGAACAACATGAGGACGTTCTTCGACACGTCCACGAAGTGCTTCGACGAGGAGGATTCCGCGTTCGCTCCCACGCCCGGGCAGTTCACGGTGGCGCAGCACGTGGCGCACACGGCGCAGACCGTGGACTGGTTCCTGGAAGGGGCGTTCCGCCCGCAGGGCTTCGACATGAACTTCCCCGCGCACGAGACGGAGGTGCGCAAGGTCAAGTCGCTCGCCGAGGCGCGCGCGTGGTGGGAGCGCTCCATGAAGCACGCGGTGAAGTTCCTGGGCTCGCAGCCGGAGGCGGAGCTGGCGAAGAAGCTGCCGCCGGGCATCATGGGCGGGGCCCCGCGCTACTCCATCGTTTCGGGACTCGTGGATCACACCGCGCACCACCGCGGGGCGCTCACCGTGTACGCGCGCCTGCTGGGCAAGACGCCGGACATGCCCTACGGGTAGGGTCGTGCCCCGGAAGACGGGCGCGGTTCGGAGGGCAGCCCGGCCGCCGGACCTCTCCGGGGCGGTGCCCCGCGACCTTCATGGCAGCGTGACGAGGAACCCGATCGAGTCCACGGCGGCGGAGCCGAACAGGCCGATGGCCCCGTCCATGTGGAAGATCGGCCGCTCGAACGCGTCCCCCGCGTTGCCGCCGAAGCCGGGTCCGCCCTCCGCGAGCTGCGGATCGGAGCGCACGAAGTCGTACCAGTTGCGGTCCACGGCGTAGATCTTCACCTGGTAACGGCCCTGGAAGAACACGGCGAACCACGGCATGCGCACGTAGCCGTCGCGGCCGGTGAGCGGCGGGGACGCCGACTGCCGCTCCAGGCTCTCGAAGTCCTCCTCGTCGAAGAAGTCCGGGTCGATCGTGTAGTCCGATCCCGGATCGAGGCTGAACAGCGCCACCTGGATGGCCGGCGCGGCCGGGGGCGCGAAGCGCGCTTCCAGCCAGTCCTCCGGGTACACCAGGCGGTTCTCCGGGCGCGCGTACACGTCGTCTCCCGCCTCCTCGTACGTGGCCAGCGCGCGCTCGTCCTGGAACGTGGTCTCGTCCACGAGAACCCACTCGGTCACGTCGAAGCGCGCGGGCGTGGTGGTCGCCGCGGCGGCGCGCTCCCCGCGCACGGTCACGACCTCGAGCCGGTACTCGGTCTCCGGCAGCACGACCGGCGGCGCCGGCGGCAGGTACTGCCCGGGAGCGACCTCGACGTACTCGTGCACGTCCGCGCCCACGCGCACCCGCACGGAGGCGTCGCGCTCCGCGGCGCCGGCGTCGGGCACGACGTCCGGATCGGTCGTGCGCGAGACCCGCACCTCGGGCAGCGGCGCGTCCACCACGAGCAGCGACTGCACCACGAGCTCCCCCGCCGTCGACGCGCCGAACAGCTCGCCGGGATCCCGGTCCGCCGCGCATCCGGCGAAGGCCGCGGCGAGCGCGGGCAACGTCGCGAGCGCGAGGCGTTCCGCTCCTCCCGCCTTCCGCATGCCGGTCCCCTCCCTCAGAAGTCCACCTGCAGGCCGAGCGTGGGAATGAGCGGGAGCTGGCGCACCACCTCCGGCTCGATGCTCGTGCCCTGCGGGTCGAACTGGATGAACCACTCGTTGCGACGGTTGTAGACGTTGAAGACCTGGAAGGACCACTCCGCCGGGCGGTCGAACAGGGCGAAGCGGCGCGCCACGCTCAGGTCCAGCCGGTGGTACGGAAGCAGGCGCGCGCTGTTCTTCTCCCCGGGCAGCACGCGCCCCTCGGTGGCGGGACGGCCGGTGGCGGGATCCACGAGGTCGTAGCGCGCCACCACCGGCGTGTACGCCTGCCCGGTGGCGAAGACGAAGGCGCCGCCGAGGCTCCACTTCCCCGCGCGGCGCGTGGCCACGACGCTGAGGTCGTGCCGGCGGTCGTACTTCGGCGCGAACGCCCGGCCGCCGTTCACGTCCGCGAACGTGCGCCGCGTCCAGCCCAGCGTGTACCCGATCCACCCCGTCGTCTTCCCGGTGCGGCGCTCGAGGAAGAGCTCCGCACCCGACGCCCACCCGCGGCCGCCGGTGGCGAACGTGGTCTCGGTATCGCCGGCGGCGCGGTCCCCGCTCTGCCGCAGGTCCAGCGCGAGCAGCTCCGCGAGGTGCGTGTAGAAGCCCTCCACCGAGACGCGATAGCGCTCCGAGGCCTGCCACTCCCATCCCGCCACGGACTGGATCGAGCGCGGCAGCGGCACGTCCTCCGCGACCGGCAGGTAGAAGTCCCCCGCGGAGAACGCCTCGGTCGACACGAGCTGGATGGGCTGGTGGTACACGCCGGCCGCCAGCTTGAGGCGCTGCGCCTCGCCCAGCGGCCAGCTCGCGGTGGCGCGCGGCTCCGCGAGGAAGCGCGCCCCTTGGCTCAATCGCCGCAGCCGCAGCCCGCCCCCGTACACGGCGGACCCCGGGCGCGTCCACTCGGTCTCCGCGTAGGCGGCCACCTCGAAGGGATCGGACGAGTAGTCGGTCTGCGCGTTCCGGTCGAAGGACTCCCGGTACCCGAACTCGTACGCGGTGGCCGCCACGCCGGTCCTCACGTGGACGCCCTCCGCGGCGTCCCACGCCAGGTCGCCGGCCGCCGAGACGTCGCGCAGCCGGTTCGACACCTGCAGCGGCGTGGAGAAGAGCAGCACGTCCGTGGTGCTCTCGTAGCGGCTCGCGGAGAGCTGCACGGTGGCGACGCGGTCGTCGCCGAGAAGTCGGCGGTAGCGCGCGGAGCCGGTGCGGTTCCCCCAGTCCAGGCCGATGCGGCTGTCGTCGTCCAGGTCGAAGTCCAGGTGGTCGTCGCCGAGGTAGCCCGCGAAGCTCCACTCGTTCCCGCCGGCGTCCGGCAGCACGAGGCGGCCGTTGAGGTCGTAGAAGTAGTACGCCGGCAGCCGGTTCTCGCGGGAGCGCAGCGCATCCAGGATCGGATCCAGGTAGGTGCGCCGTCCGCCGAGCATCCAGTCGCCGCGGCCGGCGGGACCCTCGAGCCGCACGCGGCCCGACGTGGTGCTGAGGGCGCCGCGGCCGCGGAACGTGGTGGGGCCTTCGTCGCGGCTGCGCACGTCCAGGACCGCGCCGAGCCGGCCGCCCCAGCGCGCGGGGTACGCGCCCTTGTACAGCCGCACCTCGTCGACGAGGTCCGCGTTGAAGGCGGAGAAGATGCCGAACGCGTGCGTGGGGTTGTACACGGGCACATCGTCCAGCAGCACGAGGTTCTGGTCCGGACCGCCGCCGCGCACGTACAGCCCGCTCGAGATGTCGGACGCCGCCTGCACTCCCGGCAGCAGCGTGAGCGCGCGGATGGGGTCCCGCTCGCCCAGCGCCGGCAGCTCCTCCACGGTGCGACCGCCGAGCAGGACGAGCCCCGGCCGCGCGTCCCGCTCCGCGGCGAGCGGATCGCCGCGCACCTCCACCTTCTCGAGCGGGATGGGCGCGGTGGCCAGGGCGGCGTCCACGCGCAGCACCTCCGCGGGATCGAGGCCGACGAGGACCGCGCGCTCGAACGGGTCGAAGCCGATGAAGCTCACGCGCACCGTCGCCTCGCCGGCCGCCACGTCCTCGATGCGCCATTCGCCGCGCTCGTCCGCGAGGCGCCCCGACGTCGTCCCGTCGCGCACGACCTGCACGGTGGCGTACGGGAGGGGCTCGCCGGTGTCCGCGTTCGTGACACGGCCCGTCAGCGTGGCGGCCTGCACCGGGGCGCCGGCGGACGCCGCGAGCACCGCCAGCGCGCCGAGGGCCGCGGCGCCACACCGGGCGAACGCCCCTCGACGCCGGCATGGACGGACGCGGAGCCCGGAGGCGGGCGTGCGGGCGCGCCGGTGGGTCATTCGGGATCGCCGTCTCGGGGGAAGGTGCGGGGCTCCGCGGTGTGATCGGGGATGCCGCGAGAGCCGGTCGATCCTAGTCCAACACGACGCCGGCCACAACGCGGAAGCCGACCACTGCCCCGCCCCGTCACGGACGCGGCGTGGCCACTTCGTGCGCGTGACGGCCGAACGGGCGACCGCCGCGTGCGGGCTCGCGCCCCGTCGCGCACGCGTCAGCCGCCGCCGCCGTCCACGTACACGTTCTCCAGCGTCCACTGCGACGTCCGCGGGCGGTAGCACAGCTCGTACTGCTCCCGCGCGCCCGCCCCGACCGCGAAGAAGTGCTCCGGCGTGTCCCCGTCGCGACGGCGCCAGGCGCTGGAGACCCGGGACACGGTGTACACACGGCCCCGCCAGCGGAAGCGGACGGGCTGGATCTTGCCCTCGACGAAGCGCGAGAGAACCTCGATGGGCTCCTGGACCTTCTCGACCATGGGTGCGAGTACCTCGATGGCGGACTTGCTCCGAGCGATCGCCTTTCCTGCCCGAGCGAGCACGCAACATACCAGACATTCGTCTGGCTATTCCAGGGGAATCGTCTGTCCTCCGACGAGGACATGGACGGCGATCTGTCCTCGGTTCAGGACAGGTCCAGTCACCCTCCGGGCTCGCTCAGCCGGCCTCGAGCATCTTCGGAACGCACGACACGACAACAGCTTGGCCGGATCTCGGCAGACCTTGGCGCGCTCTGCGCAATCTCGGCACTGCGCTTGCATCTTCGTGCAGCCCAGTTGAGGGGCGACTTCCCCCCGCGGATCCGGTGCTCGGAGGTGTGGGTTCCGGGGCGGCGAGAAGCCCCTCACGAATCGAGAGACGCGGCTGTGCCGCACAGGAGCTTGGGAAGGCGGGGTACTGGCCCCCCGCCTTCTCTTTTTTTTGGGTGGTGCGGAGATTGGGGGGGCGCCTCCGGCCGAACCCGGACACTCCGCCAATTCGCGTGTTGCCAATCGCTTGGACGCCGCGGCCCCTCGACCGAATGCACCCGGATCCGGTCGAACGAAGCGGCCGCCCCAATCTGCGAACCACAAGGGGAACTTGCCGAGTCGTCGGGGGATGAGGAGAGTGGAGCGAGCCGATCCCGAGCCACCCGCCCCGGAGGGCGACCGTGCACACCCTCTCCCGACTGCAGACCATTCCTCCGCGGGACCCTGCCGCGCCGCGGCGGGTGCAGGTCGCGCGGGTCGTCGTGGAAGACCGGGTGGATCAGCCGCGGGTCACGCTGTCCGTCGGGGATCGGCTGATCGTCGAGAACCGGTCCCGGCAGCCGCTGCACGTCGCGCCGCGGGACTTCTTCGGGAACGCGTTCGAGGCGCACACGTTGGAGCCGGGAGAGTCCACGCCGCCGCTCGTGGTGGCCGGGCTGTGGTTCCAGGTGGACGTGCACTCCACGTCGCGGGATTTCTACCCGCTCGACGTCTATCTCGCGCCGAACGCCCGCGCGTTCTGACGGAACCCGGCGCCCCGGACCACCGCCATCCCATCACCATTGCGACCGCCGCGGCGGAGCTGCGGTAGAGTCCTGCCCCTGCGCCGGTGGGGTCTCGTCAGGCCGCCCGTGCCTGGGGCCCGAGCTCGGCGCCGCCGTCGCCGCGCGGGCGGAGGCGGTTCGCTTCGAGGCGCAGCCGCTCCCAGGTCTCGCCGAAGCTCGTGTGGATGCGGCGGCGGCGGAGCACGTGCTGGCGGGCGGAGGTTCGCTGGACGAAGGGGCGCCGCTTCATCGAAGGTCTCCCGTCCCGGAGGGCCGGCCGCGGGCGGGGACTGCGCCGCACGACCGATTCACGAACCGCGCAGGAAGGCCCGGGGACGATGGAGATGCCGGGAGCGAGACCGATCCGAGCTGCGCGCACCGTAAAGGCGGCGGAAGCGTCGCGTCAAGAACGGATCGACCAAGATGCGGTAGTTTGTGGTGGTCCCCGCCCCCACATCTTGCGGCGGGACACCGTCCGAACGGACGGCTCGGCGCAGACCCCATCCCCGGAGGCGGGCCCCTGGATCCCGGGACGGACATGACCGGCCGGCTGGCGCGCGGCGCACCGCCGTTGCTGGCGGCGGCGACCGCCATGGCCGTGGTCTGGGTGGGTCGCGCCGCGAACCCGGGCCCGATCGGGTTCCCGCTGGACGACGCCTGGATCCACATGGTGTACGGGCGCGGGCTTCTGGCCCACGGGTTCCCGGCCTACGAGCACGGCGTGCCGTCCACGGGGTGCACGTCGCCGGCGTGGGCTCTCGTGCTCGCGGCCTTGCACGCGCTGTTCGCGCGCGGCGAGTCCGCGTCGCCGCTCGTCGCCGCGGCGATGGCGGCCGGCGCGCTGCTGCACCTTGCGGGCGCGATGGCCGCGGCCGGACTGGCCCGGCGTTGCGGGGCGGGCGCGCCGGCCGCGTTCGCCGCGGGCGGGATCGTGGCGATCGCGCCGCCGCTGGCCGCCGCGTCGCTGTCGGGCATGGAGGTGGCGCTGACCGCCTGGCTGCTGCTCCGCGGCGTGTCCGCTTCGGCGGCGGGACGCGCGGGCGCGGCCGGCGGATGGTTCGCGGCCGCCGGGTGGGCGCGGCCGGAGTCGGCCGCCGTGCTCGCGGTCGTGGCGGCGTTCGCGATCCTGCGCGCGGCGCCTGCCCGCCGCGCCGTCACGACCCTGCGCATCCTGGGTCCCCCGCTCCTCGCCGGCGCCGCGCTCGTGGCGTACGACCTGTGGGCGTCCGGGCGGCCGCTGCCTGCCACCTTCTATGCGAAGAGCGCGGCGTCGCTCCCGGACCTGCCGCGGCGGCTCGCGATCGTGGCCGGCGCGATGGTCGACCGGGTGCCGCCGTTCGGGCTCGGGCTCGGATGGTTCGCGGCGCTCGGCGCGGGCTTCGCGGCGGCGCGCCGCCGGCTCGCCCCCGACGATCCGCCGCCCTCGCTGCTGCCGCTCGTGGCCGGCGTCACGTACCTCGTGGCGAACGCCGCCGTGCTGGATCCCGTGGATCCCGGGGCGTTCTACCACCGGCGCTACATCCTGCCGGCGCTGCCGCTCCTGGCGGTCGCCGCCGCGATCGGCGCCCAGGCATGGGGACGGTTCCTGCCCGCGAGCGCGGCGCGCGCGCCGGTCGTCGGGCTGGCGGCCGCGGCAGTGGTGCACTCCGCCGTCACGCTCGCGCCGGAGAGCCGCCGCCATCACAACGACGTCCGCAACATCAACGAGGTGCAACGTGTCGTCGGCGAGCGCCTCGCCGCCGCGTTCGCGCCGGGGACGCGGATCGCGGCGTCCGACGCCGGCGCGGTGCGCTACTTCTCGGGGCTCCCGGTCGTGGACGTGCTGGGGCTCAACACGCCCGCGATGCTGGCGCCCGACGACGCGTGGTTGCGCGGCCACCCGGTGGCGGCGCTGGCGTTCCTGCCCGCGTGGTTCCGCACGCCGGATGCCGCGGCCCTGGAGGAGATGTTCCGCGCGGAGACCGCCGGGTACACGGTGACGTCGAACCCGAGGATGGGCACGATGGTCGTGGTGCGCGCGCGGGAGGACGTCGCGCCGGTCCGGGTGCGCTTCGGCGGGTTCCGGCAGTTCGCGCTGGACTTCGCGTCGCCGGACGCCGCCCGATCCGCTACCGTCCGTGCCGCGCCATGATCGCGCGCCACGTCGCGGGGTCCAGCTCCTCGGACTCGTCCACGAGCATCACGGGGATGCCGTCCTCGACGCGGTAGCGGCGGCGCGTGGCTTCGTCCGTGGAGACGAGCGTCTCTCCGTCCTCCACGAGCGGCGCGCGGGACAGCGGGCAGACCAGGATCTCGAGCAGTTCGGGATCGAGGGGCACGGGCGCCTCCGGACTCCGCCGTGCGGCGGGAGCGCGGAGGATCCCACAACCGGGCGGGAGACGGAAGACGTGACCCAGGCTCCGGGAGCCGCCCTGCGGGCGGCGGCCGAGGTGGTGGCGAAGCTCCGCGCGCGGGGCTTCGAGGCGTACGTCGCGGGCGGGGCCGTCCGCGACCACCTCCTGGGCCGCCCGCCGCACGATGTCGACGTGGCCACGGCCGCCCGACCCGACGATGTGGTGGCGCTCTGGCCCGACGCCCGGCTCGTCGGCGCGGCGTTCGGCGTGGTGCTCGTGCGGCACGGCGAGGAGACGATCGAGGTGGCCACGTTCCGCCGCGAGGGGATCTACCGCGACGGCCGCCGCCCGAGCGAGGTCTCCTTCGGCACGCTGGAGGACGACGCGCGCCGGCGCGACTTCACGGTGAACGGCCTGTACCTCGATCCGGCGTCCGGCGAGGTGCGCGATCTCGTGGACGGCCGGGCGGATCTCGGGCGCCGCGTGCTCCGCGCCATCGGCGATCCCGCGGCGCGCTTCCTCGAGGACCACCTGCGCCTCCTGCGCGCCGTGCGTCTCGCGGCGGAGCTGGACTTCGCGATCGAACCGGCCACGAAGGCGGCCGTGCGCGAGCTCGCGCCGCGGGCGGCGGACGTGGCGGCCGAGCGGACCCGCGACGAGCTGCTGCGGCTGCTCACGGGGCCGGCGGCGGCGCGCGGCGTGGCGCTCCTGCAGGAGACCGGCCTCCTCGGCGTGTTGCTCCCCGAGGTGCAGGCGATGGACGGCGTGGAGCAGCCCCCGGAGTGGCATCCGGAGGGGGACGTGCTGACGCACACGAAGCTGCTTTTCGCGCACCTCCCGGAGCCGTCGCCGGAGCTCGCGCTCGCCGCGCTCCTGCACGACGTGGGCAAGCCGCCCACCCTGGACCGGTCCTCGGGCGTGCCGCGCTTCCCTTCCCACGCGAAGGTGGGCGCGGAGATGGCCGAGGGGATCTGCCGGCGCCTGCGGCTCGCGAACGAGTCGCGGGAACGCGTGGTCGCGCTGGTGGCGGGGCACATGCGCTTCCTGGACGTCCGCAGCATGCGCACGTCGACGCTGAAGCGATTCCTCCGGCAGGAGAACTTCGACGAGCACCTGGCGCTGCACCGCGCGGACTGCCTGGCGAGCCACGGGAAGCTCGACAACTGGGGCTACGCCCGCGCCAGCCGCGACGAGCTCGGCGCCGACGCCCTGGCGCCCCCGCGCCTGGTCACGGGACACGACCTGATGCGGCTCGGCTGGTCCGCCGGGCCGGAGCTCGGCGCGGAGCTGGCACGGCTGGAGGAGCTGCAGCTGGAAGGGCGCCTGGCGACCCGCGAGGAGGCGCTGGCCGAATCCCGGCGGCGGCGCCGGGAGACCGGCGGGGACGGAGCCGGGGGGCCGGACCGGGAAGCATGAAGGGCCGGGGCGATCCTCTCGCGCCCGGCCCTTGAAGCTCGACTGGATGGCGTGCCGCGCTATTTCAGCGCGTACATCCCCGGTTCCACCTTCTTGAAGCGGCCGTCCCGCTTCAGCGTCACCGCCACGGTGGACAGCAGATTCTTGCTCTTCGTCCGGTACAGGTTCCGCTTCTGCACCGTGTCCGTGAGCTCCTTGTAGTGGATCGGCTTCTTCCGGGCCTGCATCACCTGCGTCAACGCCTCGGCCAGGCTGATGTCGTTCAGTCGCCGGGCATTCGGCTTCCTCTTGATCTTGCCCGCTGACCGGGCCCGGCCCTTGCCGGCGTTCGAGCCGGCGATGGCGTCCAGCCGCTGGAGCTCGGCCGCCAGCTTCTTGCGCTTCTTGTCCAGCTCCTTCAGGCGCCGGCCCTCGCGCGTGCGTCGTCTCGCCAGCGCGGCCTCCAGCGCCTCCAGGGAGTACCTGTCCAGTGCCTTGTCGATCGCTGCCATTACCCTCTCCTCAGGAGTGACCGGGATCAAGCCAAAGGGGGGAGCCTCCCGGCCAGGATGTTCCGACATCCGTACCAACACCGGCGTCGTGCGCCGGGTTCGAATTGCAGACGCCGATCGGGGGCCGGCGTCAACAATTCACGATGCACGCTATACGGGAACCCCGGTTGCGACCAGCAAAAAGCGATGTCTACGGCGTCGGCAGCGCGTCCAGCGCGCGGCGCGCCGGTTCGAACGAAGGATCGATCCCGAGTGCGCGAACGAACGCGGCCCGCGACTCCGCCGGTCGCCCCGCTTCCCGCTCCGCGAGACCGAGGCGATAGGCGTGCGCCGGATCGCCCGGATCGGCCGCCGTCGCCGCCCGCAGCAAGCGCGCGGCCGTGTCGGGAGCGCCCGCCTGCAGGGCCCCGAGCGCCTCGGCGGACCAGGATCGGGCGGCCGCCGCGCCCAGCGAGGCTCCGGCCCGTGCCGCGCGGACATCGCCGACATCCGCGACCGCGCACACCGCGGCCAGCGTGCAGGCCGCCGCCACGGGTCCGAGCGCGACCGCGGCACGCACGCCGCGGCGCTCCGCCGGAAGCGAGGGCACGACGCGGCGTCCGGCACGTGAACCGGCCGCGATGAATAGCAAGCACGCCGCAATGATTGAAACCCAGGTCCCGATTTGCAGGGGGCTCGACAAATAGCGTAGCGTGATGCTCTGCACTTGCGACGGCACCGCCACGGCCACGAACAGCCCGTCCGCGCGGAGCACCGGGAGATCCGTGCCGTCGGAGGCGAACGCCCGCCACCCGGGGTCATAGCTCTCGGAGAGGACGAGGATGCAGTCGTCTTCGCGCGCCGCCCGCACCTCCCAGCTGCCGGGTCCGGTTTCCCGCGCCGACGCCGGCACGTCCGCCCGGCCGCCGTCGCGCGTGTCCGGCCATCCCGGCGGCGCTTGCTCGAGCAGCGTGCCGGCGCGCGGATCGTGGTCCTTCGCCCGCACGCGGGCCAGCAGCTCCTCCCGCGGAAGCACCATCCAGCCGGAGACCCAGCGGGCTCGCGGCAGGGGATCCGCGTTGCGCGACAGGAAGAGGTCCCCCGGCAACGCCCGCACTTCCCAGCCGTCCCCCCCGATCCCGGAACCGGACGAGAGCACCGCATCGAGGGAAAGCAGATCGGCCTGCGCCTCGGTGAGGTCCGGTCGCGGGGCGGCGCCGGGCCGATCGGGCAGCCCCATCCACTCGAGCCACGCGCGCGGCGGCAGGGACGTGAACCCCTCCCCGGAGTCCACGCCGAACAGCAGCTGGCTGTTCGGGGGAAGCGCCCACGCGACGGTGGCGTACGACGCCTCGTTGCCCCGCCACGCCGGCGTCACGAAGTCCGCGCGGGGAATCCCCGGGCCGCGGGACCACACCTCGTCCAGGCCCTGCCGGAAGATGCGCGGACGCGGCTCGGTCGCCGGCAGGGCCGCCACCGCGGGCGGCGGCGTGCGCAGCACCGCGGCGGGCACCACGGGGTTGAAGGCCCGGCCCCACGACCACAGATCCAGCGCGAGCACGACCACCGGGAGGACGCCGGCCACGCGCGGCACGCGGCGCAACGCGAAGGGCGCGAGGGCGACGAGCGCGGCGGCCGCGGCGATCCACGCGCGCGCGGAGGACTCCCGGGCGCCCGCGGTGATGTCCGCGAGCTGCTCCGCCCACGCGCGCCCGGCGGTCGCCAGCTCCGGATCGGGGGCGCGCGCGGGCGCCGAGGCCGCGAACGCGGCGACCGCCAGCGCGAGCACGACGGCGCCCCCGGCGGCGCACGCGATCCGGCGCCGCCGCACGCTCGGCTCGCGGCGCAGCGCGTCGAGACCGAGCCCCGCGAGCACGGCGAGCGCGAGCGCGAGCAGCATCGCGAAGCGCGCCGGCAGGCGGGTGGACTGCACGACCGGGACCCACGCCAGCACGCGGTACACCGGCGTGAACCGGCCGAGCATCAGGATGAAGGCCAGCGCGCCCGTGCCGGCGATCGCGGCGGTGGCGAGGTCGCGCCGCAGCACGAGCGCCGCCGCGGCCAGGGCCACCGTGATCGCCCCCGCGAAGACGCACGTCTCCGCGAAGTGGCTCCAGTCCGGACCGCCCCAGTACGTGCCGTCCACGGGCGTGCCGAACAGGTCCGGCGCCACCAGCGCCGGCAGCTCCCACGGCCCGAACGATCCGAACGTGAGGAAGGACCAGTCCACCGCCCCGGCCCGCGGCGAGCGCGCGATGAGCTCGCGCGCCGGCAGCAGCTGCACCGCGGCGAGCGCGGCGCCGAGCACCAGCACCAGGGCCAGGGCCGCCGCCGCCGCCGCGAGACGACGCGCCGACGCGCCGGCGCGTGCCGCCAGCAGCAGCGCGGCGAGGAGCGCGCACATCAGCGTGGCGTACGGGTGCGCGCCGAGCAGCAGGCAAGCGAACGCTCCCGCGAGGAGCAGTCCGTCGCGCACCCGGCCGTCGGCGGCGCGCAGCGTCAGCCAGCCCACCCACGGCGCCCACGCCGCGCCCGTGAGCAGGTTGAAGTGCACCACGTGGGTCACGAGGAATCCCGATCCCTCGAACGCGACGCCGGCGCACACCGCCGCGAGGCGGTCGGCGCCCGCGCGGCGCGCCAGCAGGTACGCGCCGGCGCCGGCGAACGCGAAGTGCAGCGCGACGCTCCACGAGAAGGCGGCCGTCGCCGGCAGGAGCGAGAAGAGCAGGAACGTCGGCGGGTACAGCGGACCGGTCTGCGTCTCCGCGAACAGCGGGTAGCCCGCGAACATTCCCGGGCACCACGTGGCGAAGTGGCCGGCGCGGAGCTGCTCGAACCACCACGCGCGGAACGTGAGGTTCTGCAGGCCCGTGTCGTAGAAGAAGAACGTGGCGCCGCCGAGCGTGGCGGCCGGGAACAGCGCGAGCGCCAGGGCCGGGAACGCCAGCATCGCGAGCGCGTCCGCGCGGCGGGGCGACGCCCTCACGCGGGACGCCCCGCGCTACGGAAGCCCGCGGCGGCGGCGGAGCCCCCACTCGGCCCCGAGCAGCGCGAGCAGGAGGAGGAACAGCACCGGGCTTTCAAGGAAAGGCAGCTCCCGCACCGAGCGATCCGTGATGGGCCGCGGATCGAGCAGGCCCGGGATCTCCCCGGCCTGGGCCAGCGTGACGAACGCCCCCCCGGACTCGCGCGCGATCTCGCGCAGCATCCCGAAGTCCGGCGCGGGGTCCTCGAGCTCCATCCGGTACGGCGCGACCGTCATCTCCGACTCGTCCGCGCCGAGCTCCGCGCCCTCGCGGCGCGCACGCCCCTCGATCCGGTAGTCCCCCGGGGGCAACCCCGGAAGGCTGCCACGATAGCGTCCCCCCGAGAGGTCCACCAGGGAGATCTCCCGCGCCTTCCCGGCGTCGCTGCCCAGCGGACCGTGCACCGTGGCGCGCACGTCGGCGCCGGGCACGGGCCGGTAGTCGTCGTCCCACACCTGGCCCTCGAGCACGACGCTCTCCGCGCCGTCGAACAGGTTCTTCACCGGCCGGATCATGACGGGCTTGAAGTCCTCGCGCGCGACCAGCCAGCGCACCGACCGCGACAGCAGCCGGCGCAGGGCGTCGCCGGAGCGGCCCGTCCCCCACAGGTACAGGTCCCAGCGCCAGTACGGCGTGCCCGCGATCGCCAGCACGCGGCCCTTTCCTTCCGTCCGCGTGGCCACGAGCACGAGCTCGTCGCGCTCGGCGCCGTCCAGCGTGCCGCGCACGAGCACCTTCGCGTCGGGCAGCGGGCGGCCGAACGCCGGCGCCGCGTCCAGCGGCGGCATCTCGCGCCAGCGCGACGCGTTGCGCTCCGGCTCCGCCTCCAGCCGCGTCACGGGGTGGTTGCGGCCCACCTCGGTCAGGGTCGGCAGGATCGCGCCGGTGCGCGGCCGCACGCGCAGGGGCGGCGCGGGCAGGATCTCCGCGAGCGCGCCGCCCGAGGGATCGAAGGAGTCCGGCGGCCCCATCACGAGCAGGGCGCCGCCGCGCTCGCGCACGAAGCGCGCGAGTTCGTCCTGCCGCGCGCCGCCGAGCGCGGCGGGCGCGCAGTCCAGCAGCACGATCACGTCCCGCCCGGCGATCTCCGCCCACGACCCGGGAACCGGCGGGCCGCCCTTCCCGAGCCGCCCGGGGAAATCCGCCGCGGAGAGGATCACGGTCTCCACGGCCAGCGACACGTCCGACTCCAGGGCCCGCTTCACGTACCGCAGCTCGAAGCTCGGCCGGCCCGCGAGGAGGAGCACGTCGATCTTCTCGCGGAGCACGCGCACCACGAACAGGTGCGCGTTGTTGTCCTCGGAGATCTCGCCCGCGACGGGAGGCGTCCAGACGCGGTACCGGTGCAGCCCCTCGCGCGAGGGCCGGTACTCCAGGTCGACGTCGCGCTCCGCGCCGCCGCCGGGCAGGCTCACGCGCGCGGAGTCCAGCACGGCATCGCCTTCCGACAGGTACACGGTGACGTCCCCGGCCGCGCCGCCGCGCGCGCGCAGCTTCGCGCGCACGGGAACGCGGTTGTCCACGTACGCGACGTTCGCCGCCTCCACCTCCGCCACCGACAGATCGGTGACGGGCCCCTCGCCGCCGACGCCGACCGCGATCACCGGCACGCCGAGCCGGCGGGCCTCGTCGCGGGGATCGGCGCCGACGTTGCCCGCGCCGTCGGAGAACAGGACCACGGCACCGGTGGTGCGGCGCTCCGTGCCCACGCCGCGCGCCAGCGCGCGCGCGAGGTCCGTGCGGTCGTCCCGCGGCGCGAGGTCGCCGCGCCCGTCCAGCGTGGTGGGCTCCACGTCCGCGCCGAAGCGGTAGACGTCGAGCGCCCCGCGCTCCGCGAGCCGGCGCGGCAGGTCCCCGGCGAGCGCCGCCTGCAGCCGGTCCGCCCGCGACGGCGGCGCGGCGGCGGCGCTGTCCGCCGACGCTTCCGGGAACGGGAACGACATGGACAGCGAGCCGTCCACGAGCACGGCCACGCGCGCGGGCCGCGTGCGCTCGTTGACGAACGACAGCACGGGATCCAGCAGCAGGAGGAGGACCAGCAGCACCGAGGCCGTGCGCAGCACGAGCAGCGCGGCGCCGCGCCGCCCGCGGTACGCGAGCGCCGTGGCGCCGAGGAGGACGACGGCCGCGGCCACGACCCACAGGCCCACGGGCTCCAGGAAGCGCAGGGAGGCGCCGTCCATCAGGCCCCCGCTTCCGCGCGCCGGCGGAGCACGCGCTCCACCAGGGCGGGCAGCACGCCCCCGGCCGCCCCGCGCAGCGAGACGTCGAAGTGCGCGGTCAGCTCCGTCGCCATGGGATTCACCTCGATCGTGAACGCGCCCGCTTCCGCCGCGTGCAGCGGAATCCCGGCCGCGGGCCACACCGAGCTGGACGTGCCCACCGACAGCGCCGCGTCGCTGTGCCGCGCCGCCGCCATCGCCCGCGTGAGCAGGTCGCCCGGGAGCATCTCGCCGAACAGCACCACGGACGGGCGCAGGATGTCCCCGCAGGCGCAGCGCGGCGGCAGCTCCGGCGCCGGATACGGGAACGGATCCTCCACCCGGCCGCAGCCCGCGCGGCAGTGCGCGCGCCACAGCGAGCCGTGCACCTCGAGCACGCGCGTGGACCCGGCGCGACCGTGCAGCCCGTCCACGTTCTGCGTGACGAGCGTGAACTCCTCGAACAGGGATTCCATGCGGGCCAGCGCCGCGTGGCCGGGGTTGGGCTCCACGCGGCCCATGGCGGCCCGCCGCGCCTCGTAGAACTCCCACACCCGCCGCGGGTTCCGGTCCAGCGCCTCGGGCGTGGCCACGTCCTCGATCCGGTACTGCTCCCACAGCCCGTGGTCCGTGCGGAACGTGGGCACCCCGCTCTCCGCGGAGATCCCCGCGCCCGTCAGGACCACGACGCGCCGCGCGCCGGCCAGGACCTCGGCGGCGCGCTCGAGGGCGGGGTCGACCGCGCGGGTCATGCGTCCGGGTGCCGATCGCCGGCGCGCCCGCCCAGCACGGCCAGCGCGTGCGGCAGCACGGGGACGATCGCGTCGAAGGACTCCACCGCGCCCTTCGGGCTTCCCGGGAGGTTCACGAGGAGCGTGACGCCGCGGATCCCGGCCACGCCGCGGGACAGCACGGCGAAGGGCGTGCGCGCGGCGCCGGCGGCGCGCGCGTGCTCCGCCAGTCCCGGCGCCTCGCGCTCGATCACGCGGCGCGTGGCCTCGGGCGTGACATCGCGCGGGGCGAACCCGGTGCCGCCGGCGGTCAGCACGAGCGGCACGCGCTCCTCGTCGGCCAGCCGCACCAGCTCGGCCTCGATCGCGGGCGCCTCGTCCGGGACGATGCGCGTGGCCGCCACTTCGCCGCCGGCCGCCGCGACGGCCGCCGCCAGCGCGGGCCCGGTGCCGTCGGGACGCTCGCCGCGGGCGGAGCGATCGCTCACGACCACGATCGCCGCCCGCCAGGGGGTCATGGGTCGCCCGCCTTCCAGTCGCCGGAACGCCCGCCGCGCTTCTCCAGGACGCGCACGCCGTCGATGCGCAGCCCGCGGTCCACGGCCTTCAGCAGATCGAAGGCCGCGAGCAGCCCCACGGACACGGCGGTCAGCGCCTCCATCTCCACGCCCGTGCGGGCGGTGGCGGCGGCGGTCACCACCAGGCGAACGGTGCCGCCCTCGGGATCCGTCTCCACCTTCGCATCCAGATGATCCAGGGGAAGCGGATGGCAGAGCGGGATCAGGTCCGCGGTGCGCTTCGCCGCCGCGAGCGCGGCGAGCTGCACGGTGGGCGCGAAGTCCCCCTTGGGGAGGGTGCCGTCGACAATGCGCCGGATCGTGTCCGGGGCGGCATGCAGGAACCCCTCGGCCACGGCGACGCGCGCGGTGGGCGGCTTCGACGAGACGTCGACCATTCGCACCCTCCCGTGGGGGTCGAGGTGCGAGAGGTCCTTCACTTCGGTTCCTTGGTCCTCTTCCCGCCGTCGTCCTCGCCGCTGAGCTCCTTGCGGAACTCCCGGATGCCCTGGCCCAGGCCCCGCATGAGCGACGGGATCTTCGTCCCGCCGAACAGCACGAGGACGATCAAGGCGATGATCAGGAGTTCCTGGAAACCGATCTTGCCCACGGCTCCACCTCGGGAAAGGCGCCGCTTGCGGGGTCGATTCCCGTGCCGGCGCCGGAAGGACGTTCAAGGATCCGTCTTCGAATGGTGGAAGGCAAGGCCCATTCCGGTAAGCTGCGCCGCGATGGGGGGCTCGATGGGACGAGGGTACGAAGGGGCGGGACGGCGCGCGGCCGCGGGGCTGCTGGCGGCCGCGGGGCTGCTGGCGGCCCTCGCGGTGGCGGTGGCCGGGTGCTCGCGGCCGGTCGAGCCGGACGGGGCGGCCGCCTGGAGGCGGCGCGGCCAGGACGCCGAGGCGGCGGGCCACCCGGACTCCGCGCTGGTCACGTACCGCGAGGCCGCCCGCCGCTACCCGACCGAGGCGTGGCCGTGGGCGGGCGCGGGGCGGGCGTTCGCGGAGCTCGGCCGCTTCGACGAGGCGAGCGAGGCATTCCGCACGGCGGTCCGCTGGGACTCGACCGCCGTGGGCGAGCGGGTGGCGCTCGCGCGCATCGCGCTGGAGGACGGGCGCGCGGCCGAGGCGCTGGACTGGCTGGACGCGGCCGCCGCACGCGCGGCGGAGGATGCCGGTCGGGCGGCGCTGCGCGGGCGCGCCCTCGCCGCGGCGGGACGGCACGGCGAGGCCGACGCCGTGCTCGCGCGCGCACTCGCGGTCGCGCCGTCCGACCCGGACGTGCTGGGTGCCGCCGCACGCACGAAGGCCGCGCAGGGGGCGGTCGCGGCTGCGCTGGAGGCGCTGGACGAGGGCATCCGCCTGCATCCCCGGAGCGCGGCGCTGCACGAGGACCGCGCCGCCGTGCTCCTCGGCGTGACCGACACGACGTCCTCCATCGAGTCGCTGCAACGCGCGCTGGACATCGATCCGCGCCGGCCGCGCGCACGCCGTCTTCTCGCGGAGCTTCTCCGGGCCGCGGGGCGGTCGGACGAGGCGGAGCCGCACCTTCGCCGCCTGCTGGCGGACGATCCGTTCGACGCGGCCGCGCTCGACGGGCTCGGATCGATCGCGATGGCGCGCGGCGACCGGGACGGCGCGCGCGCCGCGCTGGACCGCGCGATCGCGATCGATCCGGAGTTCGCCCCCGCGTATCTGGCACTCGGGCGGATGGAAGCGGAGGCCGGCCGCCGCGACGAGGCGGTGACGCTGTTGCGGAAGGCGCGGGCGCGCGCGGCGCAGGATCCCGCGCTGTGGGCGGAGTGCAGCACGGCACTCGCCGGGCTGTACCTGCGGCTCGGCGAGGCGGGGCACGCGTACGAGGTGGCCGACGCGATGCTCGAGCGCGATCCGGATTCGGTGGAGGGTCGCTCGCTGCGCGCGGACGCGCTGGCCGCGGGCGGCGCGGGCCCGGCGTCCGGCGAGGAGCTGGAGCGGCTCGCGCTCGACCCGGCGGCATCGCCCGCGGAGCTGCGCGCCCACGCGCGCTGGCTCGTGCAGCACGGCAACGCCGGGCGCGCGCTGGCCGGGCTGGACTCGCTGGTCGTGGCCCACCCCGAGGATCTCGAGGCGCGCGTTCTGCGTGCGGAAGCGCTGATCGCCCTGGGGAAGCCGGAGCCGGCGCGCTGGGCGCTGACCGCGGTGGTCGGCGAGCCGGATCCCCCGGCGGCGGCGTACCGCATGCTGGCCGGACTGCTCGTCGCCGAGGGGCGCTTCGAGGAAGCGGCCCGGCGGGCCGCCGAGGGGGAGGCGGTCGCGCCGGAGGACCCGGAGCTCGCGCACGTGCACGGTGAGGCCGCGCGCGAGGCGGGCGACCTCGACGCAGCGCGAGCCGCCTTCCTGCGCGAGCGGGACCTGGCGCCGGAGCGCGTGGAGCCGTGGCTCGCCCTGGGCGAGGTGGAGCTGCGCGCGGGCGTCCCGGACGCGGCGCTCCCCTGGTTCGAGCAGGCACGGGCGCTGGACGGCGCGGACTGGCGGCCGTGGTGGTGGATCGCGCGGGCGCACGCCGCGGGGCGGAACCCGGTCGCGGCGATCGAGGCCTGCCGGGAGGCCCTGGCGCGGCGCGAGGATGTGGCCGTCGTCCACTCCACCCTCGCCCGCCTGCTCGCGGACGCGGGGGCGTCGCGGGAGGAGGTCGCGGTGCACGCCGCGCGGGCCGTGGCGCTGGACCCCCGGGACGCGGGCGCGCGGGATCTCCTCCGCCGCGCGCAACGCTAGGAACGCTGCCCCACGACCGGAGCCTCCGGTTCCGATTCGTCGCTCAAGGCGACATCCCCGCCTCCCGATGCTCCCCGTGTGGTCCGGGACGACCGATCGTTCGGTCTTTCCCGGCCGAAGATCACCCCGGGAAGGGCGACACATGGCGAGATCGCGATTGCATCCCCTCGTGCCGCTGGCCGTCGTGCTGGCGCTGTCGGGCTGCGAGAACCTCTGGAGTTGGACCGCCGACGGCGACGGGTTCGACGCCGCCCTCGAGGAGGGTCGCTCCGCGCTGCGCGTGGGCGAGTACGACCGCGCGGAGGCCGCCTTCGCCCGCGCCGTCGACCTGCGGCCTCGCAGCGGGGAGGCCCGCTACTACCGGGCGAAGGCGGCGGTCCTGGGCAGCGGCATCGACGTGGTCGCGCTCGTGCGGACGATGACGGACGAGGGCGAGGCCGGCGCGGTCACCGTGTTCGAGTACCCCGTCTCGCACGCGGACGCCGTGTATCGCGTGAACGCGGTCGTGCTCGAGGCGCTCCAGCCGATCCGGGCGAACCAGGCGGTCGAGGGCTCGTTCGACGCCTCGGACGTGGACCTGGATCTCGCGCTCGCGTACTCGCTGCGCGGCATCCTGCGGCTGCGCGACACCAACAACGACGGGCGCATCGACGCGGACGACATCCCCGTGGAGGAGTTCTCGCTGCTCTCCGACGGGGACTTCGCGCTGTCCGGCCTGGAGAACATCCCGCCCGAGGACCTCAACGGGATGCTGGACGATCTCAACGAGCTTCTCGGGAGCGGCGGCGACGCGCTCGCGGACGCGCTCGCGGACTCCGGCGTGGACGTGGAGGACCTGGAGGAGATCGTCGACTCGCTGGGCGGCGACATCTCCATGTACTACGTGAACACGTCGCTGCCGGGAAACCCGGGGATCGGCGACAACGATCTCGACGGACGCGTGGACGAGGAGTGCCTGAACGGGGTGGATGACGACGGCGACGGGCGCACGGACGAGGACTCCCGCGTCCTGGGCTGCGGGTGAGGAAGGGGATGCACGTGACGCGGAAGATCCTCGCGCTCGGGCTTGCGGCGGCGGCCGCGGCGGCGTCGCCGCCCGCCGCGCGCGCCGATCAGGCGCCCCCCACGCTGCCGGGCACGCGACCGCTGGGGATGGGCAACGCGTTCGTGGCGGTGGCGGACGACCGCAATGCCATGCACTACAACCCGGCGGGCCTCGGCCGGCTCGCGCGCACGCACGCGGCCCTGCTCGGCGTGCGCGGCGGCCTGGACGACGACCTGCCCGGAGTGGTGCGATTCATCCGGGACCACGAGGAAGAGTTCGGCGCCCTCGAGGACGTGGACGACGCGTTCCTGGAGGAGCTGGCCCCGTACGACGATCGCTGGGTCGGCGCGGACGCCGCCGTGTACGCGGACCTGTCGCGGCCCGGCTTCGGCATCGGCGTGTTCGCCACGGGGCAGACGCAGGTCAAGGTGGACCGTGGCGTGTACGAGCCGCGCGTGTACGAGACCGCGATCTCGGACATCGTGGGCGTGATCGGCGGCGCGATGCCGTTGCGCGGCGGCGTGCTCGCGGGCGCCACGGCGAAGGCGATCTGGCGCCGGCAGTCCACGCACACGCTCACCGCCACGGAGGCCGCGGACTTCGACGCGCAGACCATCCTGGACGAGTTGGAGGCGGCCGAGCCGGGCTTCTCCATGGACCTGGGCGCGCTCTGGGCGCCCGCGGGGTCGCGCTTCGCGGCCGGCGCGACGCTGCGCGACGGCTTCGGCTGGATCGGCGGCGAGCGGATCGACTCCGCCCTGGACGTGGGCGGCGCGTGGACGGTCCGGCGGACGCCGGGGTCGCTTCTCCGGAACCTGCTCGTCACCGCGGACGTTCACGACATGTCCGGGAACGCGGCGGTCGGGACGAAGCTGCACCTCGGCGCGGAGGCCCGCTTCCCGCTCGTCTCCGTGCGCGGCGGCGCGCACCAGGGCTACGGCGCCGTCGGCGCCAGCCTGCACTTCCCGGGCGTCCGGCTGGACTGGGCGTACTGGGGCCGCGAGCTGGGGCGCGTTCCCGGGGCGGAGGACCAGTTCCTCCACTCCGTGGAGCTCCGGTTCGGCAGTTGAAGGTAGGACGGGGTGGTCCGCCGCGGCCGGCCCCGGCCTCCCGCCCCCCGGGGAGGCGCCCAGAAACGGCGAAAAGGCCTCTTCAGGCGGCCAGTTCCGCCTAAAGAAGCGCCTCCGCCGCGTCGATGGTCGCGGTATCGGCCGGCCTCCTTGACACCGGTTCAGGGGGTCCGATAGGTTCCCAGGTCTTCCCCCAGCTCCGAGAAGAAGCGCAGGAGGCTCTCATGATCGGCAAGAAGCCCGGACTCGGTCCTGACAACGGTGAGGCCACGTCGACCATCGGCGAGAACTCGATGCTCGACGGCGCCTTCGAGGTCACGGGCAATCTGCGCGTCGACGGCACGTTCACGGGCACGCTCCGCGTGACGGAGACGCTCGTGGTCGGGAAGAACGGGCTCGTGGACGCGAAGGTCACCGCGAAGAACGCGGTGATCGCCGGCACCATCAAGGGCGATCTCAACTCCTCCGAGAAGATCACGCTGCAGAGCGGGTCCCGCCTCGAAGGCGAGATGGTCACCTCGCGGCTCGTCATCGAGGAGGGCGTGTCCTTCCAGGGCAGCTGCAACACGCAGGGCGGCGGCGCGGCCCGCAACCCCTCGAACACGAACCGCAGCGCGTCGAACGACGACGCGAAGTCCGTCACCGAGAAGATCGAGAAGGTGGCGCAGGAGCTTTCGCGCTAGCCGCGTCGCGCTCCGCCGGTCCGATGGACGGCCCCGGGTCCGCAGGGATCCGGGGCCGTCCGCCGTTCACGGCCACGTCGCGGTGATCTCGCGCTGCTCCAGGACGCGGTAGTCGCCGCGTTCCGGACGCCAGAGATGCCGGCTCTGTGCCGAGCTCTCGAAGATCATGGCCGTGGCCCGCAGGTGCAGCCGGCGCCGCTCGTTCAGCAGGCCGGCAATCGCGCGGCGGGTCAGCACGTGCATCCCCCCGGAGAACACGGCCGGCGAACCCCACCCGCTCATGTCCGTCCCGCCTCGCAGACGGTGGATCTCCTCGAGGAGATCACGCGGCGTGCTCGCCGGCAGGGAGTCCGCCGCCGCCGCCAGCACGAACGCATGGACCTGGTACTTGAACCCCACCGCATAGCCCGGGCGCGAGACGACCTGCACCGACTCCACGCTCGACTCGTCCCACCGCCAGGCGAGCAGACCGTCCCGGGACTCGAGGAGGACGCGCGCGGGCAGGCGGCAGAGCGTGGTATCGCCGTCGCACGGCAGGATCTCCAGGGGGAACGTGCCCGTGGTGATCTCGCCCTGCCACGTGTCCACCGGATCGGCAGCACCTGTTCCTCGTCGCGAGGAGAGGCGCTCGGGCTCGCTCCCGTACCGGATGCACGCGGCATACCCGCCGGCGGGAACCTGCCGGCCGTCGGACGAGAGCAGGTGGAACATCCGGCTCGTCGAGTGGAACCTGCCGTAGCGGAGCTCCACGAGATCTCCCCACACCATGGGGAACCCCAGGTCGTATGCGGGTCGGACATGGACACCGCCGGCTCCCATCAGCAGGATCGTCCAGTCCTCGCTCCGGCTGCGCGGAAGGACACGGGCCCGTCCGTCCGACTCGAACGGATCGAACCGGAAGAAGACCTCGACCTGCAGCCGTGCGCCGAGCCGGACGGAGTCCGCGTTCGTGGCCGCCAGGATGGAGAGGCCGTGCACCGGCTCGCCCCACCCGCTCTCGATCGCGGGGGTGATCGAGGGCGCGTAGGGCTCGAAGGGCGGGCGGCACCCGCTGGGTTCAGCCGCGACGAGGGTCGGCCCCGACAGGTGTCCGGCGAGCGCCGCCGCCGCGACCGCCAGTCGCAGCTGCATGACCCACCTCCTTCGGAACCCGGGGGTGGGCCACTATGGTCGCGGGTTCGCCGGAACCGCAACCGCCGGCGGGCGCCATTGCAACCGGATGCGCGGGGCGCGGGTCAGCAGCCGCGCGACCAGAACCAGACGGACGGCTCCCCGTCCGCGCCGTAGCCGGGCACCCAGCCGGACAGCTCGGCGCGGTCGCTCCCGCCCTCGCACGGATCCTCGGCGAGGATGCTCACGCGGAACCACGGCAGGCCGCCGACGCGCATGCTCTCGTGGACATCCACCGTGTACTCCTCGCGGCCGGCGGGGTCCTTGCGCGCGCTGCGCGCGGGCAGCCCCGCGCCCGGGTCCGGCCACACGAAGCCGCTCCAGTGCCCGTTCAGGTACGCCAGCCGGTTGACCGGAAGCTCCTCGTAGGGGAACCACGTGCCCGCGTCCTCCCGCGCCACCCACCCCGCGCGACCGTCCGCGAGCCGCACGCGGCTCCACCCGTCCACCCGCGCGAACACGACCGCGGCCGCGATCTCGTAGTCCACCTCGCGGGACACCACGTCGTCGTACGTGCGGACGTCGACGAGCCGCGCGGCGGCGGCGCGCGGCGCCTCGTGGACGGGCACCGTGCCGCCGTGCGCCAGCGCCTTCAGGTCCAGCAGGCCGACGAGCGTGTCGTTGCCGGGATCCGCGGCGTCCGGAGCGTTCGCCGCGACCGCGCGCAGCACCTCCATTCCGGCCATCGCGTCGAGCTGCTGCGTCACGGAGCGCGCGGGGACGTCGGGGAAGTCGGGCGGCGGCGCCTCGTCTCCCGCGCTCCAGACCCGCGTGCCGTCGCAGGTGTTCACGCGCAGCACGTCCGCTTCGCCGTCCCGCGCGGCGAAGACGAGGTACGTGGCGCCCGGCCGCGGCTCGATCCCGCAGCTCGCGGTGGACCTCGCGGTCAGGACCGTGATCGCCGTGTCCTTGACCGCGGGCTTCCAGACGGGCGCCGCCGCGACGAACCGCAGGGCCAGCTCCTCGCCGCGCGGCTCGACCGACTCCAGCTTCCCGAGAAGCACCACGTCGGCGTTCGCGAACGACGTGTCGAGCCGCGGCGGCACGCAGCGGCAGGCATCCGCTGCCGGCGCGGCCGCCACGGACATCACGACGATCAGGAGCGCGGACCTCACGCGGAGGCCCCGCGCGCGAACGCGCGCCCCGCGAGCATGCCGAGCACCATGGCGACCGGCGCGAAGATCACCGGCCCCATCACCAGCTCCAGCCCGTGCGGGAAGCCGGGATACACGCGCGACGGCAGGAACTTCGGCCAGAACTCGAGGTTCGCCCAGACCAGCACCGCGACGATGGCGACGAGCCCGCCGCGCGCCATGGCGCGCGATGCGGCGGGACCCGCGCGGCGCGTGAGCCGCAGCACGACGAGCAGCGCCGCCGCGGGGATCCACCCGGTGAGCGCCGTGATCAGCGGGTTCTGCCGCGGCTGTGCGCACTGCTCCGCGAGCGCGCCGAGCGCGGCGCCCGGCGCCATCCCGGCCGCCAGCCCCGCCGCGAGGAACACGACGAACGGCACGAGGAACGTCACGACCAGTACGACGGGCGCGAAGGACGGGAGGGAGAATCCGGGACGATCGGCGGGCGAGGACATCGGCGGATTGTAGCCGCTGGGCCCCCGCCCGCCAACGCGCACCTCGTCGCCGGCGGCGTCCCGGGTCGAGGAAGGACGCTGCCTTGCCGTCTACCGGGTCACGACCACCTTCGCCGTGCCGTCATCGCCGGCGCCCTGCATGCGGACGAAGTAGACGCCCGCGGCGAGGCCGTCCGTGTCCAGGGCCACGCGCTGCCGGCCCGCGCCCACCGCCCCGTCGAATACGGTGCGCACGCGCCGCCCGGCGACGTCGACGAGCGAAAGCCGGACGCGGGAGGCCGCGTGCGGCGCGTCGAACTCGACCGCGCCGCCGGCCCGCATCGGGTTGGGGAACGCGCGCACCGCCGCGCCCGCGCGGCCGGCGATCTCCGCCACGCCCACCGGCGCGACCTCGAGGTCCGTGAGCACGGCGAGCCCCGTGCGCGGCTGCCCTGCGATCGACACGTAGCTCCCGCTCGTGATCACGCGCGGCCCGTCGAGGACGAGGCAGTGGATCGCGCCGTTCGACGGGTCGAGGCCCGGCACGAATCCCGTGGACGCGCCGGTGACCGGGTCGAGCGCCGCCAGGAGATTGCGCGCGACCACGGGGTTGCCGCAGGTGGAGAACGCGCCGGCGATGTACACCGCGCCGCCGTCCGTCTCCACGTGCTCGACGCGGCTGTTCGCGCCCGGGTTCCAGGCGGTCAGCGCGTAGGTGCCGGCGTCGAACGAGGCGAGCCGCGAGCGCGCCTGTCCGGCCACGGCCGTGAACTCGCCGCCGACGAAGATCGTGCCGCCGGCGACGTCGAGATCGCGCACGGAGTTCGAAGGGGCGGGGTTCCACGATCCGACGGCGCCGGAGGACTTGTCGACGGCGGCCAGCCGCTGCCGGGGCTGCCCGCCGATCGTCGAGAAGGCGCCGCCCACGAGGAGGTCATTGCCGTTGAGGGCGATCGAGTAGACGGTCCCGTTCGTGTTCGCGTTCCACGCGAGCAGCGCCCCGGTGGTCTTGTCGAAGGCCGCGAGGCCCTGGCGCGCGCCGGAGAACGAGCCGCCCACGTACACGGTCGTGGCATCGCAGACCATGACGTCGATGCTGCCGAACGTGAGGACGTTGCCCAGCGGCGCCCACGGCAGGAGCGTACCCGTGGCGGCGTCGAAGGCCGCGAGCCGCGAACGACCGGTGAGCGTCGTGTCGAAGCTCCCCGCGACGAACAGCGTGGATCCGTCCAGGCACAGGGCCGTGACGGACTCCATGTGCGGCGGCGGGGTCCACGACAGGGCCTCCCCCGTGTTCCAGTCCAACGCCCCGAAGCCGAGGCGCCGAATGCCGTTCACCGTGGCGAACGAGCCGCCCGCGTAGATCGCCGCGCCGTCGGTGGCGAGCGCGCGCGACGGGTTCACCTCCCCGATCGGATCCCATGAAGTGGGCAGACCCGTCGTGAGATCGAAGGCGGCGAGGTTGTTGCGATCCGTGATGTCGGGATCGGTGGCGGAGTCCTTCACGTAGTCGAAGTCGCCCGCGACGTAGATCGTGTTGGCCAGGATCGTGATCGCGTACACGTTGCCGCCCACCCAGGGCGTCCACGGCGTCAGGCTCCCCGTGGAGAGGTCCAGGGCCGCGAGGCCCTGCCGTCCCTGGCCGTCCAGCGTGAAGCCGAATCCCCCGAGGTAGAGCTTCCCGCCGTGGATCAGCATGTCGTTCAGGCCGCCCGCCGAACCGGGGTTGTAGGGCAGCAGCGCGGCCGTCGCCGCGTCCAGCGCGGCGAAGCCGGAGCGAGCCGTCCCGTTGACGCTCGAGACCCCGCCGCCGATGTAGAGCGTGGTCCCGTCCAGGACCATCGCGCTCACCTGCGAACCGCCGACGAGATTCGCGTCCCACGCGAGGGGCGTGCCCGTGGCCACGTCCACCGCGGCGAGCGCGGTGCGGAGCTGGCCGCCGACGACCGTGAACGCGCCGCCGACGTGCATCGTCCCGCCGGCCTTCTCGAGCTCCAGGACCGCGCCGCCCGCGATGTTCGGATGGAACGCGGTGGCGGCGCCGGTGACCGTGCTCACCGCACCCAGCCGGTTGCGCGTCTGCCCCGCGAGCTGCGTGAACCACCCGCCCACGTACAAGGTCGTTCCGTCGAGGATCAGGTCCTCCACGATCCCGTTCGCGCCCGGATTCCACGCGCTGACCGTGTAGTCCGCGGCGACGTGCGCCAGGTTCGCGCGCGGCAGGCCGTCCGCCGTGGCGAACTGGCCGCCGACGTACCAGCCGCCGGCGCCGTCGGGCAGGATCCTGCGGATGGAGACGGTCGAGTGGTCCGTGCCGAGGAACTTCGGGAACTGCGGGAGGCGCTGCGCCGTCACGGGGTCCATCGGCACCGCGGCGCCCGTGTGCGGCCCGAGCACCCAGAACCCGCCGGCGAGGTACAGGCGGTCGCCGTAGCGCGCGACGTCGTTGATGGTCCAGTTGCTGATCCAGAACTTCGGGTCCAGCTGGGCCTGGGCGTTGGCCGGCACGGGACGCACGGCGACCAGGGCCAGGCCCAAAGCGGCGATGCGGAGGACGCGGGCGAGCGGTCGGGAGCGGCGCATGGGAACCTCGGGAACGGGGATCGCGGCTTTCCCCCGTTCACACCGTTCGCGGCCGGCAGGGGACACGATCGGGAGCGCCGGGGACACGATCGGCGACGCCAAGGCATGCGCCCGGGTGCCCGGCAGGACCCGGCGGGATCCGGCGGGGTCCGGCCGCGACGGGCGCGCCTCATCCGGCACCGGGCCGGCGCCGATGCAGACGCCATGGGCTTCCTCTTCGTGATGTGGTGGGGGTTGTGCGTGCTCGCCCTGGGGATTCCGGGCGGTGCCGTGGCGGTCCTGCACGGGGTCCGAGCGGGGCGCCGTGCGGCGTTCTGGGTGTCCGCGACGATCGTGGCGGCGGCGGCCCTGGCCTTCCGGCTCTATCTCGTGTTCCGGCCCGCCCTTGCGGAGGGCGGCGCCGCGGTCTGGCCCACCCAGTACGCCCTGGTCTTCAGCGTGCCGCTCCTCGTGACGCTGGCCGCCGCGGGCGCGTCCTGCGTGGCGCTGCGCGGCGCTCCCTCCCTGCCCCGGGATCTCGCCTCGGGGGCCGGCGCCGGGCTCGGGGCGTCCATCCCGCTGCAGCTCGTCGCGCCCGCGTTCCTCGGCGCCATCCTGCGCCTGCTGGACCTGCGCGCGGTCTACTGACGTGCCCGGACGGGACCGCCCCGGGAACGCGGGCGGATCGCCCGCGCCCCGGAGCGGCCGCGTGTGGCCGGTGCGTCAGTACGTGATGCCGGGCTCCATTCCCTTCGCCGCCTCGATCCAGCCCTGGATCATCGTCGCCGTGGGCGCGGTCTTCGCCAGCTTCTTCGTCGCGTTCACCTCGGCCATCTTCGCGGCGAGGTTCTCGGCGTTGCGCGTCCGGAGCTCCTTGATCGTGTCGACGCCCGCCGCCTCCAGCAGCTCCGAGAACTGCGGCCCGATCCCGGACACGCGCATGAGGTCCGCCAGGTTGGACCACTTCAGGAGCAGGGTCTCGCTCACGCCGGATCGCTCCGCGGCCTGCTTGCGGCCGGCCGCGGTGGCACAGTGCTGCAGCAGGTCCTCGGTGGTGGCCACCGCGATCTTCGCCAGCTTCTCGGCGTAGGCGGGGCCGATCCCTTCGACCTCGATGATCCTGTACATGCCGGTTCCTCCTTCGGGTTGTGGTGGGGTCGGGGGAGACACCCGACAGTATCGGAGCGGACCAACGGGCAGGGCAACCCCGGCGGGATCGTGCGCCCTCGCCCGTCAGGGCACGGGCGGGGCGTCCCACACGCGCACCGTCCCGTCGTACGACGCGGACGCGAGCGCGCTCCCGTCCGGCGCGAAGTGCAGGGCCGCCACGCGCGCCTGATGGCCATGCCACACGGCCACGGCGCGGAGCGACACCGCGTCGAGCAGGCGCACGCTCTCGTCCTGCCCGGCGATCGCCACGCGCGTTCCGTCCGGCGACACCGCGAGCGCCAGGGTTCCCGCCGGGCCCGGCCCGCGTTCCGTGCGCCAGTCGCTCCCGGAACGCCGGACCCGGAGCAGCGAACCGTCCTCGGCCGCGGCCAGCACGGCCCCGTCGTTCGCGAAGCGGGCGACGCGCACCCCGGCCACCGCATCGGCCATCACGTCCCCCGTGCGCGCGTCGACGAGCCGCAGCCCGGACGCCTCGTCCGTGACGGCGAGCAGCGCGCCGTCCGGCGAGACGTCCACGCCGCGCACGCCGGCCGGCGCGCGGAACGTGGCCAGCGAATCGAGCGCGGGGAGCGACCATGCGCGGACGCAGGAGTCCGCCCCCGCCGTGAACAACCGCGCGTGCGCCGCGTCCGTCGCGACCGCGTGCACCGCCCCGGCATGCGCCGCGATCCTCGCCACGGTCGTCCGCCGTTCCGGATCCAGCAGCGCCACGCCACCGGTCACCTCCCCGACGACCACGCGACCGTCAGCCGTCCACGCCACCGCGGTGGGCTCCGCCTCGGCCTCCGTGTCCGCGGTGTCCCCGCCCGTCCTCCACGCGGAGACGACCACCCAGTATCCGTTCGAGGCGATCGCGACGCGCTCGCCCGAGGCGTCGAACCGGACGTCGGTGGCGCGCAGCACGCGCTCCGCGTCGCGCGGCAGGCGGAGCGTGCGCACGTCCTGCGTCCCGTAGGCCCACGTCTTGACGCGTCCGCCCCACTCGCCCGTGACGAGCGTGGCGCCGTCCGGGCTCACCGCCACCGCCATCACGTCGCTGTGCCGGCCGGGGAGGCTGCCCCGCGGCGATCCGTCGGCGACGCTCCAGACGAGCGTCCGCCCGTCGGCGCCCGCGCTCAGCACCTCCTCCTCCCCGCGCGCGAACGCCAGCCCGGAGATCGTGCCGTCGTGCCCGCGGTACTCCGCGAGCCGCGCGCCCGTCCGCGGATCCCAGACCGACACCGTCCGGTCCATCGACCCCGCGGCCACGCGCCCGCCGGGGCCGACCGCCAGCGAGTAGATCCGTCGCCCGTGCGCCGCGATGTCGAGGTCCGCGCGGTACGAAGGGGCGTCCCACGCGCGCAGCCGTCCGTCCGCGCCGCCCGTCCACAGCCGCTGCCCGGTCGGATCCCACCGCACCTGGACGAAGCGCGGGTGGGCGTTCCACGCCGCCAGTTCCCGGCCGTCGCGCGCGTCCCACACGCGCACCGCGCCGCCCAGGAACCCGGCCGCGATGCGCGCGCCGTCCCGCGTGATGTCCACGATCGGCCACTGGTCGCCACGGCCGATCTCCCGCGGGGGCGCGCTCGCATCGAGCGGAAGGACGAGGACGCGACCGCTGCCGAGCCCCGCGACCGCGAGGCCGCCGGCGAGAGCCACGCTCTCGACGCCGGCGTCGAAGGACCAGCGGTGCAGCGGCGCGTCCGCCACGCCCCACAGCGCGATCGTGCTGTCCAGGGACGCGGTGAGGAAGCGCGTCCCGTCGGCCGCGAACGCGATCGCGGTCACGCCGCGCCGGTGCGCGGCGAGCGTGCGCAGGCTGCGGTCCAGGCGGGCATGCAGGTGGCGCCACTCGAAGCCGCGCAACTCCGGCGGCGCGGCGCGCAGGTGCGCCGCGGCCTCCGGCTCCCGGTTCGCGCCGAGGGACGCCTCCGCCGCCGCGAGCGAGCCGGTGTACGCGAGGAAGCGCGCCTCGCGCTCGCCCGCCGCCGCGCGCCGCAGCGCGTGCGCCGTGACGCTCAGCGCCGCGGCGAGCAGCACGATCACGCCGGCCACGGCCGCCGCCAGGGCCCGGTTGCGACGTACGAAGGTCGTGACCCGGTACGCGGCCGTGTCGGGACGCGCGGTCACCGGAAGCCCGTCCAGGTGACGGCGGATGTCCGCGGCCAGATCCCCGGCGGAGGCGTACCGGCGCTCCGGATCCTTCGCGAGCGCGCGAAGCACGATCGTGTCGAGGTCGCCGCGCAGCCGCGACGCCGCGCGCGCATCCGCGGACGCGGCGGCGCGGCTCGGCCGCGGGGGCGTCTCCTCGCACACCGCGCGCTCCAGGCCCTCCCCGGTGTCCGCGGCGTACGGCGATCGGCCGGCCAGCAGCTCGTACAGGAGCACGCCCAGGCTGTACACGTCGGTGGACGTGGTGATGCGGCCGCCGCGGACCTGCTCCGGGCTCGCATACCGCGGCGTCAACGCGCGCAGCGTCGTGAGCGCGGCGTCGGCGCCGCCCTCGCCGGCCGCGCCCGGGCTCAGCACCTTCGCGATGCCGAAGTCCAGGAGCTTGGGCGTGCCGTCGCGATCCACCAGGATGTTGCCCGGCTTGAGGTCCCGGTGCACGACGAGGTTGCGATGCGCGTAGTGCACCGCGTCGCACACGCGCAGGAAGAGGCGCAGCCGCTGCTCCACGTCCGGACCGCGCTCGCGGCACCACGCGTCGAGGCGCACGCCGTCCACGTACTCCATGACCAGGTACGGCAGCCCGTCCGGCGTGGAGCCGCCGTCGAGGAGGCGCGCGATGTTCGGGTGCTCCAGGTCCGCGAGGAGCTGCCGTTCCTGCCGGAAGCGCTCCAGGATCTCGCGCGTGCCCAGCCCCGGACGGATGCGCTTGATCGCCACCTGCTTGCGGAACTCCGAGTCCGTGCGCTCCGCGAGCAGGACCTCGCCCATGCCGCCCTCGGCCAGGACGCGCAGCACGCGGTACGGCCCGAACACGGAGCCGGCGGCGGCGGCGGCGGAAGGCGGCGGGATGCCCGCGGCCGGCAGGCGCGGAGCCGCGCGGAACAGCTCCCGGGCCGGACCCAGCGCCGCGATCAGGGAGTCCACCTCCGCGCGCAGCGTGGCGTCGCCCGCGCAGGCCTCCTCCAGGAAGGCGTCGCGGCCGGCGCCGTCCCGCTCCAGCGCGTCCGAGAAGATCTCCGCGGCGCGCCGCTCGCGTTCGAGGTCGTCCACGTCAGGCCGCGTCGCTCGACAGCGCGCGGTACAGCCACGCCTGCGCGAAGTCCCACCACCGGGCGACCGTGCGCGGCGAGACGCCGAGCACGTCGGCGCACTCCTCGTGCGTGAGCCCGGCGAAGAAGCGGAGCTCGACGAGCTTCGCCTTCTCGGGCTGGCGCGCCTCGAGACGCTGCAGCGCGGCGTCCAGCTCCAGGAACCCGGCGGCGCCGGCCTCCGTCGCCACGTCGAAGGCCTCGTCCAGCGGGAGCTTCGCCCAGCCGCCGCCGCGCTTCGCCCGGGCGCGGCCGCGCGCGTGGTCGACGAGGATGCGGCGCATGGCCCGACCCGCCACGGCGAGGAACTGGGCGCGGTTCCGCCACCGGCACCGCGTCTGGTCCACGAGCCGCAGGTACGCCTCGTGGACGAGCGCCGTGGGCTGGAGCGTGTGGTCCGCCCGCTCGCGACGCAGGCAGGCCTGCGCCGCGTTGCGCAGGTCCTCGTACAGCAGCGCGAAGAGGCGGTCCACGGCGTCGGGGGCGCCGTCGCCGGCGCGCAGCAGGACCGCGGTGATGTCGTCGGGATCGGGGGACAAGATCTCGGACCTCGGCGAGGCGGCGACGGCTTCGATGATAGCACGATGCGTCCGGCGGGCCGCCGCGCCCGGTTCCGGGGTATGCTGCGCCGTCCGCCCCGGACCGCCCCGGGGATCCCTCGGAAGGAGAGCGAGCGAATGAACCCGCGTGTGCTCCTGGCCGGCCTCGCCGGCGGCGTCGTGATGTGGGTCGTGAGCTTCGTGCTGCACGGACTCGTCATGGGCCCCACCTACATGAAATACCCGGACGTGTTCTCCCGGGAGAGCGGCAACCCGCTCTGGTTCCTCGTGATCGAGATCCTGATCGCCGTGCCGGCCGCCGTGATCTTCGGCCGCACGCGCGCGAGCTGGTCCCACGGCGTGGGCGGCGGCCTGGTGTTCGGGTTCTGGCTGGGGCTCATCGGCTCCTTCGCGCAGTTCTTCAGCCCGCTCACCCTCGAGGGGTTCCCCTACTACATGGCGTGGTGCTGGTGGGGGATGAACCTCCTGACGTCGCTCGCGCTCGGCGCCACGCTCGGGGCGATGCTGCGCGCGCCCGCCGCCGCCTGACGGGACGCGGCGATTGGATCCGCTCTGGATCGTGAACCCCCGCGCCGGCCGCGGGCGCGGCGCGGGGATGCCGGACCGGCTGCGCGCCCGGCTGCACGCGCGCGGCCTCGCGGGCGAGGTGGCGGTGACGGCGGCCCCGCGCGACGCGGTGCGGCTCGCGCGGGCGGCCGCGGAGCGCGGCGCGCCGCTGGTGGTGGCCGTGGGCGGGGACGGCACGGCGCACGAGGTCGTGAACGGGCTCGCGGGATCCGACAGCACCTTCGGCCTCGTCCCCGTGGGCACCGGCAACGACATGGCGCTCGCGCTCCGCATCCCGGGATCGCTGGACGGGGCCCTCGACGTCATCGCCGCCGGGCGGGAGCGGCGCATCGACCTCGGCGCCTTCGACGACGGCGCGTGGTTCGGCAACAGCCTGGGGCTGGGCTTCGAGGCGCAGGTCACGCTGGAGAGCCGGAAGGTGCAGCGGCTCTCCGGGTTCGCCGTGTACCTGTGGGCCGTGGTGCGCGCGCTCGCCGGGCTGAAGTGCCCGGACCTCGTGCTGCGCGTGGACGGCGGGGAGCTGACGGGGCGCCGGCTCCTGGTCTGCATCGGCAACGGCCCGCGCGTGGGCGGCGGCTTCCTGCTCACGCCGGATGCGCGCAACGACGACGGGCTGCTGGACCTGTGCGTCGTGGAGGGGATGGGCCGCCTCCGCGTGCTGCGCACGCTGCCGAAGGCGATCTCGGGAACGCACCTGGCGGAACCGGGCATCCGCATGCTGCGCGGGCGGACGATCGAGATCGAGAGCCGCGACGGGTTCCCGTTCCACGCGGACGGCGAGGTGATCGACACCGCGCGGCGCCGCTTGCGCGTCGAGCTCCGTCCCGGCATCCTGAAGGTCCGCGCCGGCCCCCCGCCCGGCGCCGACGCCCCGGGAGGAACGCCGTGACGCGCGAGGAGCTCGAGCATCTCGTCTCCGCCCATGCCCGCTTCCCCGCCGCCCTGCTCGCCGTGTTCCAGGACGCGGACGAAGCGCTGCTCCGCTCCCGCGAAGCGGAGGGACGCTGGTCGCCGCTGGAGATCCTGGCGCACCTGCGGGACGAGGAGGTGGAGGACTTCCGTCCCCGCGCGATGGCCGCCGCGGAGGGCCGGCCCATCGAGAAGGGGATCGACCCGGCGCGCTGGGTGACCGAGCGCCGCTACAACGAGATGGACCCCGGGGCGGTGTACCTGGACTGGGCCGCCGAACGCGCGGACTCCTGCCGCTGGCTGCGCACGCTCGAGCCGGAGGATCTGCAGCGCTTCCTGGAGCACCCGAAGCTCGGGCGCATGCGCGCGGGGGACTTCATCGCCGCGTGGCGCATGCACGACCTGCTGCACCTGCGCCAGTTCACCACGGCGCTGGCCGTGATCACCGCGCGGCGCTGGCAGGGCTGGCGCGTGGACTACGCGGGCAAGATCCCCGGCACGCCCGGCTGACCCTCCGCGCGGCATCGGACCCGGGACGCCGCGGCGCCGTCACCTCCGGAAGGGCAGTCCGGTCACGGCCGCGCCGACCGCCTTCCCCTGGACCAGGCCGCGCTCGATCGCCGCGCGGTAGTGGATGCCGCCGTACAGCCGGGAGATGGCGGCCTCCTCCGCGGCTGCGTCGAAGGACGGGAACAGCCGCGCCGGCAGCGGCGGCATGCGCGTGTCGTGTGTCCGGTCCGTGAAGACGTAGTCCGGGCCGAACAGCGACGTCATCACCGCCGCCATCGCCCCGGACTGCACGGAGTGCCCGGAGGTGTACTCCGGGAACGGCGGCGTGGACACGATGCTGTTCCAGCCGGCGTCCCCGATCACGTCGCGGATGTACGTGATCGGCCGGACCAGGTTGTACCGGTACTTCGAGTGCCAGCAGCAGACGAACGCGTCGGACACGGCCATGCCGAGCTTCGCGTACGCCTCCGCCGCGAACGCCAGCGACGATCCCTCGTCCGCGAGCGTCCGGTTCAGGATGGAGATGGAGTGCCCGGCCGGCGTGGCGGTGACGCCGGGGTCGTCCGCCCAGAACTCCGCGATCGCGCGCTGCGCCGCGGTGATGGAGCTCACCGCGAGCCGCACCTCCTCCGCCCCGGCCCGGAACGGCGACGCCGGATCCTCGGAGTACGCGGGCGGCGGCCCCGGCTCCGCGCTGATGTTCGGGTTGGCGGCGGGCATCGTGAAGCACCGGTTGTCGCCCCAGGTCGGCTGCATCGGGACGAGCTGGGGTCCGGTGGGTACCCACAACCCCGGCCCCGCCGGCGGCACGTAGGACGAAGGGAAGTTCCGCGTCCAGCCCTCGTGACCGCCGTCCGTGCGCGAGTAGTCGTGCACCGCCCCGGCGACGGCGCGGCCCCACGCGACGGACGCGGCGACCGCGGGCGCATCGACGTCGTCCGCGAAGTCGGCCGCGAACGTCGCCTCGAGATCCGCGATGGCCACGAGGTTCGTGTCCCACGTGGCCGGATACATGCGGCGCATCATCTCCGCCAGCGCGGCGTTCGCGACCGACGGCCAGTGGTACGACGCATCGGGATCCGGGTCGGGCATCACGGCGAATCCGGTCAGCACGCCGGCGAGCGACCGGTGCTCCGGCATGCCCGGGACGAGCGCCTCGTACAGCGCCAGCCCCTCGTACCCGAACGCGCGCGAGGCCACCGGTGGCGTGAACCCGGGCGTGGTGCGCGTGAGCGTCAGCGCCAGGTCGAACCAGGCCCGCGGGACGGCGGAGTCGAACGACGCGGCCTCCGGGGCGGCGCCGCCGGGATCCGGGGACACGGGACCCAGGTCGGTGCAGCCCGCGAGGCCCAGCGCGGACGCCGAAACGAGCCACGCGGCCGGCGGGACGGAGCGGGCGAAGGTTGCCATGATTCCCCTCCTACGGAAGGAAGGGAGCGGATCTTGACCGCCCGGGGGCTTGCCGGGCACGGGAGGGGGGGCCGACGCGACCGTCAGGTCCGGAATCGACTACGGCAGGCGGACGATGCGGGCGGCCGGCGCCCGGACGCCGTCGAGCCTCGCGAAGTACAGCCCGGCGGCCACGGGGCGGCCGGCGTCGTCCAGCCCGTTCCAGGCCGCGCGTCCCGCCGCACGCGCGCCGGGCCCGAGCGGCAACCGGCGCACGACGCGTCCGGAGACGTCGTGGATGGTGATGGACTCCGGCGACTCCCCCGCGGCCAGCGTGAAGCGGAGCGTGGTGGCGTTCCGCGCGGGATTCGGCGACGCGAGGAACTCGCGCGCGGCGGCCGCGGGCGGAACCTCGGGCGCGGACACCGGGAACATCGCGGCGTCCACGGCCTGGACGATGCCCCAGCCGTAGTCGTTGTCCGGCGTGGTCGCGCGCGTCGCCGTGCTGCGCAGCGCCTCGCGCACCTCGTGCGGCCCCCACGCGGGGTTGGCCTCGAGCAGCAGCGCCGCCACGCCGGCCACGAGCGGATTCGAGAAGGACGTGCCGCTGCCGCGCCCGTACTCCGTGTCGCTGGTCGTCAGCACGACGAGATCCCCGCGGCCCATCGCGCACACGTCGGGCTTGATCCGGCCGTCGAAGGTGGGGCCGCGCGAACTGAAGCCCACGATCGTCCCGAGCGAGTCCACCGCGCCCACGGAGACCACGCTGTCGCCGTCCGCGGGCGCGGTGATGTAGTGCCACGGGCCCTGCCCTTCGTTGCCCGCCGACGAGAACACGCAGATGCCGTTCGCGACCGCGAGGTCGGCCTGGATGGTGATGGGCGCGGTGTCCCCGTCCATGTCCTCGTACGTGTACCAGTCCTTGTAGCCGAGCGAGGTGGTGATCACGTCCGCGCCGAGGCTGTCCGCCCACTCCGCGGCCGCGATCCAGTAGTCCTCCTCCACCGGCGTCTCGCTGGAGAGGTTCTCCGTCTTCGCGAGCAGGTACGACGCGCCGTGCGCCGGGCCGATGAGGTGCCCGGGGTCCCAGCCGCCGATCAGGGAGAGCACGTAGGTGCCGTGGTTGTGCTGGGAGAAGTCGTCGCCCGTCTGGTTCGTCGTCACGGCGTCCCCCTGCACGAAGTCCCACTCCGCCAGGACGTCGACGTCGTCCAGCGCCGCGTGCGTGCGCTTGAACCCCGTGTCCAGCACGGCCACCTTCACGCCGGCGCCGCTCAGACCCAGGTTGTGCAGACCGTCCACCTGGATGGGCAGGATCTGCGAGGAGCAGTCCCCGTAGTCGAGCGACCGCAGGCCGGGGGCGGACCGGCCCGCGCGCGTCGGCACGGGGACCACGGGCTCGGCGAGCTTCTCCCCCGCGGGGCGGACCGCCACCGCGCGGACGTCGGAGACGAACGGCAGCGCGCGGAGCGCCGCCTGCTGCGCCGGATCGGCATGAACGGAGACGGCGTTCTGCCAGCGGGAGATCACGCGGACCCGGGCTCCGGTGGCGCGCACCGCGTCCAGGTAGCGTGCGCTCGGCGGGACATCCAGGAGGTCGACGGGCGCGCCCACCTTCGCGCGCCGGGCGAGCGCATCCGCGGTGAGCGCGGCGCGCGCGGCCCCGACGGCGGCGCGCTCGGCGGCCGGGGAGTCCAGGCCGCGGTCGGCGAAGCGGACCCACACCACCGCGGGTTCCTCGGCCGGGATCGGGTGCGGCACGGCCGCGGCGCGAGCGGCGCCCGGCGCGAGGACGAGCAGGGTTGCGAAGGCGAGAAGCGTCTCCCGGCGGACCATGCGGTCAAGTATAGCGCAACGCGCGGTCCCTCGCTCAGCTCGACTTCCAGAGTCCGAGAACGCGTCCGTCCGGATCGGAGAACAGGGAGAATGCGCCCATTCCCGGGATCTCCGTCTTCTCGACGATCATCGTGCCGCCCGCGGCCTTCACCTTCGCGGCGGCGGCGTCGAGGTCCGGCACGTCGAGGTAGAACGCCATGTTGCCCGGCCACGGGCCGTCCTTCGGCTGCATGATGCCGCCGTTGATGCCGCCCTTCCCGCCCGTCTCCACGACGCGGTAGTTCATCTCGGGAACGTGGTTGATCTTCCAGCCGAAGACCTGCTCGTAGAAGGACGAGATCCGCGCCGGATCCTTGGACCACAGCTCGAAGTGGACGACGGGCGCTCCCATGGGGCTCCTCCTCGGGTGGGCGGTGACGGGGGCCGCGCGGGGGATGGGGGGCCGCGGCAACCGGAGGGCGGACCCTACGCGACCGGAGGGGCCGCGGTCCAACCGGCGGGGACGGGGCGCCCTCCCGGCGGGACGGGGGACGGGGGCCGACGGCTGCGAGCCGCGTGGGGATCGAGCGGACGAGCGTCTCCGCGCCGGGTCCTACCGGACGATCGCCGCGAGCATGTCCTGGAAGCGGTCCATCTCGGTCACGACGCGCGCCCCGGTCCCCGCGATGGCCTCCGCCTGCGACGTGGCCGCGGCGCCGCCCACGAAGACCGGGACGTCCGCATCGAGCAGCTCCCGCAGTTCGGCCAGCTCCCGGACCAGGCGGCCCGCATCCGCCGGCGAGGCGGCGCTCAGCGCCACCGCCCTCGCCGCGCGCGCGCGCGCGACCGCCGCGATCTCCACCGCGGGGAGGTCCGGACCGAGATACACGGCGTTCCAGCCCACCTCGAGCGCGGCGAGCGTGGCAAGCAGCGCACCGAGCTCGTGCCGCTGTCCGGCCGGCGTCGAGAGGACGATGCAGGCGCCGCCCTCCCGCGCTTCGTTCCTCGCTTGGAGCGCGCCGAGGAACGTCCGGATCACCGCGGTGGCCAGGTGTTCGTTCGCGATGCGGAGCGTCCCGCGACGCCACCGGTCGCCGACGGCGGCGATCACGGGCTCCAGCACGGCGGACCGCAGCATCGGCGCGGTGAGGTCCAGCGCCGCGCGACGGAGGACACGATCCAGCTCGGCCGCGTCGTACTCCTCGATCGCCGCCAGCGCCGCCTCCACGAAGAAGGCCGGGACCGGATGACCGTCCCGGGTTCCGCGGACGCGCAGCGAGGCGCGGGCATCCTCCCCGGAGAGGGCGCGAAGCTCGTCGGTGGCGAGCGTGGCCACGTCGCTGATCCGGCGTCCGGACTCCACCGCCAGGCGCAGCAGGTTCAGGCGTTCCACGTCCGCGTCGGTGTAGAGCCGCCGCCCCGTGTCGCTCCGGTGCGGCTCGACGACGCGATATCGGCGCTCCCAGACCCGGAGAACGTCCTGGGCCAGTCCGGTTCGCGCGGCGACGACCGCGATCGGGTGGCGGGGCGCCTCGGGCGCCGGCAGCGAGGACATCGGGGCGGTCTCCGATCGGTGGTTCGGCGAGAGCATCGGAGTCTAACCCTCCCGGCGATCGACGCCAGTTCCGATCCCCGGCAGGCGTGGCGCACCCGGGTCCCGGGCGGAGCGGCAGGCAGTCCCCCCTTGAACCACCCACCGTCCGTCCCGGGCACACCTCCCGGAGTGCGTTACCGGGTGACGACCATCTTGCGCGTCTGCACCTCGGGGCCGGCCTGCAACCGGTACCAGTACACGCCGGAGGTCAGGCGCGACGCGTCGAACCGGATCTGGTGCCGGCCCGCCGACAGCGTCCCCGGCGCGACCTCCCCGACGCGGCGACCGGCCACGTCGTGCACCGTGAGAAGGACGTTCGCCTCACGGGGCAGGGCGAACGCCACCGTCGTGCTCCCGCGCACGGGGTTGGGCAGGTTCTGCGACACCTCGAACGTCAGGGGCGCCGCCCCGAGCGACGCGGAGGTCGAGACGCCGTCGCGGCCCCGCGCCGGAAGCTCGAAGTCGCTCTCGGACCGGACCTCGAACGCACTCTTCGCCGGGAACGCCACCACTTTGCCGTCCGGCAGCGCCGCGAAGATCCCGAAGGCCTCGCCGCCCTGGTTCGCCGAGGGATCCAGGAACCCGGACGCGAACACCGCCGCGGCGCCGCCCTCGAGACCCGAGAGGTCCGCCACGAACGACGCCACCACCGTCCCGTTGTCCGAGCCCGGCGTCACGTCCAGCACGTACTTCGCCGCGGGAACCGCCAGGTAGTCCGTGATGTCCCGGTACGCCGCGTCGTTCACCAGCGCACCGACGCCGCGCGCGAGCACGTCCACCGTCGGGGCGTCCGTCGCGCCGTGCAGCACGAAGAACTCCACCTTCCCGCCGTCCTGCGCATTCTCCCGGGCCATCGGCTTCACCAGCAGTCCGAAGCCCGTGTCCCGGCCGTCCGGATTCGCCGCGAAGGCCGTCGGGTCCAGCACGCCGTTCGCGAACGCCACGTACGTGCCGCCCTTCGCCAGCGTCACCGGGATCGTCACCAGGATGTCGCTCGGATCCTCCGAGTCCGCACCCGCGATCCCGATCGCGATCTCCGTCTCCGCCGGAACGTCCAGGTACGGCGTCGCCGCGCGGAACGCGAAGTCGTCCAGCGCCTTCGCACCGTTCAGCCACACGTCCACCGTCGCCGCCGCCGGATCCGCCGCGTTGTGGATCACCTGCAGCCGCGCCATCGGCATGGGGAACGGACGGCCGAGCCGGACGACCTCGCCCCGGATCTCCCCGTCCACGAAGTCGCCGGCGCCGGTGTTGTCGCCGGGCTCGCCGTCATCGGTCGCGATCTGCACGTACGCTTCGCCCGCCTCGATCGCGGCGAAAAGGCGATAGAGGCTCTGTCCGGCGAACGGCCCTTCCAGGTCGTCGGCCGTCAACGTGCCGGTGGCGAGCTGGCCCCACACCCGGCCGCCGCCCGGGGCATTCGGCCCGTACAGCGTGGCCACGGCCGGTCCGTTCTCGCCGGGACGGCCGAGGAGGATGTTCGCCTCGATCGGATTCCGGAGCGCCACGGCCCAGAGACCGAACGCCAACTCCGACCCGTCGCGGGAGGGGCGGGACAGGAAGAGCGCCTTCGCACGCGTGGCGCGAGGCGGGACGACGTCCTTGCCTTCGAGGAGCGAGGCATAGGCGGTGCCGGACTTGTCGGCAGAGAGGGACGGCAGATCGGCCGCGGTGAGGTCCGGCAGCCGGTCCACGTCGAAGGTCAGGTCCGCCGACCGCGCGGTCGGCGCGAGTACGGCCAGCGCCAGGGCCGTGAGTGCGAGCCTCAGGTTGCGGGGCATGTGCGGCACCCTCCGTGTTGGGTGTCTTCGTGGTCGGGGGAATCCCCGGGGTTCGCGGAGACCGGTCCGGGAGAGCCGAGCCGGCCTGTGTCCCGGCGGTCCAGTGGGACGAGGGGGAATCTAGTCGTCTGTCCATGTGTTGTCAAGGCTCTGTCCACGTTGTTCTTGGACAGTCGTCGGTGGTTCGGAGATTGGGGCGTTGGCGCGCGCAAGCGTCGGTCCGGTCACCGGTTGCGGGTAGCCGGATCGGGGATGGGTCTCAAGTCAATGCGGGACAATCATTTGGGTGCGCTCGGGCACAATCTCCGCACCACAACGGTCAGGCGACGCGGAGGCGGGATCGGTAGAGGGAGAGGTCCCGTTCGGCGAAGCAGCAGAAGATCAGCCGCTCCGGCCGGGACCGGGTCGCGAGGGCGTCCCGGACCGTGGCCACCGCGACGTCCGCGGCGTCCTCCGGCGGGTAGCCGTAGATCCCGGTGCTGATCGCGGGGAAGGCGACCGACGCGAGCGAGCCCTCGGCCGCGATCTCGAGGCAGCGTCGATAGCAGGACGCGAGAAGTTCGGCTTCGCCGTGCCCGCCGCCCCGCCAGACCGGGCCCACGGTGTGGATCACCCAGCGCGCCGGGAGGCGGTACCCGCGCGTCCGCCTGGCGTCCCCCGTAGCGCACCCGCCGAGCCGCCGGCACTCCTCCAGCAGTTCCGGTCCCGCCGCGTGGTGGATCGCGCCGTCCACCCCGCCGCCGCCGAGCAACGACTCGTTCGCGGCGTTGACGATGGCGTCCACGTCCAATGTCGTGATGTCCGCGAGCACCGCGCTCATGCGCTCCCGGGACGCCACGCTCCCCGCCTCAGCGTCCCGGCGCCGCGAGCGGGAGCTCCAGGACGATCTCGCCGCCCTCCTCGCGACCCGTGTGCCGGAACCCCGCCCGGAGGTAGAACGGCTCCGGGCAACCCGGCCCGGGAACGTAGGAGAGCAGCAGCGTGGACACCTGCGGTCTCGTGCGCACATGCGCGACGACGCGCTCGAGCGCCCGGGACCCCACTCCCCTCCCCTGGAAGCGGGCGTCGACCATGAAGCGCCAGATCCACACCTGCGGGGCAGCCGGCGGATCCGGGCGCAGCGTCTCGTCCGCAAGCATGACGAATCCGGCCGGGTCCTCGTCCGCGTACACGGCGCGGAACCACGCGTCCGGGCTGCAATGCGCGTGCGCGAGCGACACCGCGTTCGCGGCGACGAACCGCTCCTGGTCCGGTCGCACCGCGAGTGCGAGGACCGCGTTCACGTTCTCCATCGTGATCTCGCGCAGGCCGACGTCCATGGGATCCCCGGGAAGCGGGCGCCGTTCCTTCGCACGCCGCGAGGAACGTTACGGCCGGCCGGCCGGGGGCGCCACGGATTCGTCGGCGGCGCGTCCCCGCTTCCGGTCGCGCAGGTGCAGGAGGAACCGGCGGAACGGTGCATACCGGCAGGGCGCGGTGCACGCCGAGAGGTCGTCGATGCGCGTGCAGTGCCGCTCGCAGGACTCGGTGCCGGCGAGCACCGGCCCGGGAACGGGCTCCGGGATCCACGGAGCGAAGTCCGTCACGGGGATCAGGAACGTGGAGCCGCACGAGGGGCAACGGTGGTTGAAGTAGTAGTAGTTCCAGGCGGGATCGTCGTCCTCGAGTTGCATCCCGATCGGCTCGACTTCGGCGCACTCGAGGATCTGCTGCAGCGTGAACGGTGTGCCGCACCCGGGGCAGGTCTTGTGGACCGCGCGCCCGGCGGGCCCGGGCATGCCGGCTGCGGACTCGGGCCCGCCGCCGCCTGTGGACTCGGACCCGTTGCCGCCTGCGGACTCGGGCCCGTTGCCGGCTGCGGATTCGGGCACGCCGCCGGCCGGCCCGGACATGCCGGCGGCGGACTCGGGTGTGCGTCCTGCGGTTCCCGGTTCGGACACGTCGGCCTCCCGATTCGTAATATCGGACTACCGAGTCCTCCGGCTTGAGCGCCCGTCCTTGTGAAGCAGCACCACAGGCGTGCGGGTTCGCGACGGCACCCGCCGAGCCTGACGCACGGCGGAGTGCCGCCCCAAGTCGTTGTCGAGTCGTAGCTTGCGGAGTCCGCTCGTCCCCCGGAGCCGTGTCGGCACGTCCCCTGCAATTCCCCCGTCCGTCACCCGACGAGTCCTTTCGCAGGAGGCGACCATGTTCCGCAGCCACCGATCCCTGAAGTCCCTGGCCCTGGCCGGCGCCGTGCTCGTGGCGGTGTACGGCTGCTCCGATGAGAACCCCGTCACGGCCCCCGCGCCGGAGGAGGTCCCGCC
>CAYYFX010000003.1:29798-37130 GCA_964471155.1 uncultured Gemmatimonadota bacterium | reverse complement strand
ACGGCTGCTCCGATGAGAACCCCGTCACGGCCCCCGCGCCGGAGGAGGTCCCGCCGGTCCCTTCGGCGGAGCGGCTGACGTTCGACTTCGGCTTCTTCCGGGAGCCGAGCGCGATCGAGCGCGCGTCGAAGGCGAACTTCTTCAACGCGTACGTGCGCGTCGCCGTCGCCGGCGCGGTGACGCACCTGCTGCTCGTGCCGCCGGTCACGGCCTTCGCGCTGGCGCTCGACACGGTGCCGAGCCCGCAGGACGACGGCTCGTACCTGTGGATCTACACGTACGTGCACGGGAGCGAGGAGGCGCAGATCCGTCTGCGCGGGAAGTTCGTCGCGGCGGACCGCGTGGAGTGGGAGATGCGCGTCTCGAACACGCTCGACGGGTACGGGAACGAGCTCTGGTTCTCGGGCGAGACCTGGTCCGACGGCGACGCGGGCGACCTGCAGTTCCACGACTTCGAGCGCGCGGGAAAGCCGGTCGTGGCGTCGCTGCAGTGGGGCCAGGACGCGGACGGCGAGTACCTTCGCTTCCTGGACGAGTTGGACCACCCGGGCAACTCGCTCGAGTTCCGCGAGGACGGCTCGCGGAAGTCGTTCACGTGGACGGACGTCTCGGCGGGCGACGGGAGCTGGTACGTGCGCTGGAACGAGGCCGACGGCACGGGCTCGCTCCGCGCCCCGGACTACAACGGCGGGGAGCCGGCGTGCTGGGACTCGCGGCAGAACGACACGGAGTGCCCGGCGGCCTAGCCCGTTCTTCCGCCCGCCGGCGCGCGCGGCCCGTCCGGGATCCTCCGGACGGGCCGTCGCGTCCGCTCAGGCCTTCGCGGCGACCGCCGTCGCGTCGCGCTCCGTCGCCGCGCCCGCGCCCGCGCCCGCGCCCTCGAGAAGGACGCGCCGGACCCGGCTCGCGATCAGCCGGATCTCGGCCCCGGTGACGCCGAAGTGCGGGGTGAACCGCAGCCCGTTCGTCCCGCCGTGGATCATGTGGATCCCGCACCGGCGGAGCCGCTCCTCGACGCCGCCGCGCCCGCAGACCGGGAAGCGCGCGGGATCGAGCTCCAGGCACACGATGAGTCCCGTGCCGCGCACCACGAGCGCGCCGTCGCCCAGCTCCGCGGCCACGGCGGACAGCTCGTCCCTCAGCTGCGCCCCGCGCGCGCGGATGTTCTCCCGCACGTCGTCCGTGACCGAGTCCAGCACCGCGCACCCCACCTCCAGCCCGCGCGGGCACGTGGTCATCGTGTTGCCGTAGACGCCGGTGACGTACAGCGACGCCGCCTCCTCCCCCAGCGCCAGCACCGACAGCGGGTACTGCCCGCCGTTCAGCGCCTTGGAGAAGGTCTCCAGATCCGGCGCGTCGCACGACCCGAAGCCCGGGTAGTCCACGATGCTGAGATACCCGGTGGCGCGGAAGCCCGCCTGGATGGAGTCGCACACGAGCAGCGCCCCGTGGCGGCGCGTGAGCCGGCGCGCGAGTTCGTAGAAGGACGGCGTGAGCGCGAGGCCGGACTTGCCCTCGCCCATCACCGGCTCCAGGAACACCGCCTCGAAGAAGACGCCGGTGCGCTCGGCCGCGTCGAACGCCGCCGCCAGCCCCGTCTCGTCGTTCGGTTCCACCAGCGTCAGCCGGTCCGCGTCCCGGAAGGACGCGAGCGTCCGCCGGTACAGGTCCAGCGTGACGCCGGACACGCGGGCCGCGGGATCCGTGCGCCCGTGGAAGCTGCCGGCGAGGCTGAGGTACCGGACGCGCTTCCCGGCGTGCCGAGCGCCCGGCCCGGTCTGCCGGTGCGCGTGCAGGTCCGTGATGCGCGCGGCCATCGTGACGGACTCGGAGCCGGAGTTCAGGCAGAGGAACTTCGCGTACGGGCACGCGCCGCGCGTCGCGCCGATCTCCCGGCGCAATCGCCGCGCGAAGCGGCGCTGGCTGAGGCTCGGCGTCATCACGTTCGCCATGACCCACGGCTCGTCCAGCACGTCCAGCACGGCGTCCGGCGCATGCCCCATGCCGAGCATCCCGTAGCCGCCGGAGTCGTGCAGCACGGCGCCGTGCAGCGTGACGATCCACGGGCCCTTGGCCGCGAGCGGGACGTAGGGGCTGCGGGCGTCGTCGCCGTAGAAGTTCAGGTAGTCCTCCTGCAGCTCCGCGCACAGCGCGTCCTCCGGCACGGCCACGAGCTCCGGCGCGTCCTTGCGGAGGCGCCGGGCGGCCGCGAGCGCACGGGAGACGGCGGCGCGAAGGTCCGCGTCCGTCTCCAGGAACGGCGCGAGGATGTCGTCGTCCAGCCCCGCGGTGCTCCGGTCGCCGGCCAGCAGCCGGATCTCCCTGAGGTCAGTCCATGCCGTGTTCAACGTCCGTCTCCTTCCCGCTCCGCTTCGCCGCCTCCGCCGCGGCCACCCGGTGATGCGCGTCCCGGAAGGGCACGCCGCGCGCCACGAGCTCCAGCGCGCGCTCCGTGGCGTACACCTCGTCCGTCAGCGCCGCGGCGCACGCCGCCGCGTCGATCGAGAGCCCGTCGAGCACCAGGCGCATCGCGCGCAGCGCGTCGCGCGCGGCGGCCACGCCGGCGAACAGCGGTCCCTTCGTGAGCTGCAGGTCGCGGTGGTAGCCGGACGGCAGCCCCGCGGTGATGCCGCGCACCTTCGCCTCCTCCGCGCACACGACGTGATGCGCCGCCCGGATCAGCTCCAGGACGTCCATGTTGCGCTTCTGCGGCATGAGCGAGCTTCCGGTGCAGAGCCCCGCGGGGAGCGTCACGAAGCCGAACTCGCGCGTGCCGAACAGCAGCAGATCCGACGCCAGCCGGTTCAGCCCGTGCGTCACCTGCGCGCACGCCGTGAGCACGAAGCCCTCGACGCGGCCGCGACTGAGCTGCGCGTACATCGGGTTCTCCTGGACGCGCGCGAAGCCGAGCTCGCGCGCGACGCGCTCGCGGTCGATCGGCAGCACCGGCACGCCGAAGCCGGCGGCGGTGCCCAGAGGGCACTGGTCCGCGAGCCGGAGCGCCTGCTCCACGATGCCGCGATCGTCGCGCGCCGCGTCCGCGAAGCTGCCGAGCCACACGCCGGCCGTGGTGGGCATCGCGCGTTGCATATGGGTGTAGCCCGGCAGCCTCACGTCGCGATGGCGATCCGCGGCGTCCTCCAGCGCCTCGACGTGGTCGTCCAGGGCGTCGAGCACGTGCGCCAGTTGCTCCTTCTCCCAGAGGCGGAGCGCCGTGAGCACCTGGTCGTTGCGCGAACGGGCGGTGTGGATCCGCCGGCCCGCGTCGCCGCAGCGCGCCACGAGGAACGCCTCGATCGCCGTGTGCCCGTCCTCGTCCTCCGGCGTGATCGGGAACTCGCCGCGCGCGGCCCGCGCCGCGATCTCGGCCAGCGCCGTCTCCAGCCGCGCCAGCTCGTCGGCGTCGAGCACGCCGATCCCGTGCAGCATCCGCGCGTGCGCGGCCGACGCCCGGCAGTCGTGCGCGACCAGGCGCTGGTCCAGCACGGGGTCGTCCCCGGCGAGGAAGCGCGCCAGCCACGGATCGGCCGCGGCCTCCCGCCGCCACAGCGGCGTCACGACGTCACCGTCGCGGAGGCGGACGGCGTGGCGGGCAGCGCGGACGCGGGAGGCGCGCCGGACGGAACGCCGGCCTCGTCCTGCTCCGCCGCCCTGCGGAACCGCCTCCCGTGGTGCGCCTTCAAGCGGATGGCCTGGATGCGGATGAACCCCTCGGCGTGCGTCTGGTCGAAGCCGCCGTCCTCGTCCATGCTGGACAGGCGCGCGTCGTACAGGGAGCCGGGCGCGGAACGCGCCAGCGGGTACACCCCGCCCTTGTACAGCTTCACGAGGACGTGGCCGTCCACGCCCTCCTGGCTCTTGCGGATGGCGGACATCACGAGGTCCATCTCCGGGCTGAACCAGAAGCCGTTGTAGACGAGCTCGGCCGCGCGCAGCGACAGCAGGTCGCGCACGCGCATCACCTCGCGGTCCATCGCCACGCCCTCGAGGTCGCGGTGCGCGGCGAGCAGGATCGTGCCCGCCGGCGTCTCGTACAGCCCGCGCGACTTCACGCCGACGAAGCGGTTTTCCACCATGTCCAGCCGCCCGATGCCGTGCGCCGCGCCGAGCGCGTCCAGGTGCAGGAACAGCTCCAGGGCGCCGGTCACCGGCACGCCGCGCGCGGGGTCGCCGACCGACACCGGGATGCCGTCGGCGAAGTCGATGCGCACGACGACCGGCTCGTCCGGTGCGTGCTCCGGCGCCACCGTGCGCGACCACACCTCCGCGGGCGGCACGCGGTCCGGCTGCTCGAGGATCCCGGCCTCGTGGCTGATGTGCAGGAGGTTGTCGTCCTCGCTGTACGGCTTGGCCCGCGACGACTTCACGGGGATGCCGTTCGCCTCGGCGTACCGCAGCATGTCCGAGCGCCCGCGGAACGCCGCGAGGAAGCGCGGGTCCTTCCACGGCGCGATCACCTCCAGGTCCGGCGCGAGCGCGGCGTACGCCAGCTCGAAGCGGACCTGGTCGTTGCCCTTGCCGGTGGCCCCGTGCGCGACGGCGTCCGCGCCGGAGCGGCGCGCGAACGCCACCTGCCCCTTCGCGATGAGCGGGCGTGCCACGGCCGTGCCGAGGAGGTAGCGGCCCTCGTACACCGCGTTCGCGGAGATCACCGGGAGCACGTAGTCGGACACGAACTCCTCGCGCAGGTCCTCCACGCGGACCTCGGCCGCGCCGAGCGCCCGGGCCTTGCGGGCCGCTTCGTCCAGGTCCTCCCGCTGTCCGACGTTGGCCACGTAGGCCAGGACGTCGAAGCCCTGCTCCACGAGCCAGACCAGGATCACGGACGTGTCCAGCCCGCCGCTGTACGCCAAGGCGACCCGCCGCCGGCCGCGGCCGGGCTTCCCGTTCGTGTGCATGTCCCCTCCCCGGCTCGGGCGGAGCGCCCGTGGAGCCGGCGCCGTCGGATCGACCGCGACGCCGCGCGCGAAGGGGGGATTCCTAGGGGCAGGAAAACGATTTGCCTAATGGATTGATCTGCTCTATTGATGAATCATAATGAGTTTACTGCATCCCGGCATCCAAGCGTTCCTCGCGATCGTCCGGCAGGGCACGGTCCACGGGGCCGCGCGGGAAGTGGGGCTCAGCCAGACCGGCGTGACGCAGCGGATCCGCGCGCTCGAGCGGGACCTCGGCGCCACGCTGTTCGTGCGCTCCCGCAAGGGAATGCGGCCCACGGCGGAGGGCGAGGCCCTCGTGCGCTGGTGCCGGAGCGTGGGCGAGCTCGAGGGCGAGATGCTGTCCTTCGTGCGGCGCGGCGAGGCCGCGGCCGCCGTGCGCGTGACCGTGACCGGGCCATCGAGCCTGATGCGCTGCCGCGTGATCCCGCAGGCGGCGGCCGCGGCGCGCGCGTTCCCCGGCGTCACGCTGGGCTTCCTGCTCGACGACACGGGCTCGGGGCTGAGCCACCTGAAGACGGGCGCCGCGGAGATCGCCGTGCTGCGCGCCGACGACGTGGTGAACGAGCTGGACTCGAGGCGCCTGCGCCCCGCGCGGCACCGGCTCGTGGGTCCGGCGGCGTGGGCGTCGCGCGATGCGGCGGAGGTCGTGCGCACCGAGCGGATCGTGGACTTCGACGAGACGGACGACGCCACCTTCGCGTTCCTGCGCGAGCACGACCTCCTCGCCGGGGCGCGCCGGCGGCGCCATCTCGTGAACAACCCGGACGCGCTCGCGGAACTCGTGGCCGGAGGGCTCGGCTACTCCGTGCTCGCGGACGACTTCGCGGCGCCGTGGCTCGCGGATGGGCGACTCGTGGATCTCTGCCCGGGCAGGCACCTGGACCAGGAGATCGCGCTGGCGTGGTACCCGCGGCACGAGATGCCGGCGTACTTCCGCGCGCTGCTCGACGCGGTGCGGTGACGCGCGGAACGGAATGCACACGCGCTATCCGACTGCGGTACGCCCTTGATAGAACAGGTCCATCGCCCCCCCGGCAGAAACGTCCACGAACCCTCCCTGCGCGATCCGCTCGTACGCCGCGCGGCGCTCCTCCATGGAGGACGAAGCAGGGGAGAATCGGAAGACGGACGCCGCCAGATACTCTCGGCTTGCGTCGAAAGACAGCCATCGACGTCCCTCCGCCTCCGCCACTGCCCCGGTCGTGTTAGATCCCGCGAAGAAATCCAGAACCAGATCACCGGGGTCGGTAAGGAACCGTATGAAGAACTCGGGCAGCTTCGCTGGAAACCGCGCCGGATGTGCGGCAATCCCCAGCGACTTGCAGGTTGCTAGATACGTACCTGCCGACTCGGAATTCGGAATGGACAGGAGGTTTGATGGTATCGCGCCACCATTGTCCGACGCGAACCCCGCGCCGATGTCGTGCCCTGACGGCCTGCGCTTCGGGGTGTAGAATCCCTCCGGATCCGACAAAAGGCGCCGCATGCGTGCGCTGTAGGCGGCTAGGACGCGCGTGACGTTTGCCTTCGGCCACTCCGTCTTCGCGAACCACCACACCGTGTTCACGGAGTCCTTGGCCCGCATCTTCCTCTTGTTGACCCACTCGATGGGACTGGGCAGCTTCGATGGATTGAACCAATAGAAATCCTCGGCCAGGAAGTAGCCGATGTCATCGCACAGCCTCAGGAGCACGCGGAAGTTGTGAAGGCTCCGTACAGGCACCCCCTTTTGATACGCACCCCCGACGTCGAGAACGAAGCTGCCGTCGTCGGCGAGCTTGGGCAGCAGCGCCTTGGCGAATTCCGCCAGCCAGTCGGCGTAGTCGTCCTGCTCGGGATTGCCATACTCCTTCTTGCGCTGCAGGGCGAATGGCGGGCTGGTGATGGCTAGGTTGACGCTTCGGTCCGGGAGCTCCGCCAGCAGTCCAAGGGAGTCTCCATGGAACGCAGCACCCCCGATAGTCCGATACGCCGGTGTTGAACTCAGCACGGCTTGCCCCCCCGAGTGGCCCGCAGCGATGTCATGGGGCGTGACCTTAAGTCTGTAGACCAAAAGTCGTCAAGGCCAAACACTGCCGGCATGAGTTCCCCTCCGTGGGCCCTCCGAGTGGCCTTCGCTGCGAACCTCCGTGCGGCCCGGCTGACCCGCGGACTGTCCCAGGAGGCGCTGGCCGAACTCGCTGGGCTTCACAGAACGTACATCAGTTCAGTGGAGCGCGGGCGACGCAACATCTCCATCGACAACATCGCTCGCCTTGCCCACGCGTTGCGGGTCGACGCGAGCAGCCTCTTGAGGTCGACGTCATGATGGAGCCGCATCCCGACAGTGCGAAGCTCGACCTACTCCTCCCGTGTATTCGCGAACTCCAGTCCCTCGCGTCGAAGCACGGCA
>CAYYFX010000003.1:0-29788 GCA_964471155.1 uncultured Gemmatimonadota bacterium | reverse complement strand
TCGCGATATCTTCCAGGACAACGGCGGGAAACTACTTCAGGTCATCCTCTTGACGGGACTGCAAGTCCTTGGGCCACGTGAGGGGAATGACGCCAGGGACTCAAGTGGTCGTGAGTACGAGTTGAAGAGCGTGAACGTCGATCTCACCCGGAGCTTCTCGACCCACCACCACTTGAACCCTGCCATCATCGCCAAGTATCGATCCGTTGGCTGGGTCTTCGCCGTCTACCGTGGCATCGAGATCCAGAGGATCTACACGATGCCGCCAGCCGCACTGGAGGACTTCTTCACCAGGTGGGAGAAGCAGTGGAGTGAGCGGCAGAGGGACATCAACAACCCCAAGATTCCCGTCGACTTCGTAGAGCGGCACGGCACGCAGATCTACCCCCCGCTCGTCTAGGGCGCACCGCCCCCCAGAACACAGTACACGAGCGCGAAACGAGAGTCGCGCGAATGGAACCCCGGTCGCGGGTCTCCGAAGGCCTCGTCCAGGACGACCAAGTCCTCGATCGAGGAGAGTGCGTATAGACGCCAACCCGCAAGCGGCATTGAGCGGCTGTGGCCGGCCACGAACCACGCGAGAAGAAGGTCGTCTCCCGATCTGCCTCGCCCGCACAAATGAGGTTCCACTTTGCGGAGCGCGCCCTTGTACCGGAAGGCGAGACATCGACGATCGCGCACGGCGCGACACACGCATGAACGCATCTTGCTCCCTCGCTGCACACCGAACTCTCACACTAGCGAAATGCGGCACCAAGTGATCAGGGAGCCCCCCGCCCGGAGCATCACGCCGCGCGATGCATCCTGCAATCGCTCAAGCCGCGCGCCTGGATACATCGGACAAGGACCCAACCCCGGCGGCCGGAACCAAAGGCAAGGGCCAGCCGGCCGCGACCGTGCTCCGGGACCGCACGCTCGACGACGACGCCGGCATCAACCCTCGCGCGCGAGCACCTCGGTCCCCCACGGGCAGAACTGCTCCACGGTGCCGGCCCAGTAGGGGAGGTCGTCCTCCACGAAGGACGGGCAGCCGTCGCAGAACTCCGGCGCCACGTCCGTGAACACGATGCTCCCCGGATCCAGGTGCCAGGACCACGGCGCGTTGAATCCGCCGTCCCCCTCGACGACGCGACCGGACAGGATCCGCCCCGGTCCGAGCCCGATGCGGGACTGCGCCTCCGCGATCACGTCCGGATCCCGGATGAGGACGCGGAACTCCTCCCCGCCCGGCGCGTGCTCGGAACCCCGGCACGCGCGCACGACGAAGAGCGCCTCGTCCCCGTCCGTTCCGTCGCCGCAGTCCCCGCCGGCGACGAGCAGCCCCAGGGCCGGCACCAGCCAGGCGAGGCGCCGCGGCGGCGGCCCGTTCGTCCGTCTCCCGTTCATGCCCGCACTGTAGGACGGGAAAGGCGGAACGGCGACCTCCGCCGTTCCGCCCTTCGGAGTCCGATCTCCGGAATGCGTCATGGGAAGAAGCCGGCCGTAGCGCTTTCCTTCGAAGTTGTTGCGTATCCTCGCGCGCCCGGCCTCAGAACGTGGAGCACGCGGACGTGCCGGTGCCCGTCGCCACCGGGGCGGAGCCGCCGTCCTCGTACATCGACCAGGCGTAGCGCTGCGCCTCCGCGTCGTACGTGGCCACGACCGACCAGTCGTCCACGCTCACGGACACGGTCCCCGACGCGCACGCGGAGCCGTCGGCCGGCACGGTGAGCGCGGCGCCCCACTCCATCGCGGTGCGGTAGTCCCAGCGCCGCCCGTCCATGCGCCCCTCCACGGAGCCGGTCATGCTGCCGCCGCCGCCGATCGCCCAGACGGCCGATTGCAGCCCGGCGAGCTCGAGGTCCTGTTCGAAGGCGAAGTCCAGCTCCACGGGCTCGCTCGACCGCTCGTCCTCGCCGCGCACGTGCATGTCCAGGGACACCGCGTAGCGGATCCGGTCGGTCGTCCCGTCCGGCTCGGTCTGCCATGCGCCCGTCCCGTCGAGGAACTGGATGAAGGCGGACACGGAGATCGTGCCCTGATCGTCGGTGACCGTCTGCGCGTACACCCAGGCGCCCTGCCCGCCGTCCCACACCGGGGAGTCGGCGGCGCGGAGCCCGTGGCGCTCGGGCGCCCGGTACGTGATGCGGCGCGGCAGCTCGATGGTGTCCGGCGGGAAGCCGGTCAGATCGCCGGCGGCCAGCGCATGCGAATCGGCCACGAGCTGATCCACCATCTGCACGGCCGCCAGCGCCTGCTCCTGCGCCGACGACGCCGTGTTGCCCGCGGGCGTTCCCGGCGCTTCCTGGTCGGCGCAGCCCGCATAGCCCGTGAGGGCGAAGGCCAGCGCGGCGATGCGCGCGAGCGAAATGCTCTTCACCTGGAGTCCTCCCCGTTGTCCGGAGCGCGCACCCGTGCCGGGGCGCGCCCTTCCGCGGGCATCGACGCGGCGCACGACGTTCTGGAGTCCGGACGGGCGCGTGTTCGCAATCTGCACTCCGCATGGTCGTTCCTGCACCGGGTCCGCGCAGGATGCATCGCCCCCGTGTCGGAATGACCGGACGGATGTCCATTCCTTCCCTGCCTTTTGTCATCCGTGCACTGGCCCGGACATTGCTGCTTCCCGCCCCAACGCTCCGGGGAACCGGACGCGTCGGGTTGCTCGTGCCCGCGGCGTCTGCCGCGGGACATTCCCGGGGGACGGCCGGATGCGCTCGAGAACGATCTCGCGCGGGGGGCTCCTCGTTCCGCTCGCGCTCTGCGCGGTGCCCGTCGGCTGCACGTCGCCGACCGCGGCCCCGGAGCCGCCGGGCGGTGGCCAGGAGTTCGTGCTCGACTTCGCCTCGTACGAGGCGAACGTCGCGCCCGTGCTGCAGGACTACGGCTGCCACTCCATGAGCTGCCACGGCGGCGGGATCCGCGGGACGTACGAGCTCTCGCCGCCGGACGACCCGGATGCCGCGTACGACTTCGCGCAGACGATCCTGCAGGTGGATCCGTACGACCCGGCCAACAGCCCGATCCTGTCGCGCCCGCTCGCGGGCGGCGCCCCGCACGAGGTGGAGCCGTTCGCCGATGTGGACGACCCGGGTTACGCGGCGATCCTCGACTGGATCCTCGCCGGGGAGTTCCGATGAGCGCCCGGCGCGCCGCGCTGGCGGCCCTTCTGGGAACGGCGCTGTTCGCTCCCCGCGCGGCCGTCGCCGCCGCGCCCGGCGCCGGCGCGCCCGGCGCCGTAGCGCCCGGGGCCGGCGAGGTGGAGCACCTCGTGCCGTCCCTGGCGGAGGATCCGTTCCACGTGGACGGCGGCGAGCGGCAGTTCCTGCACCGCCTCGCCTTCAGCCCCGCGTTCGGGTCCCTCGGCGGCGATCGCCTGTACGCGATGCGCCTCGCCTACAACCCGAACCCGTGGCTCGGCTGGGAGGCGTCCGTCGGACACAACCCCGCCACGTCCGTGCACGCGCTGCTGCACACGCTGGATCTCGTGCTGCGCAAGCCGCTGCCGTGGCGCGTGCAGCCGTTCGTGCGCGCGGGCTACGGGATGATGCTCGTGTATCCCGGCCTTTCCCTCAACGCCGACCCCGTCACCGCGAACCTGCTGGGAGCGGGCGGCGGCGTGGAGTTCTACGTGAGGAATGACGTCGCGTTGCGCGTGGACGGGCGCGTCCTCACGGCGATCGGCGGCCATGCCGACGGGGAGAAGGCCGTGGCCTACACCTACGACGAATTCACGATCGGTCTGTCGTTCTACCGGGGGCTCGGCGAATGAAGACTCCCTCCCCCGGGCACAGCCCCCGCCACGAGGAGATGTCCATGCGACGCGGGTTGACGCCCGGATGGGGCCCGATTCCCGGCCCCCTCCCGATCCTGGCCGGCTTGGCGCTTCTTCCCGGTTGCCGGGAGGGGAGCGCGCCGGATGACCTCATCATCTCGCAGGAGACCACGGAAGCGCTCGTCTTCGTGAAGACCGAAGGCGAGGAGACGCTGAACCGGAGCTGGGCCGAGAGCAACCTGTACACGCTCTCCCCGATCACCCCGGACGGCGTCGTGACGCCGCTCACGAACTACACGGGCGCGTCCGTGTCGGATCCGTGCGTGTCGTTCGACGGCGAGCGCATCCTGTTCTCGATGCGGCCGCCGGGCGCGTCGCGGCGGAACATCTGGGAGATCAACGCCGACGGCTCCGGCCTGCGCCAGATCACCTCCGGGGGCGGCCACGACTTCGACCCGCTGTACCTGCCGGACGGGCGCATCCTGTTCACGAGCTCGCGCTCCGGGGAGATGGACGAGTACAACCACTCGCCCACGGAGCACATGTACACGTGCAACGCGGACGGCTCGGGTGTTTCGCGCATCAGCTTCAACCAGTCCGACGACTTCGACCCGGTGCTGCTGCCGACCGGCCGTGTCCTGTACACGCGCTGGGACCACTTCGGCACGTTCAACCGGTTCCCGCTGTTCGCGACGAACCCGGACGGCACGGGCACGTTCCACGAGTTCGGCCCGCACGACCGGAACTTCTTCCACCCCGTCCCCACGGACGACGGCCGCATCATCGCCATCGAGTCCACGATGGTGAACGAGGACGCCGGACCGATCGCGGTGCTGAAGCCGGAGGCCGGCCCGGCCGACCCTCCGTCCTCCGCGCGGCACCTGAACTACGACGTGCTCACGGCCACCGTGAACACGGACGGCGCGCCCTGGACGTACGGGGCGTTCAAGTACCCGCACCCGCTCGGCGAGAACCGGTTCGTGGCGTCGTACACGCTGCCGGCGGCCACCGAGGAGGACACGGACTACGCGCTGTACACGTTCACGCTGCGGCAGGATGGCGCGGGGACGCCGGAGGATCCGGCCACGCTGTCCATCGTGGACCTCACGTTCCTGTACAACGACCCGGCCACCAACGAGTACGACGCGCAGCGCATCGCGCCGCGCCCGGCGCCGCCGGTCATCCCGAGCCAGGTCGTGCCGGGCGCCACGCACGGCACCTTCATCGCCGAGACCGTGTTCTTCCGCGGCACGCAGGACGGCCAGGAGGTCCCGGTGCAGGGCGTGGACGACGTTCCCGGGATCGCCCTGATCGCGGCGCGGCCGACCCGCTCCGGGGAGCCGAACGACTTCTCGGCGAACGAGTTCGAGAAGCGCGCGCTGATCGGCTTCGCTCCCGTGCAGGCCGACGGGTCCTTCAAGATCGACGTCCCGGCGGACACGCCGCTCAGCTTCGCCATCCTCGACCCGCAGGAACGCGGCATCGTGACGAAGCGGACGCACATCTACGTGCGGCCGGGCGAGGTCTTCACGTGCACCGGCTGCCACGAGGACCGCTCGGCGCTCGGGCGCGTGTCGGTGAACCCCGCGCCGATCGCCGCGTCGCTGCCGGCCTCGGACCTGAACCGGACGCCGGCGGAGTGGACCGTCATCAACTACGAGAACGACATCGCGCCGATCGTCCAGGCGAAGTGCGCGGGCTGCCACGTCGAGGTGGTCACGCAGCGCACGACGCACGATCTGGACGGTGCGGGCCAGCCCATCCCGGCGCCGCCCGAGACCACGTTCGCGCCGGCGAACCTGCCGCTCACCGCCGAGCTGATCGAGGGCGGCGAGATGGACGCGCTGTTCCCGCGCGCCTACGTGAACCTCTCCGGCGAGCCGGAGGAGGGCAAGCCGAACTACGTGCGGCCGGCGTTCCCGCGCCGCTCCGTCCTGGTGGACGCGGTGATGGGCCTGGGCTCGCACGCCGGCACCGGCGCGCATCCCGACCCGGCCGGCCCGTTCGCGCTGACCGACGAGGAGAAGCGTCTCATCAACCTCTGGGTGCTGCTCGGCGCCCAGTACCGGTAGGAGCGCGACATGAGGAACGGACTTCCCGTCGCGGCGTTCGCGGCGGCCCTGACGATCGCGTCAGGGCCGTCCGCCCGCGCCGGCGACGACTTCGCGGCCTGGGAGCGGGCGCTGGCGTCGCACCCGCTCGAGGACGGGCGCGGGAACGTCGTGCGCGTCGGGGAGCTGAAGGGCGACGTGGTCGTCGTCAGCTTCTGGGCGAGCTGGTGCAAGCCGTGCAAGCGCGAGCTGCGCGACCTGGACGGCTGGCCCGAGGCGGCGGCGCGCGCGGGGCTGCCCGCGCCCCGGCTGCTGGCGGTGTCCGTGGACGAGGACCCGCGCAAGGCCCTGCGCTTCGTGGACGACGCCGCGATCCGCCTGCCCGTGTACCTGGACGGCCCGGACGGCCTGGCCCGCTCGCTGGACCTCCCGTCCCTGCCGCTGACCGTCGTGCTGGACCGTGACGGCCGGGTGGCCGCGGTCGCCCGCTCCACGAAGGAGCTGGACTCCCTGGAGGCCACCATGCGCTCGCTGCTCGCGGAGGCCCGCGCACCGCGCGTGCCCGCCGCCGAGGAGCGGCACGAGGAGATCGGGGGATGAGTGCCGTGCTGCGCCGTTCCGGGCTCGCCGTGCTCGCCACGCTCGCCGCCGCGCTCGTCGCGGGCGGCTGCGCCACCGTGCGCCCGTACGAGAAGGAGCGGCTGGCCGACCCCATCATGACCTTCCGCGCGGACTCGCGGGAGGCCGCCAAGGAGCTGCACTGGATCGAGGCCCGCGAGGGCTCGACCGGCGGCGCCGGTACGGCGGCGGGGGGGTGCGCGTGCAACTGAGGAACGCCCTCCTGGCCGCCACCGCCGCGCTCCTGTCCTCGCCCGCCCACGGCATCGACTGGGACGAGGGCGAGGCGGGACTGCACTTCGAGCTGTTCACGGACTCCGACCACGTGAAGGTGTCGTCGCAGCGCGGCGCGTGGCGTCTGGACGTGGCGCCGGACGCGACGATGAACGTGAACCTGCTGCACGAGACGGTGGTCGTCCCCGGCGTGACGGCGGCGCCCGGCAGCCAGCAGGCCGTGGATTCCATCTCCGGGGCCAGTCGCCCGATCGCGACCGGCTCGGATCCGTACGCGGACTGGTCCAAGAACCGCGACCAGATCGACACGTCGGTGTCCTGGCGCGGGCTGACCGCCGGCTACTACACGTCGATCGAGGACGACTACTTCGCGCAGCAGATCTCCGGCGGCGCCGAGCGCAGCCTCCTGGACGACAACCTCGTCCTGAGCCTGGCCGCGAGCTGGGGCTGGGACCGCATCGAACCGCTCGCGGACGACGACACCGACACGCCGGAGGACCGGAAGAACACGGCGCACGGCGCGCTCACCGCCACGTTCGTGCTGACGCCCGTGACGCTGGTGCAGGTCGGCGGCGAGGTGTTCCAGGTGGACGGCCTGCAGCACAACCCGTACCGCAACGTCTACGTGGACGGCGCGTACGTCGCCGAGCGCCACCCGGACTCGCGGCAACGCCGCGACGTCTTCCTGAAGGTGAACCGGTACCTGCCCAACCGGTCCAGCCTGAAGGCGGACTACAAGTTCTACACGGACGACTGGGGCATCGCCTCGCACACCGCGGGCGCGAAGCTCAACCAGTACGTGGGCGACCACGTGGTCGTCCGCTACCGGTACCGCTGGTACTCGCAGACCGCCGCGGACTTCTGGCGGGACGAGTACACGGACGCCGCGGAGGCCGGCGGGTTCCGGACCGCGGACTACCGGATGGGCGACTTCGACGCGCACCTGTTCGGCACGCGCGTCGGCTGGCGGCTCGGCGGCGCGCCGTTCTCCTGGCAGTGGCTCGGGGACGTCGAGCTCGAGGTGCAGTACCAGCGTTACTTCAACAGCAACAACTTCTCGGCGAACATCTTCGAGACCGGACTCGCGTTGTCGTACTGAGCACCCCCGAAGGAGCGCCTCATGACCCGGACCTTCCTCACCTCGGCCCTGATCCTCGCCGCCCTCGCGGGCGACGGGCGCGGCGCCACCTTCACGCCCGCTCCGCTGCTGCCGGAGATCGGCGTGGACGTGCTCGACCGCTCCGTGACGCGGGAGTCGATGCAGCGGAACCTGTTCGGCGACCCGTGGGCCACCGCGGTCATCGGGCGCGTGGACGTGTACGACCGCTTCCCGTACCTGGAGTCGCGCTGGTTCCAGGTCGTGACCGACGCCTCGTGGAACCGGCTGCTGGCCGGCGAGATCGACGGCCGGCTCGCGGCCTTCGACGGCGAGGGATCGGCCTTCGGCCGCCTGTCCGCCCCGCGCGGCGTGGACGTGGCCCCGGACGGTCGCGTGTACGTGGCGGACTCCGGCAACCGCCGGGTCCTGGCCTTCGACGCGGTGACCGAGTACGACTCCATCACGCTGGTCCCGCGCTTCGCGATCGAGGGCGCGGCCCGTCCGTACGACGTGGCGCACTCGGATCGCGGCACGCCGTTCGACCCGTCGGATGACCGGCTGTACGTGGCCGACGCCGGCGCGAGCCGCGTGCTGGCCTACGACCTGGCCGCCGACGGCGCGGTGCTGCGTGCCTCGCTCGGCGAGCTCGGCAGCTCCGCCGGCCGCTTCGCCGGCCCGATGGCGATCGCCGTGGGCCGCGACAACGGCGTGCAGAACGACATCCTGTACGTGGCCGACTCGCACAACCGCCGCATCGTCACGCTCGTGGACGCGGGCGAGACGCTGGTGTGGCGCGGCGCGGCGCGCGTGGACGCGGAGGGCATCACGGGCCTGGACGTGGACGGCTTCGGGCACGTGTACGCGGCCTCGCCGGTGTCCGGCGTGACGAAGTACACGGCGTCCCTCGAACCGCTCGCGACGCTGGACGGCGCGACGCGGCCGCGGGACCTCGCCATCCCGTTCGTGACCACCACGGACCACGTCCGCGGCACGACGCGGCGCGCCGGCTACGGCGGCGCCGTGCTCGTGGAGCAGTGGGACGAGGCGTCGGGGCTCCGGCTGTACCGCCTGGGCGTGGACGTGCGCGACGCGTCCGTGCAGGCGGGCCGTGAGCTGGCGGCGGAATTCACGCTGACCGACCGCGCGGACGTGGCCGCGGAGGTCGTGGACGGGGCCGGCCGCGTGGTCGCCTCGGCCCCGCTCGGCGAGCTGTCCGCGGGCGCGAACCGCGTGGCGCTGCCCGCGGAGGCGCTGACCATGGCGGAGGGGGACTACACGCTGCGCGTGACCGCCCGCTCCACCTACGAGGGCGGCGAGAGCGGCCAGGCGTCGCTCCCGTTCTCGTGGAACGGCCCGGCGGCGGCCCCGGCGAACCTCGCCATCGTGTCGGCCAGCCCGAACCCCTTCGCCGCCTCCACGGCGATCCGCTTCTCGATTCCGGCCTCCGGCGCGGCGAACGCGAAGGTGGCCGTGTACGACCTCGCCGGCCGGCTCGTGCGCGACCTCGCCTCCGGCCCGCGCTCCGCGGGGACGCACTCCGTGACGTGGGACGGCCGGGACTCGGCCGGCCGCGCGGTCGCGGCGGGCGTGTACCTGACGCGCGTCGCGGCGAACGGCGAGGTGGCCGTCCGCAAGGTGGTGTTCCTGCGATGATCCGCGAAGCGGCGCGCGCGGCGGGCCTGGCGTCCGCCGCGCTGCTCGTCCCCGGCTGTCTCGGCGATCCGCCGATCGAGGAGCGCTGGACGCGCCTCGAGTTCGCGCAGCCGCCGAGCGTGACGGAGGTCGCGCCGGGACAGAGCACGCCCATCACGCTCACCGCGCGGCTCACCTACCGGGAGATCCTCACCGGGTTCGTGATCGCGGAGGTCCGCCGGTCGGACACGCTGACCGCGGACGACGTGGAGTTCGAGCGGACGGACGACCCGCTGCTGCTCGCGCGCGAGGTGGACCGCGTGATCGCGGCGTCCACGTCGCTCGGGTTCGCGTCGCGGGCCGTGACCGGGTTCGACCACCTGATCCAGGAGATCCCGCTGGAGATCGACGCGGGGTTCCCGCCGCCGGTGGCGGACGGGTCGGTCGTGGACAGCACGGCGGTGGCCGGCGGCGCGGGCCTGTTCCTGCTGCTGTACATCGGCGACGTGGACGAGGTGGAGGTGCCGGGCGGCGACGAGATCGAGGTCGTCACGCCGCGGCTCTCCGAGGCGAACGAGCTTCTGACGGTCGGCGTGGAGCTGGCGCAGCCGGCTCCGTGACGGGAGGGAGGGGTGGATGATGCGGACAGCGCGCGTCCTCGCGGGGTTCGCCGCGGTCTTCGCGGTCGCCGGCGTCGCCGTGCCCTCGCCCGCGCGCGCGGCCGCGCAGGTCTCCCTCGCCCCGTGGGGCGGGATCCTCGTGCTCGATCCGCATCTTGCCGATTACCGCTGGGAGACCGACCCGCGTCCCGTGTGGGGAGGCACGTTCGCGGCCTCCGCGGGGCGGTTGACCGGCGGTGCGCGCGTCTGGCGCGCCGCCACGCGGCAGGCCACCGGGATCCCCGGGGAATCGCGGCAGTTCACGGTGTCGCTCACGGGCGTGCAGGGCATCGGCGAGGTGGGGCTGGTGGAGGCGTTCGGCTTCCGTCTCGGCGCCACCGGCAGCGCCGGCGTGGTGCGGTTCGCATGGGCCCCGCGCGAGATGACGATCGACGACGTGCTGCTCGGCGAGCCGATCGTCGTGCGCGCGGACCCGATCGACGAGGCGGTGTTCGGCGCCGGCGCCGTGCTGCGGCGCGCGCTGCCGTTCGGCCTCGAGGCGGCGGCCGCGGCGGAGCGCACCTGGTTCGCGCTGGACACCACGCACCGCCGCGGCGACGCGATCGTGGAGGAACGGGAGACCTTCGGGAGCTGGACGGCGCGCGTGGAGATCGCCCGCCCGCTCTTCGGGCTGTAGGAGGGAGAGCCATGACGCACCGCATCCTGACGGCGGCGATCGCCGCGACGCTCCTTGGCGGCGGCACCGTGCGCGCCGACGATCCGGTGTGGTCGCCGGTGACGGCGGATTCGGCGGTCGCGGCGGCCGCTCCCGGGGACGGCGCCGCGCCGGCGCCCGCGAGGGCGCAGCCGAACCCGCCGTGGATGTCCACGAAGACGCTCGTGAAGCTGGACCGGGCGGACGAGAACGTCATCCGGCTCGGCCCGGGCGAGGACTTCGCCGTGCTCGAGGTCGCGCCGCGCGACGCGCGCTACCCGGTCATCACGAAGCGCGACGCCTGGTACAACGTGCGCCTCTCCGACACGCGGACCGGCTGGATCCACGAGTCCTTGTGCCACGAGGAGCACGATCTGTCCGGCCTGGAGTTCCGGCCGAACCCGAAGATGTTCTCGCGCATCGGCAGCTTCACGCTGTCGGGCTGGGGCGGCGGGTACTCGTTCGACCGCAAGTCCAACTCCATCGCGCTCGGGGGGCGGCTGGGCTACTACGTCCTGGACTTCCTGGAGTTCGAGGGCGGCGTGGCCTGGTCGCACGTGGACCGCCCGGCGGAGATCGTGGAGTCGCTCTTCGGGCTCACGCTGGAGCCCGAGGAGTTCCACATGCTCTTCTACGAGATGAACGCGAACGCGGAGATCCTGCCCGGCCGGCAGCTCGTGCCGTACGTCACCGGCGGCCTCGGCTCCACGATCATGCGCGGCGACACCGAGTCCACCTGGAACGTGGGCGGAGGCATCCGTTTCTACCTGTCGCGGTCCACGGCCATGCGCTGGGAGTTCCGCAACTACCGCTTCGAGTCCGGCGAGGACGACTCGCGCCGCGGGAACAGCAACTTCGTGTTCGCGGTCGGCACCACGATCCTTCTGTAGGAGGCGACGATGGGACGCAGGGCGGGCATCGTGGGCGTCGTGTGCGCCGCGCTGGCGGGAGCGCCGGGCGCGGGGCGCGCGGGCGATCCGGTCCCCTTCACGGCGCGCGCCGGCGAGGACCTGGCGCGCGAGGCGGCGCTGGCCTGGACCGACGACGCGCAGCTCGTGTGGGTGGAGAACGACGAGCCCGTGGCGGACGGCGGCGCGGCCGCGCGCTGGGGCTACCTCTTCTACTCGCCCTCCCGGGACGCGGCGCGCGGCTACTCGGTGCGCGACGGGCGGATCCGCGAGGCGGTGGACCTGCCCTTCGCCTTCCCCGCGCCGCCGATCGAGGGGACGTGGGTGGACAGCGCGGACGCGCTGGCCGCCGCCGAGTCGAAGGCGGGCGCGAAGTTCCGCGCGGAGGAGGCGGGAACCCTCCGCTCCATGATGCTGGTGCGCGGCATCCTCGACGTGAAGCACCCGGACGCGGCGACGTGGGCCGTGGTGTACGCGTCGCCGGGCGCGCCGGGGCTGTGGGTCGTGGTGGACGCGAGCTCCGGGAAGGTGGTGCGCACGTGGCGCGGCTGATGCGCGGGACGCCGGCGCTGGTCGCCGCGCTGCTGCTCGCGGGCGCGGCGTCCGCGCGGGAGCCGGCGGCGCCCGCCGCCGCCGACAGCGTGGACACCTGGGAAGTGCGGCGCGCCGGCCATGACGCGCCGAAGCTGCCCACGTTCCGCTTCCTCGAGGACAACAAGGACTTCTTCCGCGCGCGCCTGGACGCGCTGCTGCTCGTGGTGGATCGCCGCGCGCTGGACGCGCGCGACCTGGACCCGCGCTTCCTCCGCTGGCGCGAGATGCTGGCGGAGGTCCGCGCCGCCCGGGACTCCGCCGCGGTCGGCAAGGATCGCATCGAGCAGCACGCGCTGCTGGAGAGCGTGGCCGGCATCGAGGATCTCGAGTGGGAGATGGATTCCATGGAGGCCCTGCTGGCCGCGCAGCACGAACGGCTGGGTCTCCTGGAAGGGGACTTCGCGGGACGGCAGCGCACGGCCCTCGTGGTGCTCCTCTCCGGCGTGCCCGCCGGGGGGGCGCCGTCGAAGGTGACGGTGGCGGACGCCGACGGCCCCACGTGGCAGGTGGAGCTCACGGAGGCCGCGCGGTCGTCCCTGGTGCAGGGCGGCGCCACGCAGTTGTTGCACGAGCTGATGGAGCCGCGGCCGCACGTGCTGTCGCTCACGATGGAGGGCGACGGCTGGACCGGCGCCGCGCCGATCGAGATCCCGCTGGACCCGGAGCGCGACCGGCTCACGTTCCTCGAGGTGGACGTGTCCGGCTGGAGCGCCGCCGCCGGAGCGCCTCCCCCGGTCAAGGCCTGGACGAGGTAGCGCTCCGTGACCTCGAGCCCCCGCCGTCTCGGCGCGATCCTCCTCGCGCTCGCGGTCCCGCTGGGCGTGCGCCCCGCGGCCGGCGATGTCGCGCCCACGTGGAACGAGCTCGCGCTGCGGCGGGCGGCGGCACTGCTGCAGGAGGGCGATCCGGCCGGGGCCGCCGAGGTGCTGGCGGAGCGGGACTCCCTCGCGAGCGGCGTCCGCGCGGACTTCCTGCAGGCGTGGGCCGCGCGCGCGGCGGGCGACGCGGAGGGCGTGCGCGCCGCGCTCGCGCGCCTCGCCGACTCGCACGAGGATCCCGCGGAGTGGGCGCGCATCCTGGCCGCGCTGGACGCGGCCAAGCGGCCCGCCGGGCTCGTGCCCGGGGGCGACGCCCCCGCCGGCTCGCTGGCGCGGCACTTCGACCTCGACGTGACGGGAACGGCCGGCGTCGCGGGTGCCGCGGGCGTGGAGGCCACGCGGGCGCGCCGCGTCTCGATCACCGACGGCCTGCGGGCCCTGCAGGAGGGACGCATGGAGGACGCCCGGCGGATCCTGCAGGTCGCCGAAGCGTCCTGGCAGGCCGAGGACGACGCGCTGGCGGCGCTGCTCGATCCCTCCGACTCCCTGGTGGCCGACCTCTTCCGCGACTGGGAGCGCGGCGGCGCGGGAGAGCGTTCCGTGGTGCTGGACGTGGCGCCGCTGGAGGAGTCGCTGGCCGTGCACGCCCGGACCGCCTGGGACCTGCGCCGCACGCCGCAGGGCGAGCTGACCCCGCCGCGCCGGTTGACCGCCGTGCTGGAAGGACCCGCGGGCATCGTGCCCCCGCCGTCCGCCGCGGACCGGCGCGCCGCGGACGCGTGGGCCGCCGTGCTGGACAGCCTTCGTCTGGAGACCGTGCGCGACCGGCGCCGCCTCGCGCTCGCGGACGCGGCGGCGCGCCGCGCCGGCGACTACTACGGCATCGGGACGGACCGCACCGAAGCGGAGGCGCGCTCGCTGGACGCCACGCTGGCGCGGCTCGACGAGCTGATCGCGCAGTCCTCCGCCATGCTGGCGAAGCTGCGCGCCGCAAGGAACGAGGAGACGCGGCGGATCGCCGGACGCACGGCGCGCTTCCTGGAGACCTGCCGCAAGAACCTGATCGTCTCGCGCGCGCTGGTGCGCTTCCGCACGGAGGGCGCCGCCGCGCGCCGCCCCGAGCGGCTGCCCCCGGACGTGCCGGCCCCCGCGCGGCTCCTGGCCGAGGAGGCCGAACTGTGCGCGGCGATGGAGGCGTGGCTGACCGCGTTCGCGGCGCGCGCGCCGGAGCTGCTGGCGCGCTCGTTCGAGGAGATCTGGGAACCGCGACTGACCGCGGGGCTCCTGGAGATGGCGGATCGCGCCGCGCGCGAACGCGAGCGCGCGCGGCAGCTCGCGGCCGCGATCGACGCCGCGCGCACGGACGCGCTCGACGAGGCCGGCCGGCGCGCGCTGCTCGCCCGCATCGAGGCGAACGGGGCCGCCGCCGCGCGCGCGGCGGACTCCCTGCGCGCGGAGCGCCGGCGCGTCGTGGTCGCCGCGGTGACGGACGCGCGCGCCGCGCACCACCGCGCGGCCGAGGGCATGCGCTACGGCGCGGCGGCGGCCACGCACGAGCTCGCGATGCGCACGGAGGGCGGCGAGGCGCTGCGGGCCGAGGCGCAGTCCCGGTACGAGGCGTTCCTCGACGCGTATCCCGCGTCGCGCGCGCGCAGCGAGGTCCGCTTCCGCCTGGCCGACGCGCTGCTGGCCGGGGCGCGCGAGGACTTCGCGGTGCAGATGCAGCGATTCCTGGGCGAGGCCGGGGCCGCGACCGAGGGCGACACGAAGGCGTTCGCGCCGTTCGTGGACTACGGGCCGGCGCTGGACATCTACCTGGGCCTGCTGGAGGAGGACCCCGGCTTCGCGCACCGCGACGCCGTGCTGTACCACGCGGGCATGATCCTGCACGACCAGGCGGACCCGCGCGGGCTGGAGCTGCTCGGCACGCTGGTGGCGGAGCATCCGGCGTCGGCGCACACGCAGGAGTCCCATCTCGTGCTGGGCGACGACCGCTTCGCGCGCAAGGACTTCGCCGGGGCGCTCGTCCACTACGACGCCGCGGCCGCGGGTCCGGATGCGGAGCACACGGCCATCGCGCTGTACCACGCGGGCTGGGCGCGCTTCAACCGCGACGACTTCGAGGGCGCGGCCGGCTCCTTCCGCCGGCTCGTGGACCTGTACGCCGACCGCCCCGACGCCGCCCGCACCACCGACCTCCGGGACGAGGCGGAGGACCACCTGGTGCAGTCGCTCGCGCGGGCGGGCGGCGCCGATCCCTTCGCGCGTCTCTTCCCCGCGGAGGCGAACGTCGCCCTCGCGCCGCGCGTGCTGGCGCGGCTGGGCGACCTGTACCGCGACTACAGCCGTTTCGACGAGGCCGCGGCCTGCGATCGCGCCTGGCTGGAGCGCTGGCCGCGCGAGGCCGGCGCGCTCGCCCACGCGCGCAAGCTGGCGGACACGCTGGAGCGGGCGGAGCGCCCGGACGCCGCCCGCGAGGAGCGGCTCGCGCTCGCGTCGCGCTTCCGCCGCGGCTCGGAGTGGTGGAACGCGAACGACGCGGACTCGCTCCGGGCGGACGCCGACGGCTTCGCGCGCGGCGCGTACGTGGCCGCGGCGCTGCACCGGCACGAGGCCGCGCGCGCGGACAGCTCGGCCGCGTCCTGGCAGGCCGCGGCGGGACACTACGCTACGCTGCTCGAGGGCTGGCCCGCGCACGGCTCGGCCCCGGCCTGGAAGTACGGCGCCGGCGAGGCCGCGTTCTCGCTCGGGCGTTTCGGGGACGCGGTGGAGCTGTTCGAGGGCGCGGCGGCGTCGGACACGGCGTCGTTCCGCGCGGACGCGTCCTGGCACGCCGTGGCCGCGCGCGATGCCTGGTACGAGCGGGAGCGCGCGGCCGCGGGCGCCGAGTCCGCGGCCGGTCCGGCCGGGCTGGCGAAGGCGCTGAACGCGGCCATCGACGGTTTCGTCGCCGCGCACCCCGCGGATGCGCGCGTGGCGGATCTCCTGTGGCGGCAGGCGCACGTGGCGCGCGCGCAGGGCTGGAACGACGAGGCCGTCCGGTCCTTCGACGTGCTCGCGTCCACGCACCCGGAGGATCCGCGCGCGCTGGATGCCGCGCGCCTCTCCGCGCAGCTGCTCGTGGACGCCGCGCGCTTCCGGGAGGCCGGCGACGCGTACGCGCGCGCCGCGCGCCTCTCGACGGCGTCCGGACAGGACTCGCTCGCGGCGGAGCTCGCGCTCGCGGTGCCGTCGTGCGCCTACCGCGAGGCCGAGGCCGTGGCGGCGGAGCACGGCGACGGCGCGGACTCCGCGCGCCGGTTCGAGGACGTCGCCGCGCGCTGGCCGGACTTCGAGGGCGCGCCGCGCGCCCTGTACCGCGGCGGCGCGGGCTGGCTGGCCGCGGGCGAGACCGCGGACGCCGTGCGCGTGTGGTCGCTGCTCGCGCAGCTCCATCCGGAGGACGACCTCGCCCGCGATGCCCTGCTGCGGACCGCGCAGGCGTGGAAGGCGGCGGGGCGCTCGCGCGAGGCCGCCCGCGCGTCCGAGCGCTTCGCGCGGGCGTACCCGGACGACCCCGACGCCGGCCCGGCACTGCTGGACGCCGCCGAGCTGGCCGCGGCCGCCGGCGACTCCGCCGACGCGGAGCGCCTCGAGGACGCGTACATGGCGAAGCACCCGGAGGACGCCGGCATCGCGCTGGCCGTGCTGGAGCGCCGCGCGCGCCGGGAGGTCGAGGCCGTCACGCCGCAGCGCCCCGTGTCGCTGCTGCTCGCGGCGCCCGCGCCGGCGCCCCCGAAGGGCAAGGCCGCGGCGGCCGCGACCGTCCCGGCGTCGGCCCTGCAGCGCTGGCTGGACCTGGCGGCGGCCCACCCGGAGACCGCATCCGCGGAGCTGGCGGCGCGGGTGCAGTTCCTGCAGGCCGAGGAGAACCGCACCCGCTACGAGCGCGTGACGCTCAGCCAGCCGCTGGCGCCCGCGATCGCCCAAAAGAAGTCACTCCTGGAGAAGACGCTCCAGGATTACCGCGAGTGCGCGGCCCGGGAGATCGCGCCGTGGAATCGCGCCGCCGCCGCCCGCATCGGCGAGTGCCTCGTGGGCTTCGGCGACGCGCTCAAAACCAGCGAGCGTCCGGCCGATCTCTCCGGAGACGATCTCGCGGCCTACGAAGAGGAGATCGACCGGCAGTCCTGGGAGTTCTTCGACCGCGGCGAGGAGGTGTGGACGCAGCTCGTCCGCCGCGCCGGGGAATCGCCCGGGGACGTCTGGGTGGAGCGCGCGCAGCAGGAGCTGTGGCCGCGCGTCGCCCGCCGGTTCACCCATCGCCCCGAAGTGGACTACCCGCTCGTTCCCGAGGCGGCGTCGTCCGGAGACGCTTCGCAGCCGTGATCCGCACCTTCGGACACCCGCTCGCCGCGGGACTCGCCTTCGCGCTGGTTCTCGCCGGGTGCGGCGGGGCGCCGCCGGCGGTCGCGCCCGGCGCCGACCCGTCGGCGAACGCGGCCGCGTCCGGCGCGCTGCCCGCGGACGAGGCCGGCCTGCGCGCGGTGCTCGCGGCGAACCCGTGGAACGCCGCGGCCCTCTCGCGGCTGTCGAAGGTCCTGTGGGACGAGGCGCGCCACGAGGAGGGCGTGCAGCTCCTGGAGTCCGCGCGCGCATCCGCCATGCGCTTCCCGGACGAGCTGTTGGCGGCCCTCGCCCTGCACCACGACGCGCTGGGTCACGTGGAGGAGACGGAGGCGCTGGAGGCCGCGCTCGAGTCCCGCCTGTCCGACTGGTCGCGCGGCGGCTCCGCGGTGACGTTCCTGCGGCTGCGCGGCGAGGACTTCGCGGCGGCGGAGGCGACGGCGCGGCGGGCCCTGCAGGCGAAGGACAGCGCCGCGAACCGCAACAACCTGGGCATCGCGCTGCTGTACGCCGGCAAGCCGGCGGAGGCGCGCAAGTCCTTCCTCGAGGCGCACGACAAGGACGGGTCGCTCCCGGGGCCGCTGTACAACCTGGCCATCGTGGACCGCTTCTACCGGTTCGACGACGACGGCGCCCGCGCCTGGTTCCGCAAGTACCGCTCCCTGTCCGACGAGGATCCCGACGGCCTCGCCGAGCTGCTCGACGTGAAGGTGGCCGCCGGCACCGAAGGCTCCGCACCTCGGGAGGTGTCCCCGTGAGACCGATCGTCATCGCGCTCGCCGCCGCGCTGATCGGCGTGGCCTTCGTCGTCATCACGATCGCGCACGGCGCGGAGAACGCCGGCGGCGCCGACAAGACGCTGAAGGAGATCACGATCGAGGGCGAGGTGCGCCTGCCGGAGGTGCTGTTCATCACGTCGCGCGACGTGGCGCGCCCGCTGGACGCCGTCGCCGGCTACCTCGTCACCGAGGACTCCCTGACCGCGGCGCTCGACGACGTCCCCGTGCGCGTGCACGTGGCGTCCGGCGCCGCCGCGCCCGTCCTGCCCGACCCGCTCCAGCCCCCCGCCGTCCAGTCCCCCGCCGCCGTGCGTGCGACCCAGGAGGAAGTCCGATGAATCCCTTTGCGCAGTTCGCCGCCTTCTTCCAGGAGGGCGGCCCGTTCATGCCCATCATCCTCTTCGTGGGCGTGGCCATCCTGGCGCTCGCGCTGGAGCGGATGTGGGTGCTCGGTCTCGCGTCGCAGTGGAACGTGGACAAGCTGACCCACGATCTCGTGGAGAAGGTCGGGCGCGGCGACATCCGCGGCGCGTTCGATCTCGCGTCCAAGGTGAAGGGCCCGTCCGCGCAGGTGGCAAAGGCGGTGCTGGGCTGCGAGAACCGCGCCGAGGAGAAGCTCCTGAACGCGGCGGACGGCGAGGCGGCGCTCGTGCTGCCCCCGCTCTCGCGCCGGCTGCCCGCGCTCGTGCTGCTCGCGAACGTGGCCACGCTGCTCGGTCTGCTCGGCACGATCTTCGGCCTCATCACCGCGTTCTCCGCGGTGGGCGCGGCCGACCCGTCGCAACGCTCGTCGTTCCTGGCGCGCGGCATCTCGCAGGCGCTCAACACCACGGCCTTCGGCCTCATCATCGCGGTGCCCGGCCTGATCATCCACGGCTTCCTGGTCGGCCGCGTGGAGCGGATCGTGGAGCAGGTGGACGGCGTGGCGGTGCGGCTCGTGCGCGCGCTGGCGCGCTCCGGCGCCGAGGAATCCGCCGCCGCGAACGCCGGTCGCGCCGCGTCCGGCGCCTCGATGGCGGCGCCCGGCCCGAACTACATCACGAACCCGAACCGTCCCGCGGCCCAGGCCGCGAGCCGGCCGGCGGCCCGGTAGGCGACGGCCATGCTCCGGCGCCACCGCCGCCACTTCCACGAGCACGTGGAGGCCGACCTGGAGATCATGCCGCTCATGAACCTCTTCGTCGCGCTCATCCCGATGCTCCTGATCTCGGCGGTGTTCCTGCACATCTCGACGCTGCGGATGAACCTGCCCGGCGACGACGCCGCGGCCCCGCCGCCGTCGGAGTCCCTCCGGCTCACCGTGGACATCACGCCGGACGCGTGGGTCGTGGGGGCGCGCGGCGAGGATCTGGCGCGCGTGGTCCGCGGCACGGCGGCCTCGGACGAGGAGCTGCGCGCCGCGCTGGCCGCGGCGATCGCGGACCGGCCGGACGAGAAGGAGGTCACCGTGGCCTCGCTGGACGCCACGAAGTACGACGAGATCGTGCACGTCATGGACGTGGCCCGGGCGGCGGGCCTGCCCAACGTCTCGCTCACGCGCAGCCGCTGAGCCACCCCGAACCGGACGCGAGGACACCCCGATGATCCGACACAGGCGGCGCGCCCGCGGACCCAAGGCGGACAACACGCCGAAGCTCAAGCTCACGTCCATGATGGACATCCTCACCACGCTGCTGCTGTTCCTGCTGAAGGCGTTCGTGGTGGAGGGCGAGGCGATGACGCCGCCGCCCGGACTCGAGCTCCCGCTGTCCACGGCGGAGGACGCGGTGGAGTCCTCCGTGGTCGTGGCCGTCTCGCAGGACGCCATCCTCGTCGGCGGCGAGCCCGTCGCGCGCGTTCCGGACACGCTGGCGAGCGCGGACCTCCTCATCCCCGCGCTGGACGCGAAGCTGGTGGACGCGATCGCCCGCATGGACCGGCTCGCCGAGATGAAGGGCGTGGAGCCGCCCGCGCCGAAGGTCACGATCCAGGGGGACAAGGGGATCGAGTTCCGGCTCCTGGAGAAGGTGATGTTCACCTGCGGCGAGGCGGGCTTCGAGCAGCTCGCCCTCGCGGTCGTGCAGGAGGGATGACCATGGCCACCGTGGCCGCGCCTTCGGGCATCGGGCCGGAGCGCTACCGGCTGCCCTTCCTGGGCAGCCCGGATCCGCTGCTGCGCCGCGGGTTCAAGGTCGCGGGCGGCATCGGACTCGTCGTGCTGGGGCTCGGGCTGCTCGTGCCGAAGAGCCGCGTCTCGGACGATATCGAGGCGGTGCCGGAGCGCTTCGCGAAGCTGATCCTGGAGCAGCCGGCGAAGCCGGAGCCCCCCGCCCCGAAGCCGCGCGAGGCCGCGCGGGCGGTGATCGACGCGCCGCCGCCGCCCGCGCCCATGCCGAAGCCGGAGCCGGTGAAGGCGCCGCCGCGCGCGGACGTGGCGCCGCGCCGCAGCGCGGCCCCGGTCGTGCCCGAGGACCGCGGCACCGTGGGCCGCGAGCGCGCGAAGGAGGCCACGCAGCAGCTCGCGGCCGCCGCCACGTCCATCGACGGCGTGCTCGCCGGGCTGGACCAGGTGCTGGACGCGAAGACGGAAACGCCGGCGGCCTCCCGCAGCCCGCGCCGCCGCGGCGCGCGCTCCGGCCGCGCCGCGTCGGACGTGGCCACCGCGGGCGCGCTGCCGGCCGGCGAGGTGGGCGCGTCGGGATCGTCCGCGCTGGGCGGCGCGCGCATCGAGATCGCGGCCATCGGCGGCATCGAGTCCGGCGGCGGCGGCGCGCCCGGCGGCACCGGCAGCAGCGGGGCGAAGTCGGGCGTGGACGGCGGCAGCTCGAACGGCGAGCTGCGCAGCGACGCCTCGCTCCTGGCCGTGGTGCGCAAGTACGCGCCCGGGATCCGCTTCTGCTACGAGAACGAGCTGAAGCGGACGCCGGCCCTCGGCGGCAAGCTGATCGTGGCCATCACCGTGTCGGCGCCGGGCGACGTGACGAACACGGTCGTCGTGACCGACACCATCGGCTCGCGCGAGCTCACGCAGTGCGCGCTGGCGCAGATCGAGGCGTGGAAGTTCCCGGCGATCCCCGCGGGGGACGTGACCTTCCGCGCGCCGTTCGTCTTCACGCCTCCGGAGTAGGCCGGGGCGCCCCGGTCAGCGCGGACGCGGCCGGATGCCGATCACGTTGGGCACGGGCCAGGCGATGCCCGTGCCGTCGGCGTCGCCCCACGTCTCCGCCGGGCCGCCCACCCAGGTGCGCACCTCCCCGCCGGCGTCCACGTGCAGCTGCGCCTGCGGTCCGCCCTCGAGGTGCTGCGCGGCCACGAGCCGCAGGTCCTCCACCGCCAGGACGCGCTCGTTGAAGTCGTGCATGGCCATCGGCGTCGCACAGAACAGCAGCAGCATGCGCCCCTTGTCGTCCTCGCCCAGCGCGGCCTCGCTCCAGCGGCGCTCCTGCGGCGTCCAGCGGTTCTCGCGCTCCCGCTTGACGAGCCGCAGGTTCTGCACGACGCAGTCGTAGCGGGCGATCACGGAGTCCAGGCTCGCGCCCGGCACGTCCAGGTCGTGGATGGCGAACGGCGGCAGGCCGTCGCGGCGCGGGCGGAACGCGGCCACGGACTTGTAGACGTTCCGGTTCGCGTTGTTCACGTGCCGGCCGTTGCGCAGGTGGCCCACGTGGGTGATGTAGTCCGTGCCGAACATGCCCGCGTTGATCACCGCGACGAGCCCGAACCGCTCCGCCCAGCCCCGCGCGGGAAGCCCGCGCTTCATGCCGTGCTCGCTGGCGCAGTACAGCCCGAGGTCCCAGCGCGACGCATCCACGCGCACCGCCTGCAGCTCCGCCCCGCCGTCCAGCCGGAACGTCCCGAGATCGAGCCCGGGCGCCAACTCCTTCCACCGGGCGGCGGCCGGGGCGGCCGCGCCGAGGAGCGCCGTCGCGAGGAGCGGCGCGAGAGCCGACAGCCGCGGGCGGATCATCGCGCGACGACGAGCCGGGCCGTGGCGCGGTCCGCGCGCAGGAAGTACACGCCGGCGGGCACGGGACGACCCGCGGCGTCCCGGAGATCCCAGCGCCACTCGGCCGGGCCGCCGTGCGGCCACGCGCGCACCCGCCGGCCGCCCGCGTCGAACACCTCCAGCGCGGCCCCGGCGCCCCGGGCGCGGGCCAGGCGTACCGTCGCCGCGGCCCGCGCGGGATTCGGGAACACGGCGAGCCACCCGTCCGAGACGTGCGGCCCCGCCGCCGCCGGCGCCGCGGTCACGGGGTCCGCCGGCCCGCCGTCCCAGACGATGCGCCGCAGCTTCTCGGCCGCGTCGAACGCGAGCTTCGTGCGCAGCGCGTAGCCGTCCGTGGACGTGAGCGCCGCGAAGGAGAAGCCGAGCCCGCCCGTGCCCGCGGTGGGATGCGTGCCGTCCGCGCCGATCAGCGTGCCCACCCAGTTCACCGGCTGGTAGCCCAGGATGAGCCCGTGGTAGTCGACCCAGGGGATCCGCTCCTCGGCGGCGAGCGCCACCAGTGCCGCATTCGCCGCCGCCACGCGCCCGTCGGCGAGGTGGGCGACCTCGGGCGGGATCGTGCTCAGCACGGGGACGACGCCGAGCGCGACGTAGCCCTGCACGAAGCCGCGCAGGGTCTCCTTCCACGCCGCGGCCGACCAGGAGCCCGCGTCGATGTCGTTCGTGCCGAACATGATCAGGACCCAGGAGTACTCGCCGGGAACGCCGTCGTCGCCGGTGAGCACTCCCGCCGCGGGGTGTCCCTCGGCCGCGGCGTCCGGCACCGTCCAGCCGCTGCCGTTGCCCCACGCCGCCCCCTTGCCGTGGTCGCGGTAGAACGAGTTCGCGTCCGCCGGCTGCGTGCCCGCATAGGCCAGCCACGAGCGGATCGGCGCGTAGTCGTGGCCGGTCTCGTTCGACGCCGGGCCGCCCAGCACGGCGTTGCGGAAGTAGGCGGACGAGAACGTGATCGAGTCCCCGATCTGCCCCAGGCGCCCCTCGACGCGTCCGGCCACGACCCCGGCCGCGACCACCGCCTGCAGGTGCTGCTTCACCGCCTCGTCCATCGGGCCCAGGAACGCGGAGGGGTCGGCCCACGCGGCGCCGTCCCAGGCGCGGGCGGCGGGCGCGGTCGTCAGGGCCGCGGCGGCGAGCCCGGCGGCGAGCCGGGCGGCGCCCGCGACCCCGGGTCGGGACGAAGGGAACATGGGGGACATCCTCCGGAGCGCGCGAAGGTACCCGATCGGGGCGACTTCCGTCCCCGCGATCCTCGGGGAAGGGCCCTCGCGGGTGTCGCCGTTGCGCTAGGATACCGCGCCCCGAACCCGGGGACCGCACGCCGTCCGGAGGTGCCATGTCGCTGCGAAGCTCGGACTTCTCGTACCGGGACATGATCCGCCGCGAGGCGGAGTCCCATCTCCTGAAGGTCTCGGACCACCCCGCGGACGCGCCCGGCGGGAAGCGGAAGGGCGCGGAGTTCCTGCGCCAGGTGCTCGCGGACGCGTGCGCCACGCCGCCGGCGTGGACTCCGGAGAATCTCCGCGCGCTCGCCACGCCGGGAGTCTGGCTGAACGTGAACGGCCGCGGCGGGACGTCGGACAGCACGAAGGCCATCCACTGGTGCGGCATCTTCGCCACGTACGTGCTGCGGCGCACGGGGATGCCGGTGCAGTGGCACTCCGGGCTGGGCATCGAGCCGAGCGGCAGGACCTCGAAGTGGGTCCGGAAGCACCGGCGCTGGATCGAGAAGTTCGACGACGACGCGTTCGAGGTCGGCGACGTGGCCGCGATCCCGCGGGCGAACCACCACTTCGTCGTGGTGGACGTGGGCGATCCGGTGAACCTCGGCTGCATCGCGGGCAACGGCGGCTACCAGCGCATCGAGCGGCAGACGCACCGGCGCAAGGACGTGAACTGCCTGTACAAGATCGTGTTCGACCCGCTGTCCAGCCGGCTCTGACGAGCCTGCCCGGCGCTCCTCCGCGGGCGCCGCCCGCGGGTCAGCGGAACCGCACCGCCTTCGCGGCCGCGGAGCGCCGGCCGTCCGTGGCGCGGATCCAGTACACGCCGGACGCCGCGGGACGACCGCTCGCGTCCGTGCCGTCCCACGTGAGCGTGTGCCGGCCCGCCGCGAGGGATCCCGCATGCAGGCGGCGGACCACGCGCCCGGCGACGTCACGCACCGTCACGTCCAACGAGGCTTCGCGCTCCAGCGCCAGCTCGATCCGCTGCGCGCCGCCGCCCGCGGCCGGTTGCGGGGTCACGGCGGCGAGGCGCCACGCCGCGACCGCCGCGACCGGCATCTCCGCCACGCCGGTCACGCCTTCCGTGACCGTGTAGGCCCCGGCGGGCAGTCCGACGATCACGTCCCCGGAACCCGACGGCCACGCGACGAGCACGCTTTCCGCCTGGGCGGCGCCGCCGAGGCCCACATGCACCGTGAGGGGATCCTGGAAGCCGCGCCAGGAGTTCGCCTGCACGCGCCGCGTCACGCGCTGCGTCCCCGTCACCACCGTGACCTTCGCGCCGACCGCGGCCCTCCCGGGTCCGCCGGACACGAGGTCGAGCAGCAGCGCCGGGCCGCGGTCCCCTTCGTTCAGGAGCAGGCACGTCGCGTCGTCCGTGAAGAACGCCGCCGGCCCCGCGCCCTCCTGCAGGACGAGGTCCAGGTCCAGGTCGCCGTCCAGGTCGCCCCACGCCGCGCCGTCGCCCAGGCCGATCGCGCCGCCGGCCACCCCCTCGAGGGCGGCCACGTCGACGAACGGCAGCCCGGCGCCGTCGTTGCGGTACAGGCGATCCGGCGCGTTCGGGCTCGCGCTCGTGCCCATGTCCACCACGTGCAGGTCCAGGTCCCCGTCGTTGTCGTAGTCCACCCACGAGACGTCGCGGGGATTCGACATCGCGGTCAGCCCGAGCTGCGCCGTGATCTCGACGAAGGTCCCGCCGTCGTTGCGCCACACGCGCACCGTTCCGGGAGGGAACCCGGGATTCTCCAGCAGTCCGCCGACCGCGCCGGTCATGGGCAGCGCGGACGTGAGGAAGCCGTCGAACGCGTCGTAGTTCAGCTCGGGCGAGGAGCAGCGGATCTCCCACGCGCCGCCCGGGGCCTTGCGCCACACGAACGTGCCGCGGCTCACGCCCGGCGTGAAGGACGGCGCGCCGGCGTACGCGTCGGTGAGCGCGATGGGCGCGTCGCCCGCGGGCGGGTGCACGCCGGACGGGCCGAGGAAGACGCGCGCGCTGTCGGCGTGTCCGAGCAGGCGGAACACGCCCCATGCGGTGTCCGCGTCGCCGGGAATCGTGAGCGCGTCCAGGCCCGTGTCCCCCCAGCGCGTGTTGAAGTAGTACGTCAGCGTGTCGCCGGGCGCCCACACGTCCCAGAGCCCCACGTTGCCGGCGGCGATCGCCAGGTCGAGGTCGCCGTCGCCGTCCGCGTCGCCCCAGTCCGCACCGGACGCCACCGGCAGACCCGGCGTGAACGCGGCGCTCGCGTCCGCGAACACGCCGCCGTCGTTGCGCCACAACGTCGTGGGCCGGCCGAACTCCTCGCCGCCCACCAGCAGGTCGGGATCGCCGTCGTCGTCCACGTCCCCGAACACGCCCCCGATCGTGCCGAGTGCCTCGTCCAGCCCGGCGGCGGCGGCGATGTCGGAGAATGTCAAGCTGCCGGAGTTGCGGAACAGGGAGTTGCGGCTGACGGCGTCCGGCGCCTCCGCGGTCCAGACGTCCACGCGACCGTCGCCGTCCACGTCGGCGGCGGATGCGGAGCGGGGCCGGCCGAGGCCGTCGGACATCCCGGCCGCCCCGAGCAGGTAGCGCAGGGTTCCGGAACCGTCGTTCCGGTACAACTCGTTCGCTTCGGCGCCGCCGCCGCCGTCCGCACCGTGGGTCACGAAGAGCTCGAGGTCCGTATCGGCGTCCAGGGACAGGAGAAGGGCGCCATGGCGATCCGTGGGACCGGCCCACGGCTGGGGGTGGGCGACGACGTCGAAGAGCGCGGCCCCGTCGTTCCAGTGGAGCACGGGCGGCTCCACGTGGTGGCCCGCCACGAGGTCCGGATCCCCGTCCCCGTCCATGTCGCCGAGGGCGGCGCCCCACGTGGGGCCGCCCCAAGTCAGGCCGCCCTCCACCGTCCGGTCGACGAACTGCGCGGCGGCCGGCGGCGCCGGCAAGGAAAGGAGGGCGAACGCGAGAAACCGGCAGGGAACGGGACGCGTGCGCACGAGGCCTCGCGGGTGGGTGCTCGACAGGCTGCGGCTCCGACGCTACCACCGCGCGGGGTGCGGCCGCAAACCCCCCATGACGAGGTCGTGACATTTCGTGGTTGATTCGCGTTCGGCCGCGGCCTAGTCTCCGGCCACTCCCCCGGAATCCCCTCTTGGACGGTTCGATACCGCCGTCCGGGGGAGTGGGTACGACACCCACCACCCTGCAAGGGGGTGTTCCGTGCGGCTCACTACTTCCCCCACGGTCGTCCTGGCTGCGCTCCTCTGGACGTCCGTCTCTCTCGCTGCGCCCACCTCGTCGAACCGTCAGCCCGACGACCCGAAGGGCCCGGGGACCGGCATCCCGGATCCGATCCACATCGACGTCGGCGGCGACACGATCGGCTCCGCCACGGTGATCCCCGGCTTCCCGTATTCGGACGGCGGGAACACCTGCGCGTACGTGGACAACTACGGGCCGAACTGCGGGTTCGCCGGCGGCGCGCCCGACGTGGTCTACGCGTACACGCCCGCGGCGAACATCAACGTGGACATCCAGCTGTGCGGCTCCTCGTACGACACGGAGCTGTACGTGCTGGAGAACGGCGTCGCCAACCAGATCGCCTGCAACGACGACTACTGCGGCCTGTCCTCGGCGCTCTTCAACATCCCGATGACGGTCGGCAACACGTACTACATCGTGGTCGACGGTTACAGCGCGAGCTGCGGCACGTACGTGATCAACGTCGCCGAGAACGTCCCGTGCATCATCGACTGCCCGCCGGGCGCGCTGGCCGAGGGCGAGGCCGACTGCGCGAACGACGTCCTCGACTTCTACAACGCCGGCTGCAACAGCACGCCGCCGTCGTTCACGGACCTGCCCTGCACGCCGAGCGGCACCGTGACGGTCTGCGGCACCTACGGCGGCTTCACGTACACGGGCCTCAGCTACCGTGACACGGACTGGTACCAGATCAACCTGTCCGCGCCCACGAACATCACCTGGTGCGTGGCCGGCGAGTACGACACGCTGCTCGGCATCATCGACGGCACGGCGGGCTGCCCGGTCACGGCGTTCCTCACGTCGACGACCACGACGCCCTGCACCCCCGGCTGCGTCAACGCGGTGATCGGACCGGGCACGTACTGGCTGTTCGTGGCCACGTCGGGCTTCGGGCCGGCGGCCGGCGCGTGCGGCGGCGACTACACGGCCACGCTGTCCGGTTACCAGTGCGGCCCCGTCTCGGTCGAGACGAAGAACTGGGGCGAGATCAAGAACGACTACCGCTAGCCGGTCTCCCTTCGTCCCGCGCGGGTGGGCGCGGGACGGTCGATGCGGGGCGGGCGTCCTCCGGGGCGCCCGCCCTTTTCCTGGCCGCCGCGACGTGCGACCCTGCGCCCATGGACGCGCGCGGAGGTTCCCCCCGGGTCGTGATCGTGGGCGCCGGGTTCGCCGGGCTGTACGCCGCGAAGGCGCTGGCGCGCTCGGAGCTGTCGGTCACCCTCGTGGACCGCCGCAACCACCACCTGTTCCAGCCGCTCCTCTACCAGGTGGCCTCGGCGGCATTGAACCCGGCGGACATCGCCGCGCCCGTCCGCTCCGTATTCCGCGGCCGGGACAACGTGACCGTCGTGCTGGGCGACGTCACGCGCGTGGATGCCGACGGCCGCCGCCTCGTGCTCGCGGACGGCGAGATCCGCTACGACTTCCTCCTGCTCGCCACCGGCGCCACGCACTCGTACTTCGGCCACGACGACTGGGCGGCGCACGCGCCGGGGCTCAAGACCGTGGAGGATGCGCTGGAGATCCGCCGTCGGGTCCTGCTCGCGTACGAGCGGGCGGAACGGGAGCCGGACGAGGCGCGCCGGCGCGCCTGGCTCACGTTCGTGCTGGTGGGCGCCGGACCCACCGGCGTCGAGATGGCCGGCGCCCTCGCGGAGATCGCGCGGCACGCCCTCTCCCGGGAGTTCCGGAGCATCGACCCGGGCCGGGCCCGCGTGGTCCTGGTGGAGGCGGAGCCGCGCGTGCTGCCGGGCTACCCGCCGGGGCTCTCCACGGAGGCGCGGCGGCAGCTCGAGCGCCGGGGCGTGGAGGTGCGCACGTCGACGAAGGTCACCGCCATCGACGCGGCCGGCGTCTCCCTCGGGAGCGAGCGGCTGGAGGCGCGCACGGTGGTCTGGGCGGCCGGCGTGACGGCGTCGCCGCTGGCGGCCACGCTCGGCGCGCCGCTGGATCGCGCGGGCCGCGTGCTCGTCACGCCCGCCCTCACCGTCCCCGGCCACGACGAGATCTTCGTGGCCGGCGACCTCGTGTCGCTCGTGCAGGGAGACCGGCCGGTGCCGGGCGTGTCGCCCGCCGCCATCCAGGCGGGTCTGCACGCGGCGCGCAACATCCGGCGCGCGGCCGCCGGCATGGCGCTCCTCCCGTTCCGCTACCGCGACAAGGGGGTGTTCGCCACGATCGGCCGCGGCGACGCGGTGGGCCGCCTCGCCGGCGACCTGGAGGTGAAGGGCGCCACCGGGTGGATCCTGTGGCTGCTCGTCCACGTCTACTACCTGATCGGGTTCCGCAACCGGATCGCGGTGATCCTGCAGTGGGCGTGGGCCTACGTGACGTTCCGCCGCGGCGCGCGCCTCATCACCGGCGGCGATCCGCCGGCGCCGCCCGGCGCCTGAGCCGCCCGACCCCGGCGGACGCGGCGGCAGCGGACGACCTGCCCACACCGACGCGGCGCGGCGGTTGTCCGGCGCGCAGCGGCGCGGCATACTCGCCGACCGCCCATCCCGGAGGTCCGCCGTGTCCGTCCGCTCCGTCGCCGACATCCTCGCCGGTCGCGTCCCCGAAGGCTCCGCCGTCACCGTGCAGGGCTGGGTACGCACCCGCCGCGACTCCAAGGCCGGGCTGTCCTTCGTGCACGTCAGCGACGGCTCCGCCTTCGACCCCGTGCAGGTGGTGGCGCCGGCGGACCTGCCGAACTACGCCTCCGAGGTGGCGAAGCTGTCGTCCGGGTGCTCGGTGATCGCCGAGGGCGAGGTGGTGGCCAGCCAGGGCGGCGGGCAGAGCGTGGAGATCCGCGCGAACCGCATCGAGGTGCTGGGCTGGGTGGACGACCCGGAGACCTACCCCGTCGCGGCCAAGCGGCACACGTTCGAGTACCTGCGCGAGGTGGCGCACCTGCGGCCGCGCACGAACACCTTCGGCGCGGTGGCGCGCGTGCGGCACACGCTGTCCCAGGCCATCCACCGGTTCTTCCACGAGCGCGGCTTCTTCTGGATCCACACGCCGATCATCACGGCGTCGGACGCGGAGGGCGCCGGGCAGATGTTCCGGGTGTCCACGCTCGACGCGGTGAACCCGCCGCGGGCGCCCCCCCGGCGGGCGGCACGAGGCCCCCGACTAGTCGCACACCCCGCGCGCCAAAACCCGGGCCCGGC
>CAYYFX010000002.1:78459-99519 GCA_964471155.1 uncultured Gemmatimonadota bacterium | reverse complement strand
GGGGCCACGCCCCGCACGCGGAAAACCCCGGTCCGGCGCGACGGCCCTAGTGCACGACGACGAGCTTCACGGTCACCGCCTCCGCGTCCAGTCGGGTGTGCACGAAGTACACGCCCGGCGTCACGGGCGCGCCCGCGGCATCCCGCCCGTCCCAGGCCACGGTGTGCGCGCCGGCGTCGAGCGTCGCCTCGCGGACGCGGGCCACGCGGCGGCCGGCGGAGTCGTGCACGTCCACCATCACGCGGCCGCGGTGCGCGGTGGCGAAGCGGATCGATGCGCCGCCCGCGCGCGCCGGGTTCGGCCGCACGGACTCCACGCGCAGCGCGCCGGCGCCGTCGCGCGGAGCTTCGCCCAGCTCGGGCGCGTCCACCGGCGGGGCCGCGACGCGGAAGAGGTAGTCCTCGGTCTCGCCGTCGCCGAAGCTCGCCGCGCCGTCCCAGCCGGGGCCCACGGGGGCGTCGGAGATGGTGAAGCGCGTCCAGCAGAGCTGATCGGGCGGGGCGCCGATCGTGAAGTCCGGCGGGGACAGCGAGGAGAGGGCGCCGCTGAAGCCCGCCGGGACCACGAGGTCGACGAGCACGTGCTCCTCGACCACGCTCCCCTGCGGGCAGGTCTGCAGCGCGGTCGTCCACTTGCCGTCCGCATCCCAGTCCACGAGGACGTTGACGTAGCGGTCGTCCGACGTGTTGTTCGTCGCCGTGATGTCCACGTCCACGCCCCAGCGCGCCGTGAAGCACCCGGTCCAGCCGCCCGGGGACGCGTTGGGACACACGGCGATGGCGCCCGTGTTCGTGAGCGAGAGCGCGCTGGGGAAGAGCAACCCGGCGTCGTTGCCCGGCGCGGCGGCGCACTCGTCGAGATCGTACGGGGGCTGGGGACAGGTCGTGGCGTTGCCGTCGCCCTCGTAGTCCACGAAGGGACCGAAGTAGCTCTGTCCGCTCGCGGCATGGAACACGAACCCGGCCGGCAGCACCGCGATGCACGTGGGGAACTCGCCCGCCACGCCGCTGGCGGGATACGCCAGCGCTCCCTCCGGCGCGTCGCCGTACTCGCCGGCCTGGCCGGAGTCATCCACGCGCAACAGGTAGTCCTCGGTCTCGCCGAGATCGAAGAGGCCGCTGCCGTCCCAGCCCTGCGGCACGGGCTGGTTCGAGATGGTGAGCCGCGCCCACACGTACCCCGGATTCGGTCCGATCTGCACCGGCCCCGGGGAAAGGCCGCTCAGCGGTCCCACGTAGAGCGGCGGCACGGGCAGGTTCACGATGGCGTGCTCGGGCACGAGCCCGGCGCAGGGGGCGGCGCCGGCCCACACGCCGTCCTGGTTCCAGTCGAAGAGGACGTTGATGTAGCCCGGCCCCGGGAAGTTGTTCACGAGGTTCGCCTCGAAGGGCCCGCCCGGGAAGATCGTGAGCACCTGGCACGTGAGCCCGAGGGCAACCGGCGGCGACGGCCCGCACGGGACCACGAGGCCCGCGTTGATCGTGAACGTCCCCGCGGGCGAGGCGAGACCGCCATCGCCGTCGAACGGGCCCCAGCACTCGTCGCGCTCGTAGGGCGGCGGCGGGCAGAAGCCGGCGTTGCCGTCGATCTCGTCGTCCACGTTGAAGCCCCAGTACATGTCCGCCGGCAGGCCCGGGTTGCCGTGCCAGATGAATCCGGCGGGGCCGCCGAAGCAGGACGGGAACAGACCGCCGACGCCGAGCGCCGGGTAGGCGATCACGCCTTCGGGCGCGTCGCCCCAGTCGCCGGGGCCGGGATTGCCCTGGGCGCGCGCGGCCGGGGAGGCGGCGAGAACGCAGACGAGCGCGAGCAGGACCGGGCATCGAACGGCGGTGGTGCGGAAGGACTCGGGCAGCATCGACGCGACTTCGGGGCGACGGGTCATCGCCGACCTCGCGGTTAGGGGTGGCCGGATTCTAGGAGGCCGACGGGGGGCGAGGGAAGCCGATCGGAACGGAAGCCGGTCGGGATCGAAGAAGCTGGGTGCAAGGTCCGGAATGCGGACTGCCGGATCGCGCATCACGGCGCCAGAGCGGCGAGGCTCGCTTCGAGTCCGGGAATCCGCGGATCGTTCGCGTCGGCCGCGCGCCGCTCCGCCACGAGGGCCTCGAGGATCGCGCGTTGCCGTCCCGCCGGCTCGGCGGCCTCGCGGGCGAGGATGGCGCGCTCCTCGAGTGCGGCCACGAGACGGTTGCGCGTGGCCGCGCCGCCGGCTCGGCCCAGCTCGACGGCGGTGTCGAGCAACGGCCGCGCCTCGTCGAAGCGGCGCTGCTCGACGAGGAGCGACGCCAGCGTGACCCGCGTCAGCAGCTCGGCGGAATGGCCCTCGCCGAGCGCGGACTTGCGCAGGTCCCACACCTGCCGCAGGAGCCGTTCGCTGTCCGCGGCGCGACCGGTCTTGCGATACACGTTCGCGAGCCCCATCCGCACATGGGCCGTCGTGAGCGGGTCCTGTCCCGGTTGCGATGCGATCCGCAGCGCGTCCGTGTAGGTGGCCTCGGCGTCCGCGAAGCGCTCGTCGGCCACGAGCGCGTTCGCCCAGTTCGTGAGCAGGGACGCCAGTCGCGGATGATCCGGTCCCTCGGACGCGCGGGCCAGCCGCACGGCGGTCGCGTACGCCTCGGTCGCGCCGCGCCGGTCGCCGGCCTGCGCGAGCGTCACGCCGAGATTGTTCCAGCCCTGCGCGACGAAGAAGTGCCCGGGCCCCAGCGAGCGCTCCGACACCGCGATGGCCTCGCGCCCGAGCGCTTCGGCCTCCTCGAACCGTCCCTGCCGCCGGACCACGCCCGCCAGGTTCGAGAGCGCGATGGCAAGCTCCGCGTGCCCCTTCTCGCCGTACTCGCGCCGGAGCAGCTCGACCGCCTCGCGCCCGGCCGCCTCGGCCTCCTCGACGCGGTCGAGGTCGTCGAGGATGTCCGCGAGGGAGCCGAGCACACGCCCGACCTCCACGCCCGGCTCGCGCTGCAGGCCTCGGCGGATCCGCACCGCCTCCTGGTAGGCCTCGGCCGACCCGGCGACGTCGCCGGTCTGGCGCAGCGCGGTGCCCAGGTTGGTCAGCTCGAGCGCCGTCCGCGCGCTCTCGGGACCTTCGGTGCGGCGGGCCACCTCCAGGGTGGCACGGAAGGTGGCCACCGCCGCCTCGTACCGGCCCTGCTCGAGCTGGACCGTGCCGAGCGCGGAGCGCGCGTTCAGCGTGCGCGCGTCGCCGTCGGGAAGCGCCGCCGTCCCGAGCGCGACGGCCTCCCGGGCCAGGGCGTCCGCATCCTCCACGCGGCCCTGCCAGCGGCGGACGTCCATCAGGTGGACCAGCATGTCCACGACATCGCCGGGGCGGTCCGCGTCGCGGAACTGCGCCAGCGCCGCGTGGAGCAGCGAGTCCGCGCGGTCGTACGCGCCCAGACGCAGGAAGACGGTTCCCAGCATGGCCGGGAGGTCGGCACGCAGCTCCGGCGCGTCGTTCAGCCGCTCGTCCAGGCGCGCGACGCCGCGTTCCGCCAGCTCCCGCGCCGTGACGTCGCCGCCGGTCTCCGCGGTGGGATCGGCCGCGCTGAAGACCTCGAGCAGGTAGTCCTTCACGGCCTGCGCGTGCGCGGCCTCGGTGCGCGCGCGATCCCGCTCGCGCGCGGCGACGCCGGCCTGCCACGCGATGCCCGCCACGCCCAGGAGCACGGCCGCCGTCCCCACGGACAGCGCGGCGGCCGCGGCGCGATGCCGGCGCGCGAACTTCGCGGCGCGGTACCGCCAGGTGGCGGGCCGTGCGGCGACGGGGAGCTGCCGGCGCCAGCGCTCGAGGTCCGCGCGCAGCTCCTCCGCCGACGCGTAGCGCCCCTCCGGCTCCTTGCGCAGCGCCTTCTGCAGGATGTTGTCCAGGTCGCCGCGCAGGCGGCGCCGCAGCGTCTCCGGGCGGGCGCGGCGCGCGGCGGCGGCCGGCCCGGTCACGGCCGAGCTCGCGGACGCGGGATCCGTCTCCACCACGGAGCGCTCCAGGTCCGCGCGGCGCGAGGTGTCGCCGTGCGGATTGCGCCCGGTGAGCAGCTCGTACAGCAGCACGCCGAGGGAGTACACGTCCGTCAGCGTGGACGTGGGCTCACCGAGCACCTGCTCGGGCGCGGCGTACGCCGGCGTGAAGAAGCGGTGCGCGGTCATCGTGGCCGCCGTCCCCTCGGCCTCCCCGTCCGCGTCGGGATCCACGACCTTCGCGATGCCGAAGTCCAGCAGCTTGACGGTGCCGTCGCGCGTGACGAGCACGTTGCCCGGCTTGAGGTCGCGGTGCACCACGAGGCTGCGGTGCGCGTGCTGCACCGCGCGGCACACGGACTCGAACAGCGCGACGCGCGCGTCCAGGTCCAGCCGGTGCTCGTCGCAGTAGTCCGTGATGCGCGTGCCTTCCACGAACTCCATCGCGAAGTAGGGGAGGCCGTCCTCGGTGACGCCGCCGTCGTGCAGCGCGGCGATGTTCGGGTGGCGCAGCCGGGCGAGGATGCGACGTTCGTGACGGAACCGCCGCGCGATCTCGTCGCGGTCCAGCCCGCCGCGGACGATCTTGAGGGCCACGCGCTGTTCGAAGTCCCCGTCCGCCCGCTCGGCCAGGAGCACCTGGCCCATGCCGCCGCGGCCGAGCTCGCCGGCCACGCGGTACGGGCCGATGCGGCGCCCGGGGGCGGCCTCGGACACGGAGTCCTCGAGCAGCGGATCGGCGAGCCGGTCCAGGCCGCCGTCCAGCACGCCCCGCCCCGGATCCGAGTCCGCGGCCAGCAGCCGCTCCACCTCGCGGCGCAGTTCCACGTCGTCGCCCGCGAGAGCCTCCAGCCGCGCGAGCCGGGCGTCCCCGTCGAGCTCCAGCAACTCGTCCAGCAGGGTCTCGATGCGCTGCCAGCGGGCGCGATCCATCGGCTCACCCTCCCCGGTGGGCGTGGGCCCGGAGCGTAGCAGCTTCGCCGGGCCGGGTCGGACCTGCTACGCTTCGCCCATGGAGTCCACCGAGGAGGTCCGCAAGCTCCTGTCCGGCGCGCGCGACGGGGACGAGGCGGCGCGCGACCGCCTGTTCCGCGTCGTGTACGAGGACCTGCGCCGGATCGCGCGCAGCCACCTGCGCGGCCGGCAGACCGGCACGCTGGGCACGACCGCCATGGTCAACGAGGCGTACTTCCGGCTCGCGGGACCGAACGCGGGGCCGTGGCAGGACCGGGCGCACTTCCTCGCGGTGGCGTCGCGGGCGATGCGGCAGATCCTCGTGGACAACGCGCGGCGGAAGCTGGCCCAGCGACGCGGCGGCGGCGCGGGCGTCGTGGAGCTGGAGGACCACCACGCGTTCGATACGCCCCGGATCCAGGAGATCCTGGAGTTGGACCAGGCGCTGACGCGGCTCGCGGAGTTGAACGAACGGCTCGCGCGCGTCGTGGAGCTCCGTTTCTTCGGCGACCTCTCGGAGGAGGAGACCGCGGAGGTGCTCGGCGTGACGGACCGCACGGTCCGCCGCGACTGGCGCAAGGCGCGGTCCTTCCTGCACGAGCACCTCCGCGAGGGCGCCTGACCCGCGCGGCGCGGGGGCCGATCCGCCACCGGACCGGAGGGGGCGGGCGTCCATGGGGTCCTCCGGGGTTCGGGGGTGTGCCCCGGGGAACGCGATCGGCCCGATCGACCGGACAGGCCGGCCGGAGCCCCCATCCCGGCGCTAGACTCGATCCCGCGATCCGCTAAAGCTGCCGCGCCGGCCCGCCGACCTCTCTCCCGGAAGCCGGTTCGTCCAGGAACGCGCACCCCGTTCCGGATGGGGAGCGACGTGGTCCTGGAGGAAGGCCTGGGCGCGGCGTCGTGCCTTCTCCACGTTCCCGGCCGTAACGTGGGCACGGTCGTCGCGCTCGGGCTCGTTCACCGCAGGATCGCGATGCGGGCGGTCCGGACCGCCACGCCGTCCGCCGCCGCCACCCGCGCCCTCACGAAGTAGATCCCCGAGGCGGGCGCCGCGGCCCCGTCCAGCCGGTGGGTCCTGCGCCCGGCCGGGAGGAGCCCGTCCGCGAGCACGGCCACCTGCCGGCCCGCCACGTCGAAGACGGCGAGCTCGACGTCCGCCGCCCCGGGCAGTGCGAGCTCGACCTCCGCGCCGCCCGCGATCCGGCGTGCGTGCAACGCGAGCTCGCGCGGGAGTCCCGGGCCGGCCGCTTCGGGCGCGTCCGTGGATCCGGCCGCCGTGAGCACGAGCGCGGTGGGGCCGTACTCGAGTTCGAATCCCTCCAGCGGGCCTCCGTCCAGGGTGACGTCGGCGAACACGCCGGTGCGCGACGTGTACGTCATCAGCGTGAACGCGTCGCGGAACGACGCGGCGAACGACGGCAGCCGCACCAGCGCCAGCGTGCCGTCCAGCTGCACCGCCGCCGCCACCGCCAGCGTATCCCACTCGGACGCGGCGTGGTTCCCCAGCTCCATGCGCAGCACGCCCGAGGCGGACTGCGTGAACGTCGCGTTCGTCTCGATGCGCCCCGCCGACAGCCCCGGCGAGACGACGCCGCGGTTGCCGATCCGCGCGCGCACGAGGCCGTTGCCGTTCAGCTCGCCGCCGCTCGCCACCGCGAGCGAGTCCGCCACGAGGAGCCCGCCGTCCAGGTTCACCTCGCCGCCGCACTGCACGAGCCCGGTCACCTCGGCCGATCCGTCCGTCGCCAGCGTGAGCCCGCCGCCGCCCTGGATGTTCATGGACAGCGCGCGCAGGACCGACTCGTCCCGCACGGACGCCGTCGTCGTCGGATCCGCCAGGGCCACGTTGCGGCCGATCGTCATGCCGAAGCCGACCTCCACGAGCGAGCGGCCCTCGAGATCCAGGAGCGAGGCGTCGTTGACCTGCGTGCCCAGGTCGAACGTGTCCGTCGTGAGGCGCGCGCGGTCGGAGAGGAACACCTGCGCGCGGCCCTGGAGGCCCGCGTCCACGTTCCCGGCGAACAGGTCGCCGTCGTCGAGACGGAGCACGCCGAGCGCGCCGGCGGCGCTGCCCATGCGGAGATTCCCGGCAAGCGTGCACACGGCGTCGTTCCGCACGCGCATCTCGCCGAAGCCGGCGGCGCCGAGCGTGAGCGACACGAACGTCGAGGGATCCGTCGGGAGGTTCGCGGTGGAGCCGAAGTCCAGCGTGAGCGTGGGACCGTTCCCCGGGCCGCCGGTGGCGCTGTCGATCGTCAGCGGCTGCGCGTCCGTGTCCAGGGTGCCGCCGAGCAGCGTGATGCGACCGCCGGGGAAGTCCAGGTTGCCGTGACGGGACAGTACGAAGTCGGTCGCGAGGACCTCGCCGCCGGGCGCGCCGCCGTCGATGCGCAACGTGGCGTTGCCCGATCCCACGAGCCAGAGCTTCCCGTTCACGAGAACGGATCCGTTGCGGCGGACGTGCACCGTGCAGAGGTCGCCGCTGGCGATCAGGGACGTTCCCCCGATCAGCAGGTCGCCCCCGGTCACGAGCTGGGCGTTGCGCGTGGAGGACGCCTCGCCCACGGTGACGTCCCCGTTCCCGTCGAACCCCGGACGGGACACGGGGGAGACCCACAGGCTCCCCGAGCAGTACACCAGCCCGTCCGTGTCGACGGTCACCTCCCCGTAGCCGCCGTTGCCCACGATCATGTCCCCGCCCGTCTCCGTGGTCGTGAGGGTCGACGGGACGAGCGGCGACGTGGATCGGCCGGTGACCTCGATGCGGCCGACGCTGCCGGAGGCGTTCCCGACGAGGACGTCGTCGCCGACCTCCAGCGTCCCGCCGCCGACGATCTCGAGGCGTCCGTTCCCGAAGTTGCCCACGGCGAGGTCGTTCGTCGGGCCGGCGATGCGGACGATCCCGAAGCCGCCCGACACGCGCAGCTCCCCGAACGCGGAGAGACTCTGTCCGATGGCGATCGGCCCGGACGACACGAGCTCGTCCGAGACGACGGTGGCGGTGGCGGAGTCGCCCGCGAAGGTCGCGAACTGCAGACCCTGGATGCCGATGGCGATGGGACTCCCCGCGTTCGTGTCGATCCCCAGGATGCCGCGCCGGAAGCTGAGACCGGCCGCCGCGTTCGCCACCGGGTTGAAGGTCACGAAGTAGTTGCCCGGCGTGTTGAAGATCAGGGCGTCGGCGGCGGTGGGGACCTGGGCGGGGTTCCAGTTCGTCGTGACAGACGTCTGCCCGCCGCCCGGGTTGATCCAGTTCAACACGGCGGCGGGGGCGGTGGACGCGCCGAGGGCGGCCACGAGCAGCACGGCGGCGACCCCGGCGGGGCCGGGGGACGGACGGCGGAGCGACATGGGGGACTCCCGGGTGGCCGCCACGGGCGCGGCGGCGGTTCCGGCGGCCGCCGGATCGGGGCCGCCTCCGAAGAGAAACGCGACGAACCGGCGGGTGGACTGCCAGGGCTTCCCGGAGCCCACGGCCTTGCCCCGGGGAGCGGCCCGTCGCGCAGCGTGGCGGCGGAGCGCGCGGCCACGCGCGCGGCCGTCCGTCCGGACGCCGCGCCCGGATCACCGGCTCAGCACGATCTTCCGCGTCTCCTTCCTCCCTCCGGGCAGCTCCGCGCGCGTGAAGTAGACGCCGCTGGCGAGCTGCCGGCCGTCGTCGTCGCGGCCGTCCCAGCGGAGTTCGTGCGAGCCGGCCGCCCGGTGCCCGGTCCACAGCCGGCGCACCCGCTCGCCCCGCGCGTTGTAGATCGTCACGTCGACGTCGCCGGCCCGATCGAGCTGGAATCCGATCACGGTGGACGTGCGCGCGGGGTTCGGCGCCGGGGCCAGCAGCCTCGACCCGGCCGGGGCCGGCATCGCCGCCACGGAGGTGGCCGGATCCGTGCACTCGAGCACGAACGGGGGAGCGAACGCGCCGGCGCCCTCCGCGTAGTCGACCGCGCGGATGGTGTACGTCCACTCCGCGGGGCAGTCGCCCGCCGGCACCGTGTCGTGGAACTGCATGCCGGGCGTGGCGTCGTCCGCGTCGATGGCCACGCGGTCCACGAGCACGGGAATCCCTGATCCCGCCGCGCGGTAGATCTCGTAGTACTGCACGAGTTCGGGTCCGCCCTGCTCGTCCAGGACGACCGTGTCCCAGTCGATGCGGACGTTGGGTCCCGAGACGTTGTCCCCGTGGGGGTCGCGCCACCCGGCCGCGAAGTTCTGCACGGCCGCGGGGGCGACGCAGTCCACGATCGCGTCGATCGTGGTGCCGCCGATCGTGGTCTGGGTCTCGAGGTTGAACAGGCTCAACGGAACGCGGGCGATCTGGAGCTGTCCGGCGCCACTCGCCTGGATCGTCACCAGGACGGAGTCCGTGATCCCGGGCCCGAGCTGGAAGTTCCCCTGGGGGGACACGTCCACGGTCCACCCCGCGGGGAGCTGCACGTCGTTGTAGTTCGGCGGCGATCCCAGGCGCACCTGGGCCACGACGCCCCCGCCGGTCGGATTGTACCCGTCGTACAGGTGGATCCACGTCTGGAACTCCACGTCCCCGCAGCCGCCGCCGCGGGCGAGCCCGCCCCCGGAAGCCCGGTCGATCAGCACCTGCCGGTTCACCTGGGCGATGTTGTTCGTCGTGAACGCCTGCTGGCTCACGGCGGGGTCGTAGGTCTGCTGCAGCACCACGCCGATGCACCAGTGGCCGGTGAGCTCCAGCAGGTCCGGGTACTGGAAGATCATGTGGTCCTCGGGCGCCTCCCCGGGCGCGATCACCGGGAAGCCGGTCTGGCCGATCTGCGCCGCGGCGTCCGCGGGCCACTCGAGCCCCATCGCCCCCTTCGCGATGTAGATGTACGCCGTCGTCGCCACCGCCGGTTCGGTGCCGTCGTTGTGCACCCGGGTCCAGAGCCTGTTCTTCACGCCCGGCGCGGGGAACTCGGGGGACGCGTCGTCGTCGTTGTTGATCCAGATGTCCGGGCTGCCCCACCAGTTCTCGCATGTGGCGATCTGGTTGCAGTGGTCGAACCGGCAGTCCTCGATGCACACGTCCACCGGGGCCGCGACGCCGACGGTGAACTCGCCGCACACCATGAGCCCGTCCGAGCCACCGTCGGGACCGGAGATCCCGTCGCACTCCGAGATCTGGCGGATGCCGATGCCGGTGAAGTCGCCGGAGTTCGAGCGGGTGTCGGGCGTGGTGAACGGCGTGAAGCTGTCCTGGCCGCCGCCGTCGCAGAAGACGTTCCCGGGACTTCCGGAGTCGCCCAGGTCGAGACTGTCGGCGTCCACGACGTGCTGGGCCGTGAACGCGTCGGCGCACTCCACGTCCACCGCCTTGGCCGCCTCGTTCGCGTTGACGGCATTGTCGTGCAGCAGCGCGTCGTAGCGGTTCTCGTCCACGTGGTAGATCACGAAGCCCTCGTTCCAGAGGTTCGCGTCGAAGCCGATGTTCTGCCGGTTCTCGACCAGGAAGTACTCGTGCGTGATCTCGCCCTGCGGCCACACCCGGACGGCGGTCGGGTTCAGCTCCACCGGCGGGAGGCAGAGCCACGGGTCGTTCTGCAGCAGGTTCACGTAGGTGAGCCAGCCGAGGTGGTGCTTCGTGAACGCCGTCATGTGCGCCGGGCTCGAGGGGGAGTTCGAGCTGCCGCCGCCCATCAGTCCCCAGTCGCCGATGCCCCGGGAGCTGCCGGTGACGTCGTCGTCGGTGTCGTACAGGTCCGGGACCCCGAGCGCGTGTCCCAGCTCGTGGCAGAAGACGCCGATCTCGATCATGCCGCTGGAGCAGCTCAGGCCGGGCGAGATGCAGTACCGGTCGATGCGGATGTTCTGGCCGTTCGCGCCCGGGTCGTTCGTGACGTAGGCGCCCCCGAACCAGTTGGAGTAGTGCGAGTGGTGGGACCAGATGTTCGCGTTCGTTGCCGGTCCGCACTCGCCGCCCATCTCGGGGTGCACGATGAAGACGATGTCCACGACGCCGTCGTCGTCGCCGGAGTCCGGGATGTTGTCCGGTCCGTCGTTGTCGTAGAGGCCGAAGTCCACGCCCACGTCGTGCTGCTCGAACGCGGCCGTGAGGAACGGTCCGATCGTGGTCCAGAGGCCGTTGTCCGTGCCCTCGTACACCGTGTCGTTCTCCGGGGCGTCGCGCCAGCCGTGGACGTCGCCGGTCACGTTCAGGTTCCCGTAGGAGACCTCGTCGAAGTACTCCGTCATGGTGCCCGTGGTGCCGAACAGGAAGAGCCGCGCTTCCAGCGAGACGGGGTTGAACGGGTCGGCGGTCGTGTTCGCGAAGCGCATCGGGAGGACCGGGATGGACAGCGTCCCCGTGACGGCGAGGGCGCCTGCCGGCACGTCGTCCGCGCGGAGGAGCCCGCGCTCGACGGCCCGGATCCGCTCGGCCACGCCGTGGGCGCGTTCCACGAAGCCGGCCGTCACCGGGGGCTGGTGCGCGCGCATCCGGGCGCGGGCCTCTCGCGCGTGGGCCGGCAGCGGGCCGCCCTCGAGGGGCGGGAAGACGCACGTCGTTCCGTCGGCGCGGACGCTCGGCGCGGGCACCAGCATGAGGGCGAGCAGCGGAACGGCGCGGCTCGCCGCGCGGAGCAGGGAACGGCGGGAATGCGGGCACATCGCGGGGTTCATGGGGCCTCCCGGGCCGGGGGAATGCGTCTGCCGGGGAAACGCAGGAGCCGGCGGGCGGCGGACACGGCGGAAGGCGGCGGGCCGCGCGCGGGATCCGGCGGCTCAGCTCGAGCTCGGGGCGGTGTCGCCGCCCGGCCCGAAGAGGTCCGTGCGCGCGGTCGTGCAGATCGAGGCGACGGCGGGATTGCGGATGCGGCGATCCACCGTGATCGCCCAGAAGCGCTCGCGGACGGAAGGGATGCGGCCGACCGGCGCCACGCCATGCCGCCGTCGGACTGCGTCTTCCACGACCACGGGCGCCGGGAAGGCTCCCGGACCGTCCTCGCCGAACACCTTCAGGAGCGCGCTGTCCTCGAACTCCGCCACGATGCGCGGGCGGATCCCTTCCTGCTCGAGCCACGCGTCGAGGCTCCGCCGCACGGTGGCGGTGTCCGTGGGCAGGATCATGGGCGCGCCGTCGAGGGAGCGCGGGAATCCCCGGCGGAGCCGGGCGGCCAGCCGGCGCGGCGCGTAGATCCCCATGCCGCTCTCGCCGAGCAGGTGGTTGAACGCGCGGATCGGCCCGCCGGGACCCAGCGGGGCGTCCGCGAGAACCACGTCCAGGTGGTGCTGGGCGAGGTCCGCGAGGAGGCGTTCGGGCTTGTCGTCGCGGACCACCAGCCGCACCGCGTCCGGGGAGGTCCAGGCGGGCTCCAGGAGACGCCGCACCACGAGCTTCGGCAGGACGTCGGCCACGCCCACCCGGAGCCGCGCGGGTCCGGTCGTGGTCCGTCCGCGGACCGTGTCCAGGAGCTCCCGGCCGGTGGCGAAGATGTCGTCCGCGTACCCGAGGACGACCCGCCCGACATCGGTGAGGACGAGCCGTCGCCCGGTGCGCCGGAACAGCTTCTCGCCGAGGGAGTCCTCCAGCATGCGGATCTGGGTGCTGATGGTGGGGTGCGACAGCCGCAGGACCTCCGCGGCCCGCACGATGCTGCCCTCGCGGGCCGTGACCCAGAAGTAGAGCAGGTGGTGGTAGTTCAGCCACTCCACGCGGCGACGCTCCGGAATCTGTCGAATATCTCGAATGATATGCTCGAAACATCATCATGGTCTACAGGTCGTCGGATCCCGTAGAACGGAGGAGTCCCGGGACGGTCCCGGCGGCCTTGAACGGAGGAGCGCGATGCGACTGGACGAGCTGAGACGGACGATCCGGAACCTGGTGACCGTGGAGCCGACGGGGGCCCCGGTGATCAGCTGCTACGTGGACCTGGACACGGGACGTCGCTGGCGCGACGCCCTCGACGGGCGCATCCGCGCGGTGCGCCGCAGCCTCCCGCGGGCGGCCCGGCGCGACTTCGAGGAGGCCCTGGGCCGGGTGGAGTCGTGGCTCGCGTCGCGTCCCGACGATGCGAAGGGCGCGGCGATCTTCGCGCGGGCCGGCGGGACGCCGCTGTTCGCGGCGATGGCCTTCCAGGTGCCGCTGCCCACCTGGTTCTCGGTCGGGCCCACGCCGAACGTGTACCATCTGGTCGAGTTGAAGGACACGTACCACCGGTACGTGGTCGTCATCACCACGCCGCACGAGGCACGGGTCGTGGAAGTGAACCTGGGCGCGGTGACGGAGCAGGTCTGGCGCGAGCGGCCGGCCGAGCCGGAGCGCGTGCGGGAGCGCTGGAGCCGGGAGCACTACCGGCATCATCGCGAGGGCCGGACCGACGAGTTCGTGCGCGAGAAGATTCGCGTGGTCGACGCGCTGATGCGCCAGGGCGGGCACACCCACCTCATCGTCGCGGGCGAGGAGCAGATGGTGGCGCGCGTGTGCGACGCCCTGCCCCGACACCTGCAGGCGAAGCTGGTGGACGCCGTGGTCGCATCGCCGGACGCGCTCACGGAGGACGTCGTGCTGGCCACGCTGGCGACGTTCGTGCGTGCCGAGGAACGGGAGTCGCGGGCGCTCGTGGATTCCCTGTGCCGGGAGATCGAGACCGGCGGGCTCGGGGAGGCGGGCGCGGCGGAGACGCTGGAGGCCCTTCGCTGGGCCCAGGCGGATGCGCTCGTGATCGCGAAGGCGTGGGAGCCCGACACCGCCTGGCAGTGCCCGGCGTGCCGGGCCCTGGATCTGGGCGCGCCGCCCCCGGCGTGCCCGGAGTGCGGCGCACGCGGTCCGGTGTCCGCGGATCTCCGCGAGGAGCTGGTGCGCCTGGCGGAGCGCAGCGGGTGCCCCGTGGAGGTCGTGAACGAGAGCCCGGCTCTCATGGACCTGGGCGGAGTCGGCTGCCTGCTCCGCTACCGGGTCCTCCCGGACGAGGCGGGCGTGCCCGCATGACCCTTCTCCTGCTCGCGGCCGGTCTCGCCGGCCTGGTCCTCGGCGCCGAGCTGCTGGTGCGCGGCGCATCCCGTCTCGCGCTCGCCGCCGGGCTGAGCCCGCTCGCGGTCGGCCTGACGGTGGTCGCCTACGGCACGAGCGCGCCGGAGCTGGCCGTCAGCGCGTCGGCGGCGGTCGCGGGCGACGGGGATCTCGCGTTCGGCAACGTCGTGGGATCGAACATCTTCAACGTCCTGTTCATCCTGGGCGCTTCCGCGCTCATCGCCCCGCTCGTCGTGGCGCGGCAGCTCGTGCGCCTGGATGTGCCGCTGGTGCTGGGCGTGTCGCTGATCGGGGCCGCGCTCGCGCTCGACGGGAAGGTCGGACGGGTCGACGGTCTCCTGCTGCTCGGCGGCCTCGCGGCCTACACGGCGTTCACGCTCCGCATGGCGCGGCGCGATGCGGCCGGCGACCCCACGCCCGCGGATGCGCCGCCTCCGGCGGGCGCGGCCGCCGCGGTGCGCAGCATCGCGCTCGTGCTCGCGGGTCTCGCGCTGCTCGTGGCCGGCTCGCGCGCCTTCGTGGCGGCTGCCTCGGACATCGCCCTCGCCCTCGGCGTCTCCGAGCTCGTGGTGGGGCTCACGATCGTGGCGGCGGGCACCTCGCTGCCCGAGGTGGCCACGTCGATCCTGGCCGCGATCCGCGGGGAGCGGGACATCGCCGCCGGCAACGTGATCGGCAGCAACCTGTTCAACATCCTCGGCGTGCTGGGGCTCTCCTCCGCGCTCGCGCCGGACGGTGTGGCCGCCTCCACGGCCGCCATGCGCTTCGACGTGCCGGTCATGCTCGCCGCCGCGGCGGCCTGCCTGCCCATCCTCGCCACGGGGCACCGCATCGACCGCTGGGAGGGCGGGCTCTTCCTCGTGTACTACGGCGTGTACGTCACGTGGCTGATCCTGCGCGCATCGCAGCACGACGCGCTGCCGGCCTTCAGCGGCGCCATGCTGTGGTTCGTCGTCCCGCTCACGGGCCTGACCCTGGCGGTCGTGGCCCTGCGGGAGTGGCGCGGACGGCGCCCCGTCCCCTGACCGTTCGCGGCACGAGGAAGCGCCGCCCCGCGTGCGCGGGACGGCGCGTTCACCGGGTGGGCAGGCTCCCGGTCCTACAGCGGCAGGCGTGCGGACGCCGCGAGCTCCACACGGACCTCCTGACCGGACGGCAACATGATGTCCCCCGACGCGGCGGGCACCATCACCGGCCCCGAGCCGGTCGCGAGCATGGGCCCGGTCCCGTCCGTCGTCCCCGGACCGGGCTCGGCCATCGGGGCGTCCGACTCTTCCATGGAGGACTCCTCCGAGGGCGCGTCAGGCGCCGGGTCGTCGCCCGTGGCCGAGCCCGTCTCCTGCGCGGTTGCACCCGCGTCCGTGGGCTCGGGTTCCGTCCCGGCCACCACGAGCGGGCGCGCCTGCACCGCGTGCACGCCGCCGTCCGCGTTCACGACCTCCTTGAAGACCAGCGTGAGGCTGGGCGTGGAGAGGCCGTCCGCGCCGCTCACCACGCTGGTGAGCTCGCCGCGCACGGTGGAGCCCACCTCGATCACCGGCTCCGCGTGCACGATCAACGGCTGCTCCACCCGCGCCTCGAACGTGTCCCCGGCCTCGCTGCCGGAGGTACTCAACGGCTCGGTGAGCGCCACCACGAAGCTGGATCCGGCCGGAACCTCCACCAGTTCCGTCCGCTCCCCGCACCCGGCCACCATCAGCGCTGCGGCCAGGATCGCGCTTCCGGCCCGGATCGCCGGGCCCGCATGTGTCGTCCTCATGTCCGTGCACTCTCCTTCCCGCCGGCTTGCCGGCGCTTCCCCCGCCTCGCGTTCCGCCTCCCCCTGCGTCGCGCTCCGCTCGTCCCCGTCGACATCCGCGGCGGGGCCCGCACCGGACCCGCCCGCCCTCACCGTCGCGTGATGCTCGGTCCCCCTCTGGCGTGACGGGAGGGCGGGGCGGGCTCCGGAGCGGGGCTCATCGATCGTCCGCGCGCGAGATCACGGGTTCCTCCTCCGCCCGGCCCGTACCGGAGGGCTCGGCGCGCTCCAGCATCGCCACGACGACACGCCGGCTCCCCGGTCGGTCCTCGACGCCCGCGGCCGTGACGGGAGAGGTCTCGCCCAGGCCGACGACGGCATACCGGGACACGGGCCCCGGACCGTGGAGGATGAGGTACTTCATCACCGCGGCCGCGCGGCGCCGGCTCAGGTCGTCGTTGTAGGCGTCCGGTCCGGTCGTGTCCGCGTGCCCGAGGATGTCCACGAGCGCCCGCGGGTTGCCGGCGGCGGTCGCCGCCGCGTCGTCCAGCGTCGCGCGGGACTCCGCCGAGAGCTCGGCGCTGTCGAACGCGAAGTGGATCGTCCACTCCTCCAACGGCCGGTAGTCCACGTTGCCCAGCGCCAACTCGCGCGCCGCGGAGGCGCGGGCGAGGGCCTCCTCGGCCGAGCGCCCCGTCTTCTCCAGACCGCTCGAGAGGTCCGCGCGCAGCCGCGCATCGTCGGCCTCCGTCCGCGTCCCCAGCTCCGCCACGCGATCGTCCACGTAGCCCTTGGTCGCGCAGCCGTTCACGAAGAGCAGCCCGGCCGCGAGGGCCAGTGCCGCCGTTCCCCGGTGTCCATGCCTTGCCACGGTGTCCTCCTCCCGGGGCGCGCCGCCCCGACGCCGTCTCCCCATAACAAGGTCCGTGCCAGCCCGACTCCCGTGCGGGTGGCCCCGTACCGCCCTCCCGGTGCCCTCAAGGCGGCCTCTGCGGCCGGTGTGCACTTCCTGCATGCGCACGAAGGAACCGCGCGTTACCTTTCGCCACGGATCACGGCACCGAACCGTCCCCCGGGGGTTCCACGCCCCATGAGCGAATCGGACGAGCGCCGCCCCCGGATCCTCGTCGTGGACGACGACGAGTCCATCCGTCGCGGCCTCGAGCGCGTGCTGAGCGCGCAGGGCTACGACGTGGAGTCGGTCGGCGACGCCGCCGCCGCCACGCAGAGGGTCCTGGCCGCGCCCCCCGATCTCGTGGTCACGGACCTGAACCTGCCCGGTGCGGGCGGGATCGAGTTCATCGGGGACCTGCGCGAGCGCGGCCTCGAGCTCACGATCGTGGTCCTCACCGGACACGGCTCCATCGGCAGCGCCGTGGAGGCCACGAAGCTCGGCGTGTACGACTACCTGGTGAAGCCCGTGGACCGCGAGCGCCTGCTGACCGTGGTGGGGAAGGGGCTGGAGCGCTCCGCGCTGCGCCGCGAGGTGATGCTGCTCCGTCGCGAGATGGTCCGGGCCGGCCGGTTCCAGGATCTCCTGGGGAAGTCGCCGGCCATGCTGGAGATCTTCCGGCTGCTGGAGCAGGTGGCGCCGTCGAACGCGTCGGTGCTCGTGACCGGCGAGAGCGGCACGGGCAAGGAGCTGGTGGCGCGCACCCTGCACCGCCTGAGCCCGCGCGCGGGCGCGCGCCTCGTGGCCATCAACTGCGCCGCCATCCCCGCCAGCCTGCTGGAGAGCGAGATCTTCGGGCACGAGAAGGGCGCGTTCACGGGGGCCACGTCCGCGCGCGCCGGCTGCTTCGAGCTGGCGCACGACGGCACGCTGTTCCTGGACGAGATCGGGGAGATGCCGTCGGACCTGCAGACGAAGCTGCTGCGCGTGCTGGAGGACGGCGTGGTGCGCCGCGTGGGCGGGACTTCCGAGACGCGGGTGGACGTGCGCGTCGTGGCCGCGACGAACGTGGCGGTGGAGGAGCTGACGAAGGAAGGCTCCTTCCGCGAGGACCTGTACTACCGCCTCAACGTGTTCCACATCCACCTGCCGCCGCTGCGCGAGCGGCCGGAGGACGTGACGCTCCTGGCCGGGCACTTCCTGGAGAAGCAGGTGGAGGAATCCGGCAAGCCGATCACCGGCTTCTCGGACGACGCGCTGGAGCTGCTGGCGAAGCACCGCTGGCCCGGCAACGGGCGCGAGCTGCGCAACGCCGTGCAGCGCGCCGTGGTGCTGTGCCCGGAGGGCGACATCCAGCCGCACCATCTGCCGGATGCGATCCGCGGCGCGCGCGCCCCCCGCCCGATCGCGACCGACGGCGACGACCTGCGCATCCCCGTGGGCACGTCCATCGGGGACGCGGAGCGCGCGCTCATCCTGCGCACGCTGGAGCACTGCGAGGGCAACAAGCGGAAGACGGCCTCCGTGCTCGGCATCAGCCCGAAGACGCTGTACGCGAAGCTGCACGCGTACGAGGCGGACGGCGACGACGGTTCCGGATCGTGAAGCGGTTCGGGGCGGGCCGGACCGCGGCGTTCCTCGGGCTGGCGCTCCTCCTCGTGGCGTCGTCCGGGCTCCTGGAGCTGGCGAACGTGGCGCGGCTGGCCACGGAACGGGCGCACGCGGAGTGCGAGTTCACGTCGCGGGGCGTGCGGCGGGAGCTGGATCTGCTCGCGCGGGAGCACGAGGGCGAGGCGCTGCGGAGCTACGCGCGCGAGCCGCGCCTCGCGCTCGTGCTCGCGGATGCGATCGCGCAGGCCGTGACCGTCCTGCACGTGGCGGTCACCGATCCCGACGGCGTCGCGGTGGCCCACAGCCTGGGCAGCGAGGTGGGGAAGCCGGTGCAGGAGCACCCGCCGATCCCGCGGGCGGGCAACCTCGCGGAGTCGTTCGCCACGCTCTGGGCGTTGCGGCAGCCGGGCCAGCGGTGGTCCTACACCACCGCGCTCGTGCGGGACGACCGTCCCTTCGCGTCCATCCATGTCGTCGTGACGCGCGCGTTCCTGTGGGAAGCCGTGAAGGAGTCGTTCCGGCGGGGGCTGCTCGTGGCGGTCGTGATCTTCTCGCTGGCCATCGCGGCGGGCGTGGTGCTCTCGCGGCTCGCCGTGCGCGAGGTGCGCACGCTGGAGGCCGGGCTCGCCGCCATCCGCGAGGGACGGCTGGACGCGGAGATCCCGGAGTCCGGGGCGGAGGAGTTCCGCCGTCTCGCGCGGGAGTTGAACCTGCTGCGCGAGCAGTTCCGTCGCGACCGGGATCGCGTGCCGGCGGGCCGCGGGGACGCCGGGGGTCCGGCGGGCGACCCCGCGCGCGTGCTCATGCGGCTCGGCGAGATGGCCGCCGGCGTGGCGCACGAGCTCCGGGACCCGCTGCAGTCGCTCAGCCTCGAGCTGGACGCGGCACGCTCCGTGTCGAAGGGCGGCGAGGTGGACGAGCATCTCGCGGGGGCGCGTTCCAAGGTGCAGCGGCTGGACCGGGTGATCCGCGGGTTCCTCACGATCGCGCGCCTGCGGCCGCCCGCGTCGCGGCCGCTGGACGTGGCGGCCCTCGCGCGCTCCGTGTGCCGCGAGTCCGAGGGCGACGCCGACCTTGCCGGGCTGGCCCTCGAGGGGCCGGATGCCGCGGGGCCGCTCTGGGCGGTCGGGGACGAGGAGGTGCTCCGGCAGGCGTTGCGGAACGTCGTCCACAACGCGATCCAGGCGACGCCGTCGCGGGACCGGAGAATCGTCTTGCGGACGGAACGCGCCGGGGACAGGATCTCCGTCGCCGTGGCGGACACGGGGCCCGGCATGTCCCCCGAGCAGCTCGAGCGCGCGTTCGACCTCTTCTACACCACGAAGAAGGATGGGACCGGCGTGGGACTTCCGCTCGTGCGTCAGGCGGTGGAGATGCAGGGCGGCGAGGTGGACATCCGCTCCGCGCCCGGCGAGGGGACGACGGTCACGCTGCGCTTCCCCGCGAGGGACGCATGAGATCCGCGGCGGTCCTTCTGCTTCTCACGACCTGGCTGGCCGGCTGCGGCGGCGCCGCATCGGTGGCACCGCGCGCGGACGCCCCGGTCGACCGGCCCGGGCCGGAGACGGCGCCGGACCCGCCTCCCCCCGCCCCGGCGAAGCCCGTGGCCGACGCGAAGCCGGCGCCCGCGGGCACGCCCGCGGACACGCTCGCGGCCGCGGCGCCCGCCGTGCCGGAGCGCGAGGTGGCCGTGGAGCTCGGCACCGACAAGCGGGCCGAGCTGGTGGTGCAGGCGCGCAAGGACGTGGTGGAGGCGGAGCGGCTGATCGCGGCACTCGCCCCCTCCACCGACGAGGAGCGCGCCGACAAGGTGCGCGCGGTGGAGGGGCTCGTCGCGCAGGCGCGCACCGCGTTGGAGATGGACCCGGACGCGGCCGCGACGCTCGCCCGCAAGGCGCGTCTCCTCGCGGAGGAGATCGCGGCCTCGCGCTGAGCGTCGCGGCGCGCCGGGCGCGGCTCACCGCCAGAAGTAGCGCGCGCCGAGACCCGCCTGCACGTCGAGGTCCGTGTCCGGCGCGAGGTCCAGCACCGGCGCCACCTGCAGGAAGATCCCCACGCGACCGCCGTCCGCGAAGTACGTCACGCCCAGCGGGAAGCGCGGGCCGATGCGGTCCGCGCCGTCCTCCTCGATGCGCAGCCGCCCGCCCAGGCCGTAGTGCAGCGCGAAGCGGCGCGGGTCGTCGTCGAGCGCATCGTGGTCGTACCAGAGATGGTCCGCCACGAGATCCATCGAGTCGTGGCCGTCCATCGACCACGCGGCGCCGAAATCGACCGACGTGCGGTGCGAGAGCCACTTCTCGCCGGTGATGCCCGTGGGCTCGCCGACGACGAGACCGAGGCCGAACTCGCGGCCCGCCTCGGGGGGCGCCAGCGACCCCATGGCGGCGGCCGGCCCCGGCGCGCACGCGAGCGCGGCGGCGGCGACGAGGCCGGCGAACGTCCGGGTCGTGCGGTCGTGGTGTCGCATGATCGTTCCTCCTGTTGGAAGTGCGGTCACGGTGCGCCCGGCGGCAGCGCGAGCATCGCGCCCGCGTGGAAGATGACCCAGTCGCGGTCGTCGAGACCGAGCTGCGCCAGGCGATCCCGGTCCCGGTCCACGTACCCGTAGCGGATGTCGCCGGTCAGGCGCAGCGCGGGCAGCACCGGGATCTCGAGTCCCGCGCCGATCAGCCAGCTCAGCCCGGACGCCTCCGCGCCCGTGCCGCCGGTCTCCGCGATCGACGCGTCGTACCGCCCGCCGCCGCCGAGCACGTACGCGAACGGCAGCGGGTACGCGAGCAGCGCGAGGGACACCGGAGTGGTGGTCACCTCCGCGCCGTCCGCGCGTTCGAACGTCCAGCGATCGGCCCCGACCTCGAGGCCGAAGAACCCGGAGTGCGCCCGGGCGAATCCGCCGAAGGAACGCGGGCGGCCATCCTCCTCCTCGCG
>CAYYFX010000002.1:0-78359 GCA_964471155.1 uncultured Gemmatimonadota bacterium | reverse complement strand
AGTGCGCCCGGGCGAATCCGCCGAAGGAACGCGGGCGGCCATCCTCCTCCTCGCGCTCCTCGCGACGCCGGCGCGCCCGTGACGAGACTGCGTAGGGGTTGCATCGCCGATCCTCCGCAGGGGAGTCCCGGACAGCACGCGGGATCCGCATAGCAGCGCGCGTGCCACGCCGTGCAAGCCGCCGGGGCGGCGTGGTTTGCGCGGAATGCACCCCCGGACGCGCGGCGCTTCCGTTCGTGGAGTTTCGAAACGATCCGGCAAGTTCTACCGCGCGCGGCGTGATCGCGTTCGCGTCCGCTCGCGTTCCCTGGCGACGATTCGGCTCCCTCGGCGCCGGTGTTCTGGTACACCTCTCGCAAGAGCGTTCCGGGTCCCCCGCAACCGGAGGGAGATCATGAACCGCCGTTCGAGCAATCGACCGTTCCTGCTCCTCCTCGTGGCCGCGCTGGCGGCGGGACTTGCCGGCGGGTGCACGGACGAGGACCGGCCGGCGCGGGGCGCCTTCGTGGTGCGCGTCTCGGATGCGCCGTACCCGTTCGAGGCGATCGCCTCGGCGCACGTGCTCATCGACCGCGTGGAGGTCTACGTGGATGCGGACGCGGACGAGGAGTCCGCGTTCTACGTCCTGTCCGAGGAGCCGCGCGTCGTGGAGTTGATGGAACTGCGCAACGGGATCACCGAGGTGCTCGTCTCCGCGGACCTGCCCGCGGGCGTCGTGGACCAGATCCGCGTGCGCGTCCCGGAGGGCGCGGTGACCCTGACCGACGGGCGCACGTTCGACCTGCGCGTGCCGTCGGGCGACACGAGCGGCCTGAAGATCTTCCCGCAGCCGCCGATCGCGGTGGGCGGGGCGGACACGACCGAGGTCCTCCTGGACTTCGACGTGTCCGGGTCGTTCCGCGCGATCCCGGCGTCGGCGCGCCGCGCGGCGGACATCCGCTCCTTCCACTTCCATCCCGTGCTGCGCGTGGCGAACCTCACGACGAGCGGCGCCGTGTCCGGACTGGTGCGGGAGGAAGGTCGGATCGACGGGGACGCGGGCGGTGGACGGCCGGTCGGCGGTGCGGCGGTGGAGGCGGTGTCCGGCACGGACGTCGCCCGCACTTCGACCGGCCTCGACGGCCGGTGGACGATCCTCGGGCTGCAGCCGGGCACGTGGGAGGTGCGCGCGGCGGCGGCGGGCCGCGGCGAGAAGCGGGCGCGCGTGCTCGTGGAGCCGGGGAAGGAGAGCGAAGACGTGGAGCTCGTGCTGCCGGTGGCGGGGCCGGACGCGGGCGGGGACGGAGCGGCCGCGGACTGACCGCACGCCGCGCCGGGGTCTCAGGACGACTTGGGCAGCTCCACCCAGAACATCCCGCGCAGGTCCCCGTCGCGGAACCCGGTGGCGGCGTCCTCCGGGTAGTGCGCGCGCACGCGCTCGAGGATGGACGCGGACACGTCCTCCCCGTGGCACGCCAGGCACATGCCCCTGACGCGGATGGGCTCCACGTAGCCGATGCGGTCCTTGCCGAGACGCACGGCGCGAGGCTTCGCGTTCGCCGGGTCCGCCACGTACGCCGCGAGCAGCGGCTCCATCCACGGGCGCGGCGCGTTCGCCGGGTTCCGCAGGCGGTGGCTGGTGCGGCCGATCTCGACGCCCGCTCCGCCCGTCGCCGCCGCCGCCGCGATGGCGGGCGCTTCCGTGCGGCAGACGTCGATGGCCGCCTCCGGGCCGCCGTCCGCCATGGCCTTCGACAGGGCGCCCATCAGCTCCCGCTGGAACGGCCCGAGGGCCTCGTGCGCGCGCGCGAGGTCGGCGTCCGCCACGGGTTCGCCCGCGTCCGGGCGGCCGCCGGCGCACCCGGCGAGCAGGGCGAGGGCGAACACGCCCAGCGGAACGACGGAACGTCGGGATCGCATGGCAGAAGCATACCGCGGCCGTCCCGGGCGTCCAGTCCCGACCCCATGCGGGGGGCGGCACCGGCGCGTTGCTTCGCTGCGGCCGTCGATCGCCGCCCGATCAGTCCGCCGGCGTCCCGTCGGCCATCTCCCCGTGCGGAGCGTGCGGCGCGCTCCACGCGGCGGAGGCGATGCGCAGCAGGGGCGATGCCAGTCCGCGCACGGCGCCCCCGACGGGCACCCGCGCCGCGAGTCCCCCGAGGAGCCCGCCGGCCAGTGCGCCCGCGCCGAGCGCGAGCCACGGATGACGGCGGATCCTCTCCGAGAGGTCGAGCCGGCGGTCGGCGTCCGTCAGGAGCGCCGACCCGCGCGCATGCAGGGAGCGGCGGAGCCCGTGCTCGCGCCGGCGCAGGTACTCCGCGGGCGTCATGGCGCACCTCCCTTGGGGGCGAGCCGACGTTCCAGGTGGCGCACGCGGCGCCGCTGCACGGCGGCATGCCGTGCGAAGTGCGTGACGACCACCGCCGCCAGCGCCAGCACGCCCACGAGCAGATCCGCCAGCCATGCACTCCCCGGCCCCAGCAACGACGCCACGCCCGCGGATGCCCCGCGGATCACGAGCACCACGGCGGTCACCGAGACCGCGGCCGCGACGAGCCCTGCCCAGAGCGCCCGTCGCCCCTGCACCGACGCGTCCCGCACACGCTCGTGGACCCGTTCGATCCGCACCCGTGCGAGATCCGAGAGGTCCGCTGCCATGCCGGCGAGGCGCTCGAGCGTCTCGTCCCCCGGGCCGGCCGCGGCATGACCGTTCCGCGGGGAGCGCGCGGCCGCGCTCCCCGGGGGGGCGGCGGCGCTCACGGGCGTCGCCGGGTCAGGAAGCCCAGCACGAACCCGACGCCCGCCGCGACGGCCACCGTCTGCAGCGGGTGCGTGCGCACCTTCTCGAGCAGGGCGTCCTCGTACTTGACCGTCTTCTCGCGTCCGGCGCTCACGACCTCGCGCGCGCGTTCCCTCATCTCGTCCACCTTCTCGGCGGCGGCGGTCTTCGCGAGCCGGCCCATCTGTCCCATGTCCTCCTTCAGCGTTTCCATCTGATCCTTCAACTGCGAGGTCGTGCGCTCCGTGTCGCTCCCGCTGGTTCTCGTCGTCATTCGGGTCCTCCCGGGCGTGGATGGCAGGCACGGCGACGCTCGCGGGGAGTGCCGCGCGTGCGGAGACGGACGCGCCGTCGCGCGCGTCCACATGGGGGGAACACCGCAAGCGTCGTACCGGTTCACCGGAGATGACGGCTCGACCACCGGCGAACGATCCGGCCCATGAGCCACCGGTCCCTGTTCCGGGCGGGAACTCCGGCGTACCCTGCGGCACGCTCGTCGCGCGGGGAGCGCAGCGAGAGCAGGTGAGGGCCCGCATGCGGCAGGAGCCACCTCGGCGGATCCGGGTTGCCCTCACGGGCATCGTGCAGGGCGTGGGGTTCCGCCCGTACGTGCTCCGGCTGGCGGCGTCGCTCGCGCTGCAGGGGTTCGTGCGCAACGACTCCCGCGGTGTGGAAGTGGAGGCCGAGGGTCCGGCCGCCGCGGTCGCCCGGTTCCTCGAACGGCTGCCCGCGGAGCGACCGCCGCTCGCGCGCATCGACTCCCTGGCGGTCGACGAGCTGGCGCCCACCGGCGCCGCCGGCGGCTTCTCGATCCTCGAGAGCGCCGCGGGGGAAGCGTCGGAGGCGTTGATCTCCCCGGACATCGCCACGTGCGACGCGTGCCTCGCCGAGCTGCTCGATCCCTCGGACCGGCGGTTCCGCTACCCGTTCATCAACTGCACGGACTGCGGGCCGCGCTTCACGATCGTGCGCGGCGTGCCGTACGACCGCGCGCTCACCACCATGGCCGGCTTCGCGATGTGCGACGCCTGCCGCGTGGAGTACGAGGATCCCGCGAACCGTCGCTTCCACGCGCAGCCGAACGCGTGTCCGGTGTGCGGGCCGCGCGCGCGGCTCGTGGATGCGGCGGGCGCGGCGGCCGGTCCCGAGGACGACGCCGTGCGCGCGGCGGCTGCGGCCCTGCGGAGCGGCGCGATCGTGGCGGTGAAGGGACTCGGCGGATACCACCTGGCGTGCCGCGCGGACGACGCGCGGGCCGTGGGGACGTTGCGCCGCCGCAAGGGCCGCGACGACAAGCCGTTCGCGCTGATGGCGCGGGACGCGGATGCGGCGCGTCGCCTCGTGCGGCTCGGCGCGGAGGAGGAGGCGCTCCTCTGCTCGCGCGAGCGGCCCATCGTGCTGGCCGCGCGGCAGCCGGACGCGCCGGTGGCGGACGCGGTGGCCGCGGGGCGTCGCGAGCTCGGCGTGATGCTGCCGTACACGCCGCTGCACCACCTGCTGCTGGCGGATGCCGGCGCTCCCCTCGTGATGACCAGCGGGAACGTCTCCGACGAGCCCATCGCGTACGACGACGCCGAGGCGGCGGAGCGGCTGCGCCCGCTGGCCGACCTGTTCCTCGTGCACGACCGCCCGATCGAGACCCGCACCGACGACTCGGTGGTGCGCGTGGTGTCGCTCGGCGGCGCGCGCGTGCCGCTGATGCTGCGCCGGTCGCGCGGGTACGTGCCGCTCCCGTTCGATCTGCCGGATCCGCTGCCGCGACCCGTCCTGGCGTGCGGGCCGGAGCTGAAGTGCACGTTCGCCGTGGGGCGCGGACGGCGCGTGTGGGTGGGACACCACATCGGCGACCTCGAGAACTACGAGACGCTCCGCTCGTACCGGGAGGGGATCGCGCACCTCGAGCGGATGTGCGCCGTGGCTCCGGAGGCCGCGGTGCACGACCTGCACCCGGACTACCTCTCCACCGAGTACGCGCGGCAACGCGGCGACGTGTCGCGGGTCGGTGTGCAGCATCATCATGCGCACCTCGCGGCGTGCCTCGCGGAGCACGGGGAGCGCGGGCCGGCGCTCGGCGTGATCTACGACGGCACCGGGTACGGCCCGGACGGGACCGTGTGGGGCGGCGAGCTGCTCGCCGGGGACCTCCGGAGCTTCGGGCGCGTCGCGCACCTGTGGCCGGTCCGCATGCCGGGCGGCGCGGCGGCGATCCGCGAGCCATGGCGCATGGCGTGCGCGTGGCTCGTCGCCTGCGACGACGAGGTGCCGCCGGTTCCGGAAGTGCTGCGCGGCGACGTGGACGCCGCGACCTGGGCGACGATCGCGCGTCTCGCCCGCGGCGGCTTCGCGTCGCCCGCGACCACGAGCGCCGGTCGGCTCTTCGACGCGGTGGCCGCGCTGCTCGGGATCCGCGCGCGCGTGACCTACGAGGGGCAGGCGGCGGCGGAGCTGGAAGCGGCGGCCGATCCGGACGCGGGTCGCGACGGGGCCGGAGCGTACGCGTTCCCGATCGCGGAAACGCCGGGGATGCGGATCCTCGACGCGCGCGCGCTCGTGCGCGCCGTGCAGCGGGACGCGGCGGCCGGGGTGCCGGCGGCGCGTATCGCGGCGCGCTTCCACGACGGGTTCGCGGACGGGACGGTGGCCGCGTGCCTCGCGCTCCTGGGGGAGCGGGGCCTGGACACGGTGGTCCTCTCCGGCGGGGTCTTCCAGAACGTCCGCCTGCTGGAGCGCACGGCCGCGGGGCTGGCCGGGCGGGGAGTCCGGGTGCTCGTGCCGCGCGCCTTCCCGCCGAACGACGGGGGCATCGCGTTCGGGCAGGCGGCCGTGGCGGGCGCGCAAGGTCCCAAGTAGCGGCTGCCCAACGACTTCGGTGGCAAGTCCGGCGCCCGGGGACGGGTCGGGTCGTCCGGCCCCAAAGTGGACTCGTTGCTCCCCTTTGCGTACCTTGGCTCGATCGACCCCAGCGACGGGGCGCGCGTGCCCCGACCACGAAAGGGGCTACCCCATGGATGCGAAGGTGGCCGGGACGGCCGCCGGGCCGGCGCTCGAGACGCTGCCCGGGGACGACGCACGGCAGATCCTCTGGCGGTTCCGGGACCGGTACGACCTGCAGATGGTCGTGCAGTCCGCGCGCTCCGTGGCCCGCGGGCCGGTGGCGCGGCTGGTGGCGGAGGGCGCGCGGCATGCGCACGAGTGGACCGAGGCGAAGTCCGCGCTGCTCGATGCGTTCGACGACGCGGGACTGACGTCCCTGTACATGGACCCGGAGTTCGGCGGCTACCTCGTCGGGCCGAAGAACTTCGCGCTCGCGCTCGCCGCGTTCGAGCTGGCGTGGGTGGACGGCGGCGCGGCCACGTGCAGCCTGGCCGGCTGCCTCGCGCTGGCGCCCATCCACGAGAAGGGCACGCCGGAGCAGCGCCGCGAGACCATGGCGCGCTGCGTGCCCGGCGGCGCCGCGAAGCCGTGGCGCGGCGCGTTCTGCCTCACCGAGCCGTTGCCGTTCGTGGGCGTGGAGACCGGCGTGCTGTCCGGCAAGGTCCGGGTGGAACGGTGGGACGACGGACAGGAGCCGCTCCTGCGCGTGGAGAAGCGCGGGCGCTTCATCACGAACATGGGCTTCGCGAACTTCGTGACCGCGGCGGTGACCTCGGATGATCCCCGGATCCACGGAAGCTGCGTGATCCTCCTCGAGGAGAACGACCCCGGCACGTTCGACCGGGGCACGCCCACGCGGAAGATGGTGCACCAGCTCTCGTCCACCACGGACCCCATCTTCTCGCTCACGGTGCCGGCGAGCCGGATCGTGGGCGGGTACACGGTGCGGGACGGGGTGATCGTGCCGAACCACGATCACGGCGCGGTGATCGAGAGCGTCTTCCGCCGGACGCGCGTGACCGTGGGCCTGATGACGTCGGCGAAGCTGCTGTCCGCGATCGAGCCGCTGATCCGCTACCACCGCGCGCGCTTCCGCGGCGGCGCCGCCGAGAAGCCCGGCACCCCGCGCTACGACATGGGCCTGCAGCAGAAGGAGGACGTGCTGCATCGCCTCGTGGACGTGTGGGCCACCGGCGAGGCCAGCGCGTCGCTCGGGTTCGCGGCGGCGCGGCACTTCGACGCCTTCGACCCGGTGGAGGACCGCAAGGAGGAGCTGCTGCGCGAGCGTGGCGTGGACGGTCCGCGCGCGGAGATGCGGGAGTTGAAGAAGGTGGAGGCGGCCGCGCTCGAGGCGCTGGAACTGGCGCGACGGCCCGCCGCCACGCGGGACGACGCGCGCATCGCCGGGCTCACCGCGGACCCGCTCGTGGAGTACGTGCTGGCGGACGCGGTGGCGAACGTGATCTGCCCCGCCTGCAAGCTCTGGAACACGGGCCACGGCGCGAACACGATGCGCGAGGCCGTGAGCCTGATGGGCGGCTACGGCATCACCGAGGACTGCCCCGGCTTCCTCGCGCACAAGTGGATGGACGCGCAGCTCGAGGCCACGTACGAGGGGCCGGAGGCCGTGCAGCGCCGGCAGCTCTCCGTGACGATGACGAGCGAGGTGTTCCTCGCGCAGCTCCGGGACTGGATCGCCGAGCTGCGGCGGATCGCCGGGCGACGCCCCGGCACGGGCGCGTGCGCGCTCGCCTCCGCGATGGAGCTCTGGCAGTGGACGCTGCGCCACCTCCTGCGCGCCACGGACGCGGACGGCAAGGCGCTGTACCGCGGGCAGCGCCAGGGCGTCACGTTCCCGATGGCGGACGCGCTGTGCTGGCTGCTGGCGTCCCGCTACCAGATCCTGGACGCGATGGAGCTGGACGACGCGGAGCACGCGGGAACGTTCGCCTTCCTGCAGGACCTCTGCCACGTGCAGGCCGCGCGCGCGGCCGGCGAGGCGGCGCGGATCTGCACGGAGCTCGTGTTCGGCTACAACCGGCACCCGTCGTGGGAGAACGGGGCGTCGTGCTTCGGCGCGGACGACCTCATCCGGCTGGAGTCCGTGATGCCCGGGATCGACGCGGGCGAGCGCGCGTACGGGGACGTCGTGGAGACGGACGGCACGCACGCGCCGAAGGCGGGCCCGTGCGCGAGCTTCCGCGGCCTGGAGCCGTTCGAGCGTCTGCGGCGCCGGCTGGACGGCTGCATCACGGGCGCGCGGCTGGCGAAGGACCGCGCGGCCCACGCCCTCGCCGGCGTGGCCATCCCGGAAGCGCTGGACTACCCGCAGTAGCCGCGAGCGGCCGGAGGAGCGCGGACATGCCGGACACGGACATCGAACGACAGACGCTCGAGGTGGACGTGGCGTGCGTGGGCTTCGGCCCTGCGGCCGGCGGCTTCCTCGCCACGCTGTCGCGCGCGCTTGCCGGCGCGGACGGCGCGCCCGCGCTGGTGAGCCGCGCGATGCCCGGGATGCCGATGCAGGTGGTGTGCTTCGAGCGGGCGGAGGACCTGGCGTTCGGCGTGTCCGGCGCGGTCACGCGCGGGCGCGGCATCCGGGAGACCTTCCCGGATCTCGATCCCTCGGGCATCCCCATGGCGCACGCGGTGACGGACGAGAAGGTGCTGTACCTGCTGGATCCGCACGGCGCGAGCCGGCGCGGCGCCGCGCTGCGCGTGCTCGAGGGCGTCCTGCGCGTCGCGCCGGCCACGCGCACCGACCACGCGCTGGAGCTGCCGTGGGTCCCGCCCTTCCTGCGCAAGCACGACGGCTTCCTGCTCTCGCTCGGCCAGTTCAACCAGTGGGTGGCGTCGCGGCTGACCGCCGACGGCGTCGTACAGATCTGGCCGGGCATGCCGGTGGCGGAGCCGCTGTTCGAAGGGGACCGCGTGGCCGGCGTGCGGCTGCTGGACCAGGGCACGGACCGCGCGGGCGCCCCGGACGCCGGCTACATGCCGGGCATGGACGTGCGCGCGGCGCTCACCGTGGTCGCCGACGGCCCGGTCGGCCCGGTGGGCCGGCGGCTGGACGAGCGCTTCGGCGCGCCGGCCGGCCACGAACGCGACGAGTGGGCGGTGGGGATGAAGATGGTCGTGGACCTGCCCAAGGACTCGGGGCTCGCGCCGGGAACCGTGCTGCACACGATGGGCTATCCCGAGCCGGGGATCTTCGGGTTCCTGTACGTGCATCCCGGAGGCGCGGCGTCGCTCGGCATCTTCGTGCCGAGCACCCTGCGGTCCCCGGTGCGCTGCTCGTACCGCTACCTGCAGCACTGGATGCGGCACCCGCGCCTCTGGCGACACCTCGCCGGCGGCACGATGCGCTCCTGGGGCGCGAAGTCCCTGCAGGAGTCCGGCCGGCGCGGCGAGCCGTTCCTCGTGGGGAACGGCTTCGCGCGGATCGGCGAGGGTTCGGGCAGCACGAACGTGCTCACGGGCTCGGGCGTGGACGAGGCGTGGACCACGGGCGTCTCGCTCGCGGAGGGCGTGATCGAGCTGTGGCGCGCCGGCCGGCCCCTGGACGGCGCGGACCTCGACGCCGCGTACGTGCGCCGCCGCCGCGCCGGCCGCGTGGAGCGCGAAGGCCGCGTCGCCGAGCACGCGCGCGACGGCTTCCGCCGCGGCTTCCTCACCGGCGTCCTGGGCATGGGACTGGCGGGGCTCACCGGCGGCCGGCTGCACCTGGGCGGACGCGGTCCGCGGGCGGCGGCGCGCATCCCGTCCGTCGACGCATGGTGCGCGGGCCGCATCGCGCCGGACGAGCTGCGCCGCCTCGAGGCCGAGTGCGCCGCGAAGGGCGTCGGCCTGCACGACGCCGTGATGGAGCGGTGCGGCTGGCCGGCCGTGGAGCCGGACGGGACCCTGATCGTCTCGCACCAGGACGCCCTGCTGCTCGGCGGCAAGGTGCAGGCGCCGGCCGGCTACGCGGACCACGTGGTCTTCGAGGACGCGGGCGTGTGCGCGGACTGCGGGCAGCGGCTTTGCATCGAGATGTGCTCCGGGCAGGCCATCACGCCCGGGGGGAACGGCGTGCCGCGGTTCGACCGCGAGAAGTGCGTGCACTGCGGGGCGTGCCTGTGGAACTGCCCCGAGGAGAACGTGCGGTTCCGCACGGGCGCGGGCGGACTGCACTCCGTGGAGAACTAGAACCCGCGAAGGAGACGCGATGAGCGCAGGCTTCCACGTCGTCGTGTGCGGCGGGATCGTTCCCGATCCGCTGCAGACCCTCGAGCCGGTGACCGGCCCGGAGGGGCCGGCGCTGAAGAACGAGGCGATGCTGCCGCCGGTCCTGGATCCGTGGGCGGGGCATGCGTTGTACGAGGCGGCGCACCTGGCCGCCACCGTGCCGGACACGAAGGTGTGGCTGGTGAGCCTGGGACCGAAGCCGCGGCTGCAGCAGCTCATGATGACGGTGGCGCAGAAGGCGCCCTTCGAGCTGGTGGCGGTCGACGGTCCGTCCAGCGGCTTCGTGGACGCGCACGGGACGGCGGCGGCGCTGGCGAAGGCGATCGAGGGGATCGCGGGGCTCGACCGGTCGCGTCTCCTTCTGTTCGGCGGCTGCGCCTCCGCGTCGCGCGATGCGGGCGTCACGATGCAGCTCGTGGGCGAAGCGCTCGGCGTTCCGGACCAGTTCCTCGGCGTGGACGCGCTCGCGATCGAGGACGGGGGCGCGCTGCGGATCCACGAGCGCGCCGAGGGCGGGCGCTATCTCGTGTCCCGCTGCGCCGGCGCGCCGGCCGTGCTGGCTTGGGCCACGGGCAGCCGCCCCGAACCCCCGAGCAACCCGAAGGTGGGGATGGCGAACATGCGCGGCGTGATGCCCGCGCTCGCGAAGGCGGTGCCGGCGGCGATCGCGCGGGACGCCGTGACGTTCCGGAGCGTGGAGGTTCCCGCGCAGCGGCGCGAGACGCGCATCGTCAAGGACCTGCCGGCGGACGAGATCGCGCGCGAGCTCGTCGCGTGGATCGGAGGGTAAGCGCCGTGGAACGGATCCTCTTCCTGACGCACACGGAAGCCGACGGTTCGCTGCCGGCGCCGGCGCGCGAGGCGCTGCGCGGCGCGATGGACCTGGCCGCGGCGCTCGGCGCGCCGCTCACCGCGGCCCTGTTCGGAGGCGAGGTCGAGGCGGCCGCGGACGCGATCGCGTCGTGCGGCGCCGCGCGCTTCCTCGGCGTGGCCGGCGAGGACTTCTCCGCGTCGCGGTACGCCACGGATGCCGCGGCGGCGGAGGCGCTGATCCGCGCCGCCGATCCCACGATCGTCGTGGCGCCCACCACCTCGCGCCTTGCCCGCGCGCTTCCCGGCGCGGCGGCGCGCACGGGCGGGCGCGTGGACACGCGCGCCACCGGCCTCTCCGCCGAGGGCGGCGAGGTGCGGATCCAGCGCTGGTACTACCGGCAGCGCATGGTGGCGGTGCAGACGCGCGCCGCGCGGCCGTGGGTGGTGCTGGTGGAGTCCGGCGTGTTCGCCCCGTGGACCGGGGAGAGCGGGGCGGCCGCGGTGGAGGACGTGGCCGTGGCCGTGGCGGACGCGCACCGCCGGACCGAGGTGGTCGGTGTGGAGGAGGCATCCGCCGGCACGCGCACCATCCGGCCGGACGCGGCGCTCCTGTTCGTGGCCGGCGCCGGCTGGACGAAGAAGCAGCGCGACGGTCAGCCGCACACGAAGGAGGCCGAGAGCCTGATCCGCGGTTTCCTGGACGTCGCGAAGGCGTCGCTGGGGTCCAGCAAGTCCCTCGTGGACCAGGCCGGCACCGGCCAGGACGTGCTCCCCTTCATGACCCACCTGAACCAGGTGGGCCAGACCGGGTCCACCCCGCGCCATCCGAAGGGACTGTCCACCTGCTGCCACGGCGAGGAGCCGCACGTGGTGGGATGGCGGTTCATCACCGAGCGCCGCGCGATCAACCTGGATCCGAACTGCGGCTGGGCGCGCGGCAAGGCCGACGTGCTGTACGTGGCCGACGCGTTCGAGGTGATGGCCGCGGTGAACGCGATGCTCGCGGCGGGGGCGAAGGTCCCGTCCTCCTGAGCCGGCGGGGCCCCGGGCATCCCGGGGCCCCCACGCTGTCATCTCCCCGGCGGATTCGGCGCAAGACGGGAAGAGCCTCCCGCGCCACCGGACCGCCCTTCGCGGGAAGTAGCGGCCCGGTTCGAGCACGCCCGCCGGTGCGCAAGCGACGCGCGGGCTCGCGTCCGCGGGTCGGCACCGGCCCCGCGCGGCGGTGGAGCGGCGGGAGCGGTTGCAGTACGCTGGGGGCGCCGCCGCCCCCGGCGACTCCCCGCGAGGTCCCGCCATGCGCAACGCGCCCGCGCTGTCGTTCCGCCCCGTCGCGCTCCTGGTCGCGCTCCTCCTCGCCGCCGCGCCGGCGCCCGCCGCCGACGTCACGTTCCGCGTCACCGTGCCCGCGGAGACGCCGGCCGGGGAGGCGGTCTACATCGCCGGGGACTTCCAGGACTGGAACCCCGGCAGCCCGGCGCACCGCCTCACGGAGGTGGCGCCGCGGCTGCACGAGATCACGCTGTCCTTCGCGGCGCCCGTCACCATCCAGTTCAAGTTCACGCGCGGGACCTGGGCGCGGGTGGAGAAGGGGCCGGCCGGGGAGGAGATCGCGAACCGCATCCTCGCGATCGGCGGCAGCGGCACCCACGCGTTCACCGTGGCGCGCTGGGCGGACCTTGCCCCGTCCACGATCACCGGGGATGTCTCGCTCGTCACGGTGCCCGGCTTCCTGGCCGGACGCCGCGTGTGGGTGTACCTGCCGCCCGGCTACCACGCGGACCCGGCGCGGCGTTTCCCCGTGCTGTACATGTTCGACGGGCAGAACGTGTTCGATGCCGCCACCAGCTTCGCGGGCGAGTGGCACGTGGACGAGACCTGCGAGCAGTTGATCCCGGCGGGGGAGATCGAGCCGCTGATCGTGGTGGCCGCGGCGAACGGGGAGACGGCGCGCGTGCACGAGTACACGCCGTGGCCCGGCAGCGGCGGCACGGGCGGCGGCGGCGAGCAGCACCTGCAGGAGATCCTCGGCGCCTTGAAGCCCTGGGTGGACGCCACGTACCGCACGCTGCCGGATGCGGCGGCCACCGGCCTGGCCGGGTCGTCCCTGGGCGGGCTCATGTCCCTGTACGCGGCGTACGCGCACGACGAGGCGTTCGGCCGGATCGCCTCGCTGTCCCCGTCCCTGTGGTGGAGGGACCACGAGATGGTCGCCTGGGCGAACGCGCAGGCGAAGCCCGACGTCCGCGTGTCGATGGACATGGGCACGCGCGAGTCCGGCTCGCTCGTGGACGCGAACGGCAACGGCGTGGACGACAGCATCGACGATCTCCGCGCGATGCGGGACGTGATGCTGGCGCAGGGGTTCTCCCCCGGCGCGAACCTGCGGGTCTTCGAGCACGAGAACGCGAACCACAACGAGACGGCCTGGGCGGCACGGTTCCCGGACATCCTGCGCTGGCTGTATCCGCCGGGGACGGTCGCGGCGCCGGAGGTCGCGACCGCGGCGGTGGACTTCACCGTGGCGCCGAACCCCTTCGACATCCGGACGACGCTGCAGTTCGACACGCCGGTCCCCGCCCGCATCCGCGTCACCGTGCACGACGTGGGCGGCCGGAGGATCCGCGCGCTCCTGGACGGCGAGCGCCTCGCGGGCCGGCACACGGTGGAGTGGAACGGCCGGGACGACTTCGGCGACGAGGTCGGCTCCGGCATCTACTTCGTCCGCCTCGAGACCGACGGCGGCGCGGTGACCCGGAAGGTCGTGCTGCAGCGCGCGGCGCGCTGACCGGCCCGGCGCGCGCTCGTTCCTCTGCTATCCTGCGGCACCGAGGGGGGCGGACCCATGCACACGCGCTCGCTGCGGGACTGGCAGCACGACCACACGTTCGGGCAGGACGTCCGCCGGGAGGGCGAGCGCCGCACGATCGTGGTGATCGCGGTCACGGCGATCATGATGGTGGCCGAGATCGTGGCCGGGGTCGTGTTCGGGTCCATGGCGCTGCTGGCGGACGGGCTGCACATGGCCTCGCACGCCGCGGCGCTCACCGTGACGGCGGTGGCCTACGTGGTGGCGCGCCGCCGCGCGGGGGATCCGCGGTACAGCTTCGGGACCGGGAAGGTGAACGCGCTCGGCGGCTTCACGAGCGCCGTCCTTCTGGCGGTCTTCGCGCTCATCATGGTCGTGGAGAGCGCGGAGCGGATGCTGCACCCGGTGGCCATCCGCTTCGACCAGGCCGTGCTGGTGGCGGTGCTCGGGCTGGTGGTGAACGGCGCGAGCGCGCTGATCCTCGCCGGGGGCCACGGGCATGATCATGGCCACGGCCATGGCCACGAGCACGATCATGATCACGCGCACGACCACGCGCACGACCACGGCCGCGGTCACCACCATGACCACGCATCCTCCCCGCGTCCCGCGGACCACAACCTGCGCGCGGCGTACCTGCACGTGCTCGCCGACGCCCTCACGTCCGTCCTCGCGATCGCCGCGCTACTCGCCGGCAAGTACCTCGGGGCGGCGTGGCTGGATCCGGCCATGGGGTTCGTCGGCGCGTTCCTCGTGGCGCGCTGGTCGCGCGGGCTGCTGCGGGACACCAGCCGGGTGCTCCTGGACGAGCAGGCGCCCCCGCCCGTCCTGCAACGGATCCGCGAGTCGATCGAGCGCGGGACCGACGATCGCGTCGCCGACCTGCACGTCTGGTCCGTGGGGCCGGGCCTGTTCGCGGCCACGATCTCGGTCGTGGCAGGGCACCCGCGGCCCCCGGACGACTACAAGCGCCGGCTCCCGGAGGATCTGGGCCTCGTGCACACGATCGTGGAGACGCACCGCTGTCCCGACGGGACGGCGGGGAGCGCGGCGGGGGAGCGCGCCGCGTCAGACCGCCGCTGACGGGCGCATCGCGCGCCGCATGCCGCCGGGCGTGCGGCCCACGTGCCGGGTGAACGTGGCCGTCATGTGGCTGTGGCTGGCGAAGCCGGCGTCCAGCGCCACGTCCGCGAGCGACCGCGCGCCGCGGGACAGGGCGTCCAGCACCGCCGCCACGCGCAGATCCCGCAGCACCGCGCCCGGCGTGGCGCCGCGCTGCCGGCGGAACGCGCGGTAGAGCCGGAACTCCGAGACGCCGCAGTCCCGCGCGACCTCGCTCAGCCGCACGGGATCCCCCATGCGCGCGCGCAGCGACTCGCACGCGCGATCCACGAGCGCACGCTCCGCGGCGCGCGAGGGGTCGGAGGCGGACCAAGCGAAGGCGTCGGGATCGTGCGCGCTCGCGAGCAGGTGCAGGGCCGCACCCTGCGCCACGAGAGGATCGGGCGGCGCGCCCGCCTCGAGCCGGCACAGCGCCGCGAACACGCCGGCGAGCTCGCGCGCACCCCGCGGGCGCACGAGGCGCGACGGCGGCCACGTCCTGCGCCCGGCCCCGCAGACGTCGAGCACCTCGTCCGCCACGGCATCGTCGTACGCCAGGCTCCATCCCGCGTCGACGAAGCCCCAGGGGTGCCGCGTGTGGTAGGTGGCGCCGGGCCGGTGCACCAGGATCGCGGCGGGGTCCACGGTGACGGTGCGCCCGGCCTGGCGCACCGTGCACGCGCCGCGCCGCAGGATCGAGATCACGTGGTGCGAGTGGGTACGCTCGGCGCGCAGCGCCGCGCAGTCCGCGCGGCACGCCCAGGAGAGGATCTGCACCGCGCCGTCGTCGTGCACGAGGCGCGTGGCGGCGCCCTCCGTCGCCGGCGCGGAGGCGGCGACCACGGGAAGCGGCCAGGGCTCGTGCGCGCGGCGCGCGGGACGTTGCATGCCGGGATGCTAGCACGCGCGGCGCGTGCAGGATCGTGAAAGCGGGACGAGGGGGGACCGTGCATGCTCCGCTCATGACGAACGAGTCCCGGGCGCCGGCACGCCGGCGCATCCTGTTCCCGCTGGCGGCAATCGCGCTGGCGATCGTGGTGATCGAGCTCGTGTCCGCCGCGCTGTACGCGCGCGTGGCCGGCGGCGCGGACGCGATCGCCTCGGCCGCGAGCGGGGACGAAGCCGTCCCCCGGGAGGACGAAGCGGATCGCGACGGGGACGGGACGCGACGGGACCGCGCGGACTCGTCCACGGCCCCCGATTCCGCGGCGGCCGGCGGCGGTGCCGCTGCCGACAGCGCCGCGCCGGCCGACTCCTCCGCGGCGGCCGATCCCGCGGTTCCCGACGTCCGCGCCGCGCGCGAGCGCGCCGGCCTCGGCTTCCGCGACCCCGCGATGTCCCTGCACCCCTACCTGGGCTACGTCTACACGCCGCGCAAGGAGGGCGACCCGCCGCTGCCCCCGGGCATCCACATCTCCGCGGACGGTTTCCTGGACGACCGCCCGGCAGTCCGCGCCCGCCGGAACGGCACGGTCCTGATCGGGATCCTGGGCGGGTCCGTGGCAGGGCAGCTCGGCAGCTTCCACCTGGCGCACCTGGAGCGGGCGCTGCGCGAGGGCGGCGCGTTCGAGGGGAAGGAGATCGAGTTCGTCCGTCTCGGGATGCCCGGCTACCACCAGCCGCAGCAGGTCATCCAGCTCGCATCCGTCCTCGCGCAGGGCGGCGCCTTCGACATCGTGCTGAACCTGGACGGGTTCAACGAGATCGCCGTGCCCGTGGCGCTCAACGCGGCGCAGGGCGCGCACCCGCTGTACCCGATGAACTGGAGCATGGTGGCGCTGGACACGCCCGATCCCGGCGTCCGGCGGGCGCTCGGGGCGATGGCCTACGTCACGGACGAGCGGCGTGTGCGCGCGGCGCGCTTCCGCGCGTCGCCGGCCTCGCGCTCCGCCACCGCGCGTCTGCTCTGGAAGCTCTCGGACCGCGACCTCGAACGCAAGGCCGCGCGCTACGCGTGGGAGTTGCGGACCTTCCCCGTGGACGAGATCCCGTACTTCGTGCGGGGCCCGGAGCGGGATCACGCCCCGGCGGGCGGCCTGGTGCCGTGGTGCGTGGAGGTCTGGCGCCGCTCCTCCCTGCAGCTGAAGGCGCTGTGCGACGCGCACGGCATCCGCTACGTGCACGTCCTGCAGCCGAACCAGTACCTGCCGGGCTCGAAGCCGCTGTCGGCCACGGAGCGCGCGAACGCGTTCGATGCCGGGAGCCCGTACCGGCCGGTGGTGGAGGAGGGGTACCCGCTGCTTCGCGCCGCCGGACGGGACCTGCGCGACGCGGGCGTGGAGTTCCACGACCTGACCATGGCCTTCGAGGAGGCCGGCGGCACGCTGTACGTGGACAGCTGCTGCCACTTCAACGGCGAGGGCAACCGCATCCTCAGCGCCGCGATCGCGGCGGCGATGCGCGCGCATTCCTGATCGGCGCGTCCGGGATCCCGGTCGCTGTCCGCCTCGCTTCCTCGCGTCGCGTGTCGATCCGATCCGACTCCGTTCGTCGTCCGGAAAGGGCGAGCGGCCCGCGAGAGAACGGGATCGTGCGCTCATCTTTCGTTCCCTTGACGCGACGTTCCGCGCGCCGTTTCTTCCGGAATCGCTCGGGTGCGTGGGCGCATCGGAGAACCTCATGAGCCTCACCGTCGGTGAACTGACCCCGAGCGCGGTCGATGCCCAGCGTGTCGCCCGTTGCCTGGCCCGGATCGCGGACATCGCGTCGGAGACCCTGGAGCTGCAGGAGGTCTTCGACCGCGTGGCCACCTGCGTCCGCGAGCTGATCCCGTTCGATCACATGGGCGTCGTGCGCGTCGTGGACGGCGATCGCGCGGTCATCCACGCCAGCACGTTCCCGTGCGGCGGCAGCTCCCTGGAGTGCATGGAGCCCATCCCGCTGACGTCCTGGTCGCCGCGCATGCGCCCGCGCCCCGGGCCGAACCCGCGCATCGACGACGCGTGGGAGGAATTCGACGCGCACTTCCCGGTGGACGCCAAGGCGCTGCAGGGGGGCGTGCGGTCCGGGATGTGGGAGCCCTTCCGCTCCCGGGACACGTTCCGCGGCGGGGTCTGGCTGTCCTCGTACCAGCCGTCCGCGTTCACCGAGGAGCACCAGCAGGTGCTGCAACCGATCGCGGCGCTGCTCGGGTCCGCGGTGGAGCACTGGCGCATCTGGGATGCGGATCGGCGCCGCCGCGAACGGCTGGACCTCCTGGAGGTGGCGCTCCGGTCGCTTGCGGACACGCTGGACGTGACGGCGGTGTTCGAGACGATCTCCGAGGCCGTCAAGCCGGTGCTGCCGCACCACCTGATCAGCCTCACGGAGCTGGACGAGGACACGCGCACCTTCCGCGTCGTGGCCTATGCCGGCGAGTCGGACGGCCCCGCCCCGGACCGGCCGATCCGCTTCACCGAGGAGGAGTCCCGCCGGCGCCTGCTGGACCACGAGATCGTGCGGGACCTGAAGGAGGAGCTCGCGCCGGACACCGAGCGCAACCGTGTGCTGCTCGGTACGGGCATGCGCTCGTGGCTTCGCGTTCCGGTCCGGCTGTGGGAGGAGGTGAAGGGGTCGCTCGTGATTCTGCACCGCGAGCCGGGCCGCTACACCATGGAGGACGTGGAGGTGGCGCGCCGCTTCGCGGATCGCCTGGCGGTGGCCCTCTCGCACCAGCGGCTGGCCGAGGAGGCGCGCGTGGCGGCGGAGGCGCGGGAGCGCGCCCAGCGGCTGGAGGCCACGGTGGAGACGCTCTCCCGGGAGCTGCAGACGCGGGGCCGCGGCCGTATCGCGGGCGTGTCGCGGTCCTGGCGGGCGACCCTGCGGGACGTGGGACGCGTGGCCCCGTCCGAGACCACCGTGCTCGTCACCGGCGAGTCGGGCACCGGCAAGGAGGTCGTCTCCCAGCTCCTGCACCAGGGGTCGCCGCGCGCGGGGAGGCCGCTCGTGGCGATCAACTGCGCGGCCCTGCCGGAGCAGTTGCTGGAGTCCGAGCTCTTCGGGCACGAGAAGGGCGCGTTCACCGGCGCGATCGCCACGAAGGTGGGGAAGATCGAGCAGGCGTCGGGCGGCACCCTGTTCCTGGACGAGATCGCGGAGATGAGTCCGGCCGTCCAGGCGAAGCTCCTGCGCGTCCTGGAGCAGCGGGAGTTCCAGCGCGTGGGCGGCACCGCCACGCTGGCGGCCGACGTGCGGATCATCGCGGCCACGAACCGCGATCTCGCGGCCGGCATCGCGCGGCGCACGTTCCGCGAGGACCTCTACTACCGGCTGAACGTGTTCACCATCCACATCGCGCCGCTGCGTGAACGTCCCGAGGACATCCTCCCGCTGGCGGAGGTCTTCCTGCAGGACCTGGGACGCACGATGACCCGGCCCGCGGCCGGCATCTCGCGGGACGCGCGGGAAGCCCTGTTGACGTACGCGTGGCCGGGGAACGTGCGGGAGCTCCGGAACGCCATCGAGCGGGCGATCCTCCTCTCCGACGGCGGGCTGATCACGCGCGAGCACTTGCCGGCGCCGCGCCCGCCGGCCGCGCCGGAGGACGAACCGGAGGCCGAGTCGCGCACCGGGACGAACGGGAACGCGCCCCGCCCGGCCCATCCGGCGCCCGCCGGCGGCGGACTGAATCTCGACGCGGCCGAGCGCGATCTCGTCGTGAAGGCGCTCGCGCAGTCGAACGGCAACAAGTCGCAGGCCGCGCGCGCGCTCGGACTGAGCCGCGCGCAGCTCTACTGGCGGCTGGAGAAGCACGGCATCCGCTGATCGCGGGCCCCGCGCCGCGGGGCTCCTTGACCGGATCCTCAACATCCACGGGCGCCGGACTCCCGAGCGGGTCCGGCGCGTCGTCTTGCGGTGGTCGTCCCGTCGGCGACGGTGCGGATGCACCGACACCGGTGTCGATCCGCCGACACCGCCCCGCCCGTCCGCATCGCGACGCCGCTCGCGCGCTCGTGCGCAAGTCGAGTCCCCGCCGCACGCTGCGCGATTCCTTCCCGTCTCCCGCGGTTTGGCACGTCCCTTGAGATGGCAAGGGCGGAACCACGGAGAACGGGGAATGAGCCAAGTGAATGTGGAACGCGTGATCGGACGGCTGGCGACGGACGAGATGGCCCGCCGCCACTTCTCCCGGAATCCCCGGGAGGCGCTGCGCATGATGCGGGAGAACGGCGTGGACCTGACGCCCTCGGAGTGCCGGTCGCTGGCCGCGCTCGATCCCGGGGAGTTGAACCGGTTCGCCGGGGCGATCGACCCGCGGCTGCAGAAGACGGATCTCGAAGGAGGTGTCTCGTGAGCGCGAACGCCTCCCGGGCCCTCGCGGCCCTGCTGCTCCTGCCGGGGCTGGCCGGGCTCCCCGCGGCGGGGGCGGAGCGTTCCTTGACCCTCGACGAGGCCGTACGTCTCGCCCTGGAGAAGAGCGAGCCCCTCGTGATCGAGCGGGAAGCGCTGGCCGCGGCCCGGGCCTCGGTGTCCGCTGCGAGGGGAGCGTACGACCCCACGGTGGAGATCGACGCGGGCTGGTCGCAGGCCACCACGCCCGTGAACTCGTCCTTCGCCGGCGGGCCGGACGACGGGCTGGCGCCCGAGGTGGAGACCGCGGGCGGCGGCGTCACCGTGCGGCAGCTCCTGCCCACCGGCGGCGCCCTGTCCTTGCGGGCGCGCGGCGAGCGGGAGGAGACGGACGGGGTGTTCGCCCGGCTGTCGCCGGCGTACGGGACGCGGCTCGGCGTGGAACTGCGCCAACCCCTGCTGCGCGACCGTTCCATCGATGCGGCGCGTCTGGCCGTGCGCGTGTCCCGGGCGGGCGAGCGCGGCGCCGAAGCGGCGCTCGCGCGCGCGCGTACGGAGACGGTGGCGGCGGTGGAGGAGGCGTACTGGACCCTGGCGGCCACCCGGCTGGCCGAGGGTGTGCGGGCCGAGGCCGTGCAGCTCGCCGAGGAGCAGCTCGCGGTGACGGGGGAGCGGGTGGCGAGCGGGATGGCGCCGGAGACGGAGCTGGCGCAGCCGCGCGCGGAGCTGGAGCGCCGGCGCGGCGAGCTGCTGGCCGCCCGCGAGGTGGTCGCGCGCACGGAGAACACCCTGAAGCTCCTCATCCTCGGCGACGACCAGGATGCCGCATGGCTCACCGGCCTCGTTCCCGTGGACAGCGCCGCGGCCGATCCGGAGCCGGTGGACGCGGGCGCGGCGCTGCGGCGGGCGCTCGAGCGCCGCCCGGAACTGGAGGAGGCGCGCGCCGTCGTGCAGCGTCGCGCGGCCGAGACGAGCCATGCGCGCGACGGCGTGTGGCCGTCGCTGGACGCCGTCCTCTCGTACGACCGCTACGGGCTGGCGGGCGAGGCGAACCCGGCCGCCGGCGACGAGGCGCTTCCCGCCCGCCTGGACGGCGGGCTGGGCCGGTCCTTCGGGACGCTGGGCGACGGCGACTTCGACGAGGCGCGCGTGGCGCTCGTGCTGGCGCTGCCGATCCCGAACCGGACCGCGCGCGCGTCCGCGGAGGTGGCGCGCCGCGCGGAGCGCCGGGCCGAAGCGGACCTCGCGCGGATCCGGAAGGGGATCCGGGCGGAGGTCCTGGACGCGGTGGCCGCGCTGGAGACGGCGGGACAGCGGATCGAGGCCGCTCGCGCCGCGCGCGAGGCCGCGGAGGTCCAGCTCGACGCCGAGCGGGACCGCTACGCCACCGGGCTCTCCACGAACTTCCTGGTGCTGACCCGCCAGAATGACCTGTCCCGCGCGCGGCTGGACGAGATCTCGGCCCGCACGGACTACCGCCTCGCGCGCGCGGAGATGGCGCGTGCGGAGGGCTCGCTGCTCGAGGACCACGGCATCGCCGCGGACGGAACGGAAGACTAGGAGGCAACGGCCATGGCAAAGCGCATGACGGTGGTGGTCCTGATCCTCGTGGCGGCCATCACGCTGCTCGGCTCGGTGAAGTTCCTGCAGATCCGCGAGGCGATCGCGCAGGGCGCGGCGTTCCGGATGCCCCCGGAGGCGGTCACGACCATCGTGGCGCAGCGCGAGGAGTGGCCCGCCACGCTCGAGGTCATCGGGACGGTGGCGGCAGTGCACGGCGTGACCGTCAGCGCGGACCTGCCGGGCATCGTGGAGGAGATCGCGTTCGAGTCCGGCCGGCACGTCCGGGCGGGCGACGTGCTCGCGCGGCTGGACACCAGCCAGGAGCGCGCGCAGCTCGCGGCCGCCGAGGCGCAACAGGAGCTGGCCCGACTGAACCTCGAGCGCATGCGGAACCTGCGGGAGAAGAAGGTCGTGTCGCAGGCGGAGTTCGACCGGGCGGCGGCGGAGGCGAAGCAGGCGATCGCGCGTTCGGGGGAGATCCAGGCGACGATCGAGCGGAAGCAGATCCGCGCGCCGTTCGCCGGGACGCTCGGGATCCGCCAGATCAACCTCGGGCAGTACCTGACCGCCGGCGATCCGGTGGTGCCGCTGCAGGCCCTGGATCCGGTGTACGTGGACTTCTCGGTGCCGCAGCAGGAGGTGGCGAGGCTGTCGGTCGGGGCCGACGTGCACGTCACGCCCGACGGAACCGGCGGGGAGCTGACCGGGCGCGTGACCGCGGTGAACTCCGTCGTGGACGAGGCCACGCGGAACGTGCGCATCCAGGCGACGTTCCGCAACCCGGACGGCCGGCTGCACCCGGGCATGTTCGTGGAGGTCCGTGTGGCCCTGGGCACGAGCGATCCCGTGATCGCGCTGCCGGCCCCGTCGATCAGCTACGCCCCGTACGGCAACTCCGTGTTCGTCGTGGCCGACCTGTCCGACCCGGACGGCGCGACGTACCGCGGCGTGGAGCAGCGCTTCGTGAAGGTGGGCGGCGGCCGCGGCGACCAGATCGCGGTGCTGTCCGGGGTGGAGCCCGGCGAGGAGGTCGTGACCTCCGGCGTGTTCAAGCTCCGGAACGGCGCCGCCGTCCTTGTCGACAACACGATCCAGCCGGCGAACGATCCCGCGCCGGATCCGGAGGACAGCTGATGAAGTTCACCGACGTCTTCGTCAAGCGCCCCGTCCTCGCGATGGTGGTGAACCTGGTGATCCTGATCGCCGGGCTGCAGTCCATCCGCGCCCTGAGCGTGCGGCAGTACCCCCGCAGCGACATGGCCGTGGTGACGGTGAGCACCGCGTACGTGGGGGCGGGCGCGGACCTCGTGCGCGGATTCATCACCACGCCGCTGGAGCGAGTGATCGCGAGCGCGGACGGCATCGACTACATGGAGTCGTCCAGCGCGCAGGGGCTCAGCACCATCACGGTCCACCTGAAGCTGAACTACGACACGAACGCCGCGCTCACGCAGATCCAGTCCAAGGTGGCGCAGGTCCGCAACGAGCTGCCGCCGGAGGCCGAGGCGCCGATCATCAACCTCGAGACCGCCGACAACCGGTTCGCGGCCATGTACATCGGGTTCGCGTCCGACGAGCTGGACCAGAACCAGATCACCGACTACCTGACGCGCGTGGTGCAGCCGAAGCTGAGCGCGATCGAGGGGGTGCAGCGCGCGGACATCCTGGGCGGGCGCACGTTCGCGATGCGCATCTGGCTGAAGCCGGACCGGATGGCGGCCATGGGGATCTCCGCGTCCGACGTGCGCGAGGCCCTGGCCGACAACAACTACCTGTCGGCGCTGGGGCGTACCAAGGGCTCCATGGTGTCGGTGAACCTGGTGGCGAACACGGACCTGCGGACGCCGGAGGAGTTCCGGCAGCTCGTCGTCAAGGAGGACGACGGGACGGTGGTGCGGCTCGGCGAGATCGCCGACGTGGCGCTCGGCGCGGACAACTACGAGCAGGACGTGCGGTTCAACGGCCAGGGCGCCACGTTCATGGGCGTATGGGTGCTGCCGACCGCGAACTCGCTCGAGGTGATCGCGCGGGTCCGCGAGGCCCTGCCCGCCATCCAGGCGCAGCTCCCCGCCGGCATGACCTCGGGCATCCCGTACGATTCCACCGAGTACATCGACAGCGCCATCCACGAGGTGCTGCACACGCTCGCCGAGACGCTGGCCATCGTGATCCTGGTGATCTTCCTGTTCATGGGCTCGGTGCGGGCGGTGCTCATCCCGGTGGTGGCCATCCCGATCTCGCTGATCGGCGCGGTGTTCGTGATGCTCCTGGCCGGATTCACCGTCAACCTCCTCACGCTGCTCGCCATCGTGCTGGCGGTGGGTCTGGTCGTGGACGACGCCATCGTCATGGTGGAGAACGTGGAGCGGCACCTGCAGGCCGGACAGCCGCCGCTGCAGGCGGCCATCGAGGGGGCGCGGGAGCTGATCGGTCCCATCGTGGCCATGACGGTCACGCTGGTGGCCGTGTACACGCCGGTGGCGATCCAGGGCGGGCTGACCGGGTCCCTGTTCCGGGAGTTCGCGTTCACGCTGGCGGGCGCGGTGCTCGTGTCCGGCGTGGTGGCGCTCACGCTGTCGCCCATGATGGGGTCGAGGCTGCTGCGCGCCGGGGACGCCGAGCGCGGCTTCGCCGGCTGGGTGAACCGGCAGTTCGCGCGCATCCGCGAGACCTACAAGCGGCAGCTCGCGGGGACGCTCCGGTACCGGCCGGTGGTCTACGTCGTCTGGGGCGCGGTCATGCTGCTCATCGTGCCGTTCTACATGTTCTCGCAGCGGGAGCTGGCGCCGAACGAGGACCAGAGCGTGGTCTTCGGCATCGTGCAGGCGGCGGCGAACTCCACCCTGGACCAGACGAAGCTCTACGCGGCGCAGGTGGAGGAGGTGTACCGCGGCTTCCCCGAGTACCAGAACACGTTCCAGCTCATGTCCGCCACCGGCGGCTTCGGCGGCATGGTCACGAAGCCGTGGAGCGAGCGGGAGAAGACCTCCGAACAGCTCCAGATGGAGGCCTCCGCCGGGCTGGCGGGGATCCCCGGCATCCGCGTGATCTCGCTGATCCCGCCCGCGCTGCCGGGCGGGGGCGACTTCCCGGTGGACTTCGTGATCGCGTCCACGGCGGAGCCGCGGGAGCTGGTGGACCTGGCGAACCGGCTGGTGGGGAGGGCCTTCGAGTCCGGGCTGTTCATGTTCGCGGACGCGGACGTGAAGCTGGACCAGCCCCAGGCCGAGGTGGTGTTCAACCGCGACAAGGTCCGTTCGCAGGGCGTCGAGATGAGCCGGGCGGGCCGCGATCTGTCCACGCTGCTGGGCGGGAACCACGTGAACCGGTTCAGCATCCAGGGCCGGAGCTACAAGGTGATCCCGCAGGTCAAGCGGAGCGAGCGCCTCACGCCGGACCAGCTGCAGGACATCTACGTGACCGGGACGGACGGGCGGCTGGTGCCGCTGGCCACGTTCGCGACGCTGGAGACGTCCACGGAACCGCGGGAGCTGAAGCGGTTCCAGCAGCTCAACGCGGTGCGGATCCAGGGCGTGGTGCCGCCGAACGTGTCGCTGGACCAGGCGCTCACGTTCCTGGAGGACGAGGCCGCGAGGATCCTGCCGCCGGGATTCACGGTGGACTACGCCGGGGAGTCCCGGCAGCTCCGGACGGAGGGGAGCCGGTTCCTCGGCATCTTCCTCCTGTCGGCGGTGCTGATCTTCCTCGTGCTCTCCGCGCAGTTCGAGAGCTTCCGGGACCCGTTCGTGATCCTCGCGGGCTCGGCCCCGCTGGCGATCTGCGGGGCGCTGATGTTCTCGTTCCTGGGCTTCACCACGCTGAACATCTACAGCCAGGTCGGGCTCATCACCCTGGTGGGACTGGTGGCGAAGAACGGCATCCTGATCGTGGAGTTCGCGAACCACCTGCAGGAGACCGGCATGGGCAAGCTGGAGGCCGTGATCGAGGCGTCGGGCACGCGGCTTCGCCCGATCCTCATGACCACGGCCGCCACGGTGTTCGGCCACCTGCCGCTCGTGTTCGCATCGGGGCCGGGCGCCGGGGCGAGGAACAGCATCGGCATCATGCTGGTGTCGGGCATGATCATCGGTACCGCGTTCACCCTGCTGATCGTCCCGTCCATCTACATGCTGGTGGCGAAGTCCCGGGTTGCGGTGTCGGAGGCGACGGAGCCCGCGCTCGCCGGAGCCGCGGGGCGGTAGGCGCCGGGGGAAACCGGGCGCGCGGCGAGCTAGGCGGCCGGGGCGGGGCGCGCGCGCCGGGCGCGGATGGCCTCGCCCAGGTCGTGCACGCCGGTGTACACGGACGGGATCACGACCAGCGTGATCAGCGTGGACACGCTCAGCCCGCCGATCACGGCGCGGGCCAGCGACGCCTGGATCTCGCCGCCGGCGCCGCCGCCCACGGCCAGGGGCAGCATGCCGAGCACCGTGGTGCACGTGGTCATCAGGATGGGGCGCAGGCGCATGCGGCCCGACCGGACCACGGCCGCGGCCACGTCCAGGCCCCGCTCGCGCCGCATGAGGTTGATGTAGTCCACCAGCACGATGGCGTTGTTCACCACGATGCCCACCAGCATCACGATCCCCATGAGGCTCTGCACGTTCAGCGTCGTCCCGGTGAGCAGCAGCGTGGGCACCACGCCCACGATCGCCAGCGGCACGGTGACCATGACGATGAGGGGGTCCACGAACCGCTCGAACTGCGCGGCCATGACCATGTAGATCAGCACCACGGCCATCACGATGGACAGCACGAAGTCCCGCTGCGCCTTCTGCTGCTCCTCGTACTCCCCGCCGAACAGGAGCGTGATGTCCGGCGGCAGGGTGAACCCGGCCAGCCGCGCGCGCAGCTCCTCCATCACGTCGCCCAGCGCCACGCCGCTCTGCAGGTTCGCCGTGAGGTAGGTCACGCGCTGGCCGTCCACCCGGTCGATGGACGTCGGGCTGCGCCGCCGCTCCGTGTGCACCACCGCCGACACCGGCAGGATCGTGCCCCGGTCGGTGCGCACCGATACGCTGCCGAGGTCCAGCGTGGTGAGCCGGTCGTCCGGCTGCAAACGGACCACGATGGGGAACTCGTCGCCGCCCTCGCGGAACACGCCGGCGCGGCTGCCGCCCACGTTCGTCTGGATCACCTCCGCGATGTCCTGCACGGAGAGACCCACGTTCGCGATCTTCTCGCGGTCCACGATCAGGTTCTGTTCCGGCCGGCCCTCGCGCCGGCTCACCCGCACGTCCTCGATGCCCGGCACGCTCTCCATGATCCGCTTCAGGTCCAGCGCCACCGCGTCGGCCTTGGCCAGGTCGTAGCCGCGCAGTTCCAGCTGCATGGCGCCCTCGCCGGTCCCGAACAGCCGCCGCAGCATCCACAGCCCGGACTGCGCCTGCACCCGCAGCTCCGCGCCGGGGATCCGCCCGGCCACGTGGCTGCGGATCCGGTCCGCGATGTCGTAGCTGTCCATGGAGCGCTCGTCCGCGTCGTGCAGGGCCAGCTCCACCTCCGCGTCGCCGCCGCGGATCTCGATGGTGAGGTGCTTCACCTCGTCCATCGGGGCGGCCTCCCGCACGAGCGCCTCCAGCTCGTGCAGGTACTCGTTCACCACCGCGATGCTCGTGCCCTGCGCCATCTCGAGGTCCACGTCGATCTCGTCCGCGTCCGTCTGCGGCGCCAGCTCCACCGGCAGGAGCGGCCACATCAGGAACGCCGCCAGCAGCATCACTCCGGCCCCCGCGAGCACCATCGCGCGGTGGTGCAGGAGGCGCTGCAGGAGGGCCTCGTACCGATCCTCCACGCGCGTGAACCACGCGCCCAGGCGGTCCAGCAGCGGCCGGGCGCGCGAGTGCCCCTCCCGGCCCACCGTGAGGTACCGGCTGGCCAGCATCGGCACGAGCGTCAGCGCCGCGAGCAGGGAGCAGAGGAGCGCGAACACGATCACGAGCGCCAGCTCCCGGAACAGCATGCCGGAGACCGTGCGCATGAAGACGACGGGGAGGAAGATCACGCACGTGGTCAGGGTGGACGCCACGATGGCGCCGCCCACCTGCTTCGTCCCGGTCAGGGCGCTCTCCTGGAGCGGGCGTTTGCCCTCGCGCAGCCGGACGATGTTGTCCAGCACCACGATGGCGTTGTCCACGATCATGCCCACCCCGAGCGCGAGGCCGCCGAAGCTCATCTGGTTCAGGGTCAGGCCGTTGAAGAACAGCAGCCCGAACGTGGCGATGAGCGAGATCGGGATGGCCAGCGCGATGATGAACGTGGTGGATCCGTTCCGCAGGAAGACGTACAGCACGAGGACGGCGAGGATGCCGCCCCAGATCGCGGACGACTGCACGTTGCGGATGGAGTTCCTGATGAAGTCGCTCTGGTCGATGACCATCATCAGCTCGAGGTCGTCGCGGTCGCGGTTGATGCGCTCCATCACCGCGCGCGCCTCCTCGGCCACGGCCACGGTGTTCGCGCCCGACTGCTTCCGGATCCCGAGGCGCACCATGGGGCGGCCGTCGATCTGCACCAGGCGGTCCACGTCCTCGTAGCCGTCCACCACCTCGGCCACGTCGCGGACGCGGATGGGCCGCCCGTCCACCGTGGTGATGATGGTCTCCGCGATCTCGGCCAGGGACACGTACTCCCCGCGCGTGCGGACGTAGAGGTCGCGCGTGCCCTCGCGCATGTCGCCGCCCGGGAGCGTGGTGTTCTCGCGCTCCAGGGCCTCGCGCACGTCGGAGGCGGCCAGGCCGCTGGAGGCGAGGCGGTCCCGCTTCAGCCGCACCTGCACCTCCCGGTACACGCCGCCCCAGACGTCCACGGATCCGGCGCCCGGGATCTGCTCGAAGTGCTGCGCGATCTCCCGCTCGAGGAGCAGGGTCAGCTCCTCCATGCCCTTGTCGGAGCGCGCCCCCAGGATCACCACCGGGAAGTTGTCCGGGTCGAACTTCCACAGGCGCGGCGACTCCACCTCGGGCGGGAAGCTGTCGCGGATCCGGTCGATCGCGGCGCGCACGTCGTTCGCGGCCTCGTCGATGTTCGTGCCCTGGGAGAACTCCAGGGTCACCGAGCTCCGCCCCTCCTCGGACTGGGAGCGCATCTCCTCCACGTTCGGCACGCCGGACAGCGCGTTCTCCACGCGGTCCGTGATGATCCGCTCGATCTCCTCCGGGCCCACGTTCGGGTACTCGGTGCGGATCGTGAGCTGCGGGTACTCGATGGCGGGGAGGAGGTCCACGGGGAGGAAGCGGAGCCCCATGATGCCAACCACGATGATGATGAGGAACACCATCGAGGTGGCGATGGGGCGGTGGACCGCGACCTCGGTGATCCTCACGGCAGCGGCGCCTTCCGCGCGAGGACCTCGTCCATCATGTCCTCGCGCTGGAGCTGCTGCAGCCGCTCCACCCGGGTCCACTTCACGGGGCGGACGCGCGCCTGCGCCTTCTCGCCCTCGAGCAGGTCCTGACCCAGGGTGACCACCCACGCGCCGGGGGCGATGCCGCGCACGGCCGCCTCCATGTGGCCCTGCGCCACGACCTCGGTGGGCACGAACGCGAACGCGAGCGGTTCGGTGAACGCCGCGGGGACCGCCGTGTCCACCACCTCCACGGGCTCCTGCTCGATGGAGGCGTCCGTCACCCACACGCCGGTCAGCCCGGTGACGGGGGACTCGTACACGGCGGCGAGCGGCACGAGCGTGGCCCGTTCGCTCTCGCCGTGGAACACGTCCACGGTCACGAACATCCCCGGCTTGAGCGCCGTCTCCGGGTTCGCCAGGTCGATCTCGGCCTCGGTGGTGTGCGTGACCGGATGCAGGAAGGGCGAGATCCGCGACAGCGTGGCCGACGTCGTGAGGCCGGACGCGGAGACCTCGGCGCGCTGTCCCTCCTCGATGTACGCGAGCATCCGGTCGGTCAGCACGACCTGCACGCGGACGCTGTCGAGCTTGCCCACCGTGAACAGGCGCGCTCCCGGACCGGCCAGCATGCCGACCTCCGCGTCGCGGCCGCCGACATGGCCGGCCACCGGCGCGCGCACCACGGTCTGCGCGAGGTTCTCCTCCTGCTCCTGCGTCTCGGCCAGCGCCTGCTCCACGCGCGCTTCCGCCAGCGCCACCTCCGCCTCGGCGGCCTCGGTCCGCGCCTCCACCGTCTCCAGCTCCGCCCCGGACGCGAGGTCGTTCTCCGCCAGCGACCGCATCCGCGCGAGATCCGCGCGCGCCTCCTTCGCCTGCGCCTCCGCCTTCCGCAACTGCGCCGCGGCGATGCGGTGGTTGGCCTGCGCCTGCTTCAGTCGCTCGCGGAACTCCGTGTCCCGCAGCCGGACCAGCGCTTGTCCGGCGCGCACGATCTCGCCGTCCTGGACCAGGACATCGGTGACGACGGCCGTGATCTGCGGGTAGATCCCGACCTGGTTGCGCGCCCGGACCACCCCGCTGAGGCGCTGCGTGAGGGGCAGCGCGCCCTCGCGCGCCTGGACGGCCTCGACGGCCGGCGTCCGGCCTCCGGCACCGCCCTCGGCGGAGGAACCCCGGCCGCAACCGGCGAACCCGGCGCCAGCCAGGACAAGCGGAAGGAGGAGGAGGACTGCGGGGCGGGGCATGGCGTGGCCGCTACGGCGGCTCGGGCGAAGGGTCGGCATGCCGGAAAGGGTCTCACCGTCCGTTCCGCGGGTCCAGAGGATGTGGACTGGCCGGTCCGCAGACCGGGGCGCCCGAGGGTCCGTTCCCTCTACTCCCCGCCGCCCGCGAAGTTCCCCGCGCCCGCGCCGGGCTACCGGAGCCGCACGAGCCGGACCGCTTCGCGCGCCTGCAGGCCGTCCGCGCCCACGGGCGCCGCCCAGTACACGCCCCCGGGGAGCGGGCGCCCCGCGGCGTCGCGGCCGTCGAACACCGGGGTCGTCGAGGCGACGTCCAGCGCGCGGACGATCCGCCCGCGCGCATCGAGGATGCGCAGGCCGCTCGTGCCGGCCGGCACGGTCAGCCGCGTGCTCGTGCGGAACGGGTTCGGGGCGGCGCGCACCGGCGCGTCGGACGCGAGGACGGGCGCGTCCGTGGCGCCGCCGAGCACGAGGTGCACCTCGTACTCCGCCGCGGCATGCCCGATCTCGTCCACCGCGAAGGACGTGCCGTTCGCCGTGCAGCTCACGTTCAGGTCGTACTCGCCGGCCTCCAGGACGCCCGATTCGTCCAGGGCGGTGTCGCCGTCCTGCGCGGTCACCCACACCAGCGTCTCGAACGGACGGGAGAGGGCCACGTTCAGCACCGCGTCGCCCTCGGCATCCAGGAAGCCGGTGACGGCGAACTCCGCGGGTTCGGCCAGCGTGAACCGGACCGCCACGTTGGATTGCGCGATGCCGTACGCCGTGGCGCCGGCGACCAGCACCTGCGAGTCGCCCGTCACGCTGCCCGCGGCGCGCACCGACGACGCGTCGAGGGACGAGGTCTGCGTGGCGGTGGCCGTGGCGCCGCCCTCGGGAAGCGCCGCGTCGGCGAACAGGGACACGTCGAACGGCGCCGCGGGTGGCGCCACCGCGAACCGGTCCTCGTTGTCGGTGTCGGTGGCCGAGAAGGCGAACGCGGTGGTGGCGGCGCGCCGAGTCTCGGAGACCACCACGAGATCCGCGTGCGACGCGGGGACGCACGCGAGCGACAGCAGGAACGTTGCGGAGCGCGGAAGCCTGCGCATGAAGATCCCTCCCTCGCAGCGGACACGAAGGACGGGGCCGGGCGGAGGACGGGGGGCCGACCCGCGACCCGGCCACTGTACCGTCCCGCCGGGCCGCGGGTCACGCGGGAATCGCCCGGCTATCCGCGTCGCTCCTCGAAGCGGGCCTCCAGAAGGCCGAGCGCGGCCAGAATGATCCACGCGAGGACGACGGTCACGCCGGCGAGCCCGTACAGCCCCCCGCCCGTGCACAGCCCCATCGCGCCCGCGAGCCACAGGCTGCCCGCGGTCGTGAGGCCCTCCACCGTGCCGTTGTGCCGGATGATGCTGCCGGCGCCGAGGAACCCGATGCCGGTGGCCACGGCTTCCACGAGGCGGAGGGGATCGACGCGTGCCGCGCTCGACCCGGCCGGCCCGACCACCGCGAACAGGTCCAGTCCGATGAGCGTGAACGCGGCCGATCCCAGCGACACCATCATGTGCGTGCGCAACCCCGCCGGCCGCTTGCGCCACTCGCGCTCGAGCCCGAGCACCCCGCCGAAGACCGTGGCCAGGGCCAACCGCAGCACCATCTCCTCGAACGACGGATGGACGTCCATGCGGCGCTCAGCGGGCCCGGTCCACGAGCGGATGCCCGTCGCTCGTCACCGCGCGTCGCGCCGGGGCGCGTCCCGTTGCGGGGGCGGCGCGTGCGTGGAGAAAGCGCCGCCGCGTTTCCGGAGGAACCACGGACGTCGCGGTCACCGGATCGGGTTCCGGCCCTGGATCACGCGGATCAGGACGGCCGCGAGGGCGGCGAGCAGGAGCAGGTGGATGAAGCCGCCGAGCGTGTACGAGCTCACCATTCCCAGGAGCCAGAGCACCAGGAAGATGACGAAGAGGGTCCACAGCATGGCGATCCTCCGGAGTTCGAGTGGTCCGGGCGGCCCCGCGAACGTCGCGGGCACCCGGCAACCGACTCCCATGCAATTCACGTTCCACAATGCTGCGTGGCACGCGCCTTGCGTTGAGCTCCCGGCGTCGCCGCGAGATGCCGTCCCCCGACGCAACCGCAGGAAAGGTGGACTCCATGATTCGGAACCTCATCGCAGCGGGCGTCGTGTTCGTCGCCGCGTTCCCCCGTGCCTCGACCGCGGATGTCTGGGACGAGCGGAGGGAGACCTGGGGCGTCGGCATCGGGCCGAGGTACACCTACGTGAACATCCAGGGCTCCGACGAGAGCCTGCACATGGGCGGCGCGTTCGTCCGCGTCCGCTCCGCGTTCGTCGGGATCGAGGGTGCCATCGACTACCACGAGGAGGAGCTGCCGTTCGACGCGGAGCTCCGCTCGTGGCCGGTGCGCGCCTCGCTGCTCCTCTATCCGCTGCCGCCGCTGTACGCGCTCGCGGGCGTGGGCTGGTACAACGCCACCCTCGACTACCCGGGCGGCTTCCCGGTGGACGACGAGACCGACTCGGTGCTCGGGTACCACTTCGGGGCCGGCCTCGAGATCCCGATCGCGGGCGACGTCAGCATCACGTCCGACATCCGCTGGCTGTACCTCGACTACGACTTCGAGGAGATCCCGGAGTCGGTCGGCGAGGTGGATGCGGACCAGATCACCGTGAACGCGGGCCTGGCCATCGGCCTGCCGTAGTCACTCGATCCGCACGACGCGGCACCCCGCGGTCCGTCCGGAAGCCGTCAGGCGTGCGAAGTACACGCCGGACGTCGCCGGGCGGCCCGCGTCGTCGCGTCCGTCCCAGGCGACGGCGTGCTCCCCGCGCGGCAGCCGCGCGGCGGCGAGCTCGCGGACGCGACGCCCCGACACGTCATGGACCGTGAGCCGGCACGCGGCGTCGTGCGGCAGCCGGAACGAGAGCCGGACCGCCGCTCCCCGGCGCGACGGGTTCGGTCCGACCGCGAAGCCGAGGCCGTCCCCCGCCGCGGCGATCGGCGGCGGCGGCGCGGCCGTGGCCGGGACGGGGATCGCGGTGAGCAGGCGGTTCCTCCCGCCGCCCAGCACCCAGCCCGCGTCCGTCGGCGCGGCGGCGCTGCACACGTCCGTGAGCCGCGGGAACGACCCGCTGAGCGGCGTGACCTGCACGGTCCACGTCGCGCCCGCGTCCGTCGTGTGCAGGAAGGAGTTGCTGAAGGCGAGGATGGCCACCGCCTCGCTCGCGTTCCGCCGCACGAGTCGCGCGGCGCGATCGGGGAACACGGGTGCGAAGGATGCGCCGCCGTCGGTCGTGCGGTAGGTCTCCGGCTCCGATCCCGCGCGGCTTGCCACGCCCGTCTCCGGTCCGAACCAGACCGCCGAGACCAGCGGTCCGGCGAGGCCGGCCGCGGCGCACGCGGTCCAGGTGCTGCCGCCGTCGGTGGTGCGGTAGACCCGCGACGCCTGCGCCGGCGTGTACCCGACCGCATAGCCCACGGACGCCGCGGGGAAGGAGACGTCGGAGAACGCGACCGCTTCCGCGGGGATCCCGCCGCCCACCGGTGCCCAGCCGAAGCCGCCGTCGGTGCTCGTGAACAGCCCGCCGGTCGAGGCCGGCGTGAGCGTCGCCGCGAACACCCGTCCCGGGACCGGCCAGGCCACGCTCGTGATCGAGTGGTCCGGCAGGCCCAGGCCCGACGGCGCCCACGTGTCGCCGCCGTCCGTGGTCACGCGCACGGAGTCGCGGCGCGCGACGATCCCGTGCGCCGCATCGCGGAACACTCCCGCGCCCACCTGCTGGAAGCCGGGCGACCCGGCCGGCTCCGTCCACGTCCGCCCGCCGTCGTCGCTGCGGATCCACATGCCGTCCTCCCCGGACGTGGGCCGGTTCGCCGCGAAGAGGACGCCGTCGGGCCGCGGGAGGATCGTGGTCACGGAGGCGAACGGGGCGTCGCCTCCGAAGGACTCCAACGCGTCGACGATCGTCTGCCCGAAGTCGTCCGTCCGGAAGAGCTCGCCCACGTCCGAGCCGAAGTGCACCCGTCCCCCGGGCGCCTGCACCAGGCAGGGGAAGCCCACGGAGTCCGTGAAGAGGTGGCTCGTCCAGGTCGCGCCGGCATCGGTCGTCTCCCACAGCTCGCCGCCCTCGCCGTGGCACACGATGAGCCAGTGCGTCGCGGTCAGCGCGAGCGTGCGGAACCGGTACAGCGGGGGCACCGGCGAGAAGTGCTCCGTCCAGGTGGCCCCGCCGTCCGTGGTGGACCAGGTTCCGAAGTCCTCCACCACGTACCCCGTGGATGGATCCGTGAAGAGGACCTCGTTGTAGCCCAGGAACTCGATCGGGAGGAACGGGGACCAGGTCGCGCCGCCGTCGGTCGTGCGATGCGCCACCTGCTCGCCCACGGCGTAGGCCTCGTCCACGGTCCGCCACGCGTGGTGCCGGATGACCCCCGTGCCCGGTCCGGCCGACGTCCACGTGAGCCCGTCATCGGTGGACAGGACGAGCGCGCCGCTCTCGCCTGCGGCGGACAGCGCGCCGTCCGGGCGGACGGCGAGGTCGCGCAGCCCCGCGGGCGCGGGGTTCGCCACGGCCGTCCAGGTCGCGCCGTCGTCCGTGCTGCGGTACAGGCCGACGCCGGCGCCGCACGCGAGCAGCGCGCCGCCCGGCGTGACGAGGAGATCCCAGAGGTCCGGCGCCACCTCGTCGATCCCGTGCTGCAGGGTCCAGCTCGCGCCGCCGTCCGTCGTCCGGAGCACGAATCCGGACCCGCCCACGGCCCAGCCGTCGGACGCCGTGGCGAAGGCCATGGCGAAGATCGTGTTGCCCTGCGGCCGGGGATGGCCCCAGGCGTGGACGAACGACCCGGCGGGCGCGGGGACCGGAACGGACACGGCGGCAGCCGCCAGCAGGCCGGCGGTCGCAAGGGGGAGGCGATTCCTCCGCATGGCACTCTCCTGGGGGGATCGCAGCCCTGGCGGACGGGAAGGGTAGCACGGCGGTCCGCCCGGATGGCGGACTCCATGCGCGGATTACGGCTGGGAGGAGGGAACCGAACGTGACGTGCCTTGAACGCCCGAACCCCGGGAGGACTTTCGTGACCGACCGCCGCCTGCGCCCCGTCGTGATCCCGCTCCTGTCCGCGCTGGGCCTCGGGCCCGCGGCGGCGCGCGCGGCCGACTGCATCCTGTACCGCGACCACCTGCACGTGATCGACCGGGACTTCCCCGGGGGGAACGCCGCCGCGCTTCTCGGGGAGACCCTGGTGCTGGCCGGGGACACCGCGCTGGAGACCCTGGACGTGAGCGATCCGCGCGATCCGCAGCGCGTCGGCTCGGTGGCCCTGCCGACCGCGGGACTGGACCTGGCCCTCGCCGGCACCGTGGCCTACGTGGCGGGGTCGGCGGGCGGCGTGCACCTCGTCGACCTCGCGAACCCGGCGGCGCCCGCGTTCGTGGGCTCGCTCGGCGCGTACGACGAGGCCACGGGCGTGGACGTGGACGGGGATCATCTCGCCGTGGCGAACGGCCTGGACGGCGTGGCGCTGCTGGACATCAGCGACCCCTTCGCGCCGGCGGAGCTGGGCCGTTACGACACCTTCGGGATCTCGAAGCGCGTGGACCTGCGCTGGCCGATCGCGCACGTCGCCGACCTCCTGAGCTACACGATGGTGGACTTCACCGACCCCGGGAACCCGGACGAGCGCGGGGTGGCCGGGCCGGTGTCCCAGGCGTGGGACGTGGCGGTCTCGGGGAACCGCGCCGCGGTGGCCGGTCTGGACTTCGGCGTGGGGCTCGTGGACATCTCCGACCTCGACTTCCCCGTGACGCTGGACACCGAGTCGCGGATCACCGGGGCGGTCGACGTGCAGTGGTCCGCGGGATCGCTGTGGCTCGCCGGGCGGCGCGGGCTGAGCGCCGTCTCCGTGACGGCGGACGAACTCTCGTGGGACGGGGCCGCGGACAACCGGGGCGACGGCACCGGTCTCGTCCTCAGCGCGGAGGTCGCCTACCTCGTCTCGACCCTGGAGGTGACCACGGTGGACATCGCCTCGCGGAACTCGCCGAAGGCGGCCGGGAGCGCGGACCTCCCCGGGTTCGCCACCACCGACATCGTCGTGCTGCGCGACGGCGCGCATGCGATGTACGCCTGCGGCACGGGCGGGCTGCAGATCGTCACGAAGAGCCGGGCCGACCCGCAGTGGATCGGGGGGATCGTGCCGCGCACGATCACGCGGCACGTCCGCCTGGTTCCCGGCACCGATGTCGCCGTCGTTGCGGACGACGGGATCCGCACGGTGGACACGGCCAGCCCGCGCGCGCTGGACGAGCTCGGGCATGTCGCCACGCCCGGCGGCGGGCGCGCGCGCCTCTTCGTGGAGTCCCGGCGCGCGCAGGACCTGGCGTACCTGGCCGACGGCGCGGCCGGTCTCGTGGTCGTGGATGTCTCCGATCCCGCGAACCCCGCCGTGATCGGCGGTGCGGACACGCCCGGCTTCGCCCTGGACGTGGAGGTCCACGACCAGGTGGCCTACGTGGCCGACGAGTTCCCCGGCGTGCAGGTGTTCGACGTCGCCGACCCCGCGCACCCGGACCACCTGGGGACGATCGCGGTGGAGGATCGCGCGATGGCCGTGGCCGCGACGGACGACCACCTGCTCGTGTCCGACGGGATGCGGGGCGTGCGCATCCACGACTTCGCCACCCTGGCCGTCGCGGCGTTCGTGCCGATCCCCGAGTTCACGCAGGACATCGCCGTCGACGGGCATCTGGCCTACGTGCCGGATCAGCGCTCGGTGCATGTCCTCGACCTCACCCTGCCCGCCGCTCCGCGGTACCTGGGCGCCACGCACCCGGACCGGCAGCCGTTCGCCGTGGCGGTGGGGAGCGACGCGCTGTGGACGGCGGACCTGACGGCGCAGGCCGTCAGCTATCCGAAGCAGTGTCCGGTGACCACGGCGGTCGGCTTCTCCGGCTTCGCCGCGAGCGCCGGGTTCTGGACGGTGGACCTGGCATGGTCCACGTCGTACGAGTCGGACCACGACGGCTTCCGCGTGGAGCGGCGGGACGTGGCCGGAGGGGCGTGGCACGCGGTCTCCAGCGGCCTCGTGCGCGGGCGGAGTCCGTACCGTTGGACCGACGCGGAGGTGGACGCGGACCGGACCTACGCGTACCGCCTCGTCGCGGTGGAGTTCGGCGGCGCGGAGCAGACGGGGCCGCCCGCGATCGTGACCACGCCGGACTGGCCGCGCGCGGCCGTGTCCGTGCAGGGCGTCGCGCCGAATCCCTTCCGCGGCGGGACCGGCCTCACGTTCACGCTGCGACGCCCCGCGGACGTGCGCATCGCCGTCCACGACGTGGCGGGCCGCCGCCTGCGGACGCTCGTGGACGGGCGGCTGGAGGCGGGCGTGCACCGGCAGGCGTGGGACGGGACGGATGCGGACGGGCGCCGCGCGGCCGGCGGCGTGTATTTCGTCCGCATCGAGACGGCGGCGGGGAGCCGCGCGCTCCGCGTCATCCGGATGGAGTGAGCCGCCTCGTCGTGCGCGGCGCGCCGGCCCGCGCCATCGCGGATCCGCGCGGCGATGGCCGACTCCGGGACTGCCGGATATACTCCCCGCCCATGACGACGGCGCATGAGGAGGGGGGACGGCCGACCGTTCCGGGCGTCGGCGTCGCGGAGTTCCGCCGCGTGGCGTTGGCGCTCGGCTTCGGCGCCACGGCCGTCGGTCTTCTCGCCCTCCTGATCGTCATCCTCCTTCCCGTGCTCCGGCCCCTGCTCTGGGCGGCGGCGCTGGCCACCCTGCTGTTCCCCCTGCATCGGCGCGTCCTGCGTCTCACGGGCCGGCGGGAGCGGGTGGCCGCCACGATCTCGACAGCGCTCACGCTGATCATCCTGGCCGGGCCCGCCGTGCTTCTCGTGCTGCACTTCACGTCCCAGGTCGAGAACCTGTGGCCCTCCGTGCGCGACTACCTCGGCGGGGAGACGTTCGAGCGGGTCGCCCGGTGGGTGGACGCGTCCCGCCTTCGCTTCCTGGTCGTGCGCCTGCTTCCGGAGGCGCCGCAGCCCGGCTCCGAGGGCATCGAGGATGCGCTGCGGCAGGCGGTCTCCGGGTTCGGGCAGCTCGCCTCCGGCTACCTCGAGGAGGTGGGCCGGTCGGCGCCGCAGCGACTCCTCTACGCCGGCGTGACGATCTTCATCTACTTCTTCTTCCTGCGGCACGGGCCGGGCTGGCTGGAGCAGTTCGAACGGGCGCTCCCGCTGGAGCCCGAGCATGCCGCGAACCTGCTGGACATCGCCGCCCGCACGATCAACGCGGTGTTCCGCGGGGTCATCATCACCGCGGTGCTGCAGGCCGTCCTGGCCGGCGTCGGCTTCGCCGTGGCGGGGGCGCCGGCGCCGGTGGTCCTCGGCGCCATCACGTTCGTCGCCGCGCTCGTGCCGTTCGTGGGGCCCGTGGCCGTGTGGCTTCCCGTGGCGCTGGCGCTGCTGGCCACGGGCCGCGTGGCCGCCGGGGTCGGGCTGCTCCTCTGGGGAACGCTCGTCGTCAGCCTGATCGACAACTTCCTACGCCCGTATCTCATCGGCCGGGAGACGCGCCTGCCCATCCTGTGGCTCTTCCTCGCCATCCTGGGCGGCATCCGCGTCTTCGGCCTGCTCGGCCTGCTCGTGGGGCCGGCGGCGCTGGCGTTGTTCCTCGCGTGCTTCCGCATCTACAACGAGAGTCGCCGGCCCTGACGCCGGCGGCCGCCGTCATGCGCCGATCCGCTGCACCAGATTGCGCAGCGGCCGCAGGATCCCCCGCGTGACCTCCGGATCCCGGTTCGTGAAGACGATCAGCACCGTGTCGCCCTCGTGCAGCCACTCCGTGGAGATTCCCGGCGCGCCGCCCGCGAAGCGATCCGGTCGCAGGAGACGCGCTACGGGAGGCCGCGGACGAACGCGCTCCGCGCGTACCCGTTGCGTTCCAGGATCGCGAAGACCGCGTCCAGGGTGGCGGCGTCCAGTTCCGGGGACCGCGCCAGGATCCAGCCGTACTTGCGGTTCGGGGTGCCCACGGCGGCCCAGCGGTACTCCGGGTCCAGGCCGAGGATCCAGTAGTCCCCCCAGAACGGGCGCCAGCCGAGGAAGCTCACGAAGCTCACGCGAAGCCGTGCGTTGCCGGAACCCGCCACGACCTCGGCCACGCCGTCGGCCCCGGTTACCGACCCGTCGGCCTTCACGCAGCGGTTCCGCACGTCGATGCGTCCGTCCTCGCGGCGCGCGTACTCGGCGGTCGTGCCGCGCGCGCAGTCGTCCTGGAAGCGGTTCGGGATCTTCGCGATCTCGTGCCAGCGCCCCAGGTAGCGGTCCAGGTCCACGGCCGCGACCGGCATCACCGCCATCGTCGTCTCCTCGGTCCCCGTGGGCCCCGCCCCGCCCGCGCCGGCCGCGTGGGCCGGGTTCACGGCCAGGAGGACGGCGGGGAGGAGGAGCGAGCCGGCGCGCATGCGGGGAAGGTAGCCGGCGCCGGGCGCGCCGAACAGGTGTCAGCGCGCGCCGCGCCCGGCGGCGATGCGCTGAAGCAGGGCGTCGAGGGAGGGATCCGCGGGGACCAGCGCGCGGGCCGCCGAGAGCTCCCGCTCCGCGCGGGCGACATCGCCCATCTCCAGAAGCGCGCGCCCCAGCGTCTTGCGCGCGCCGAAATGGTCCGGAACCGCGGCCAGCACCTGTTCCAGCTGCGCCACCGCCTCGGGGAAGCGCTTCTGCATCGCGAAGCTGATGGCGAGGTTCACGCGGACGTCGGCATCCCGCGGGTCCGCGTTCAGCGCGGCCTGCAGGTACTGCGCCGACTCGGCGGGGTCGCCGCGCTTCTCCGCCGCCAGCGCCAGCTCGATGCACAGCTCCTTCTGGTACGGGTTGATCTGCAGCGACCGCCGGTAGTGCTCGCGCGAGCGCTCCCGGTCGCCGAGCGCCTCGTACACGTAGCCGAGGTAGCGGTGCGCGGCATGGCTCGCCGGATCCAGCTCCAGCGCGCGCAGGAAGTCGGACTCCGCGTCCGCCGGGCGGTTCCCGTTCAACAGCCCCACGCCCTTCGTGACGAGCGCGCCGGCCGCGAGCCCCCGCGACGAGCCCAGGATCACCGGCCCCAGCAGGTTGTCCGTGGGCGCCCAGCGGTCCGTGAGCACCAGCCCCTCGGTGCGGCGGCGGACCGGCGCGAGCTCCTGCGCGGTGAGCCGATGCACGCCGAAGCGCGCGGGATCCGTCTCCACGAGACCGGAGAGATCGCGCGCGCCCGCGTACGAGCAGGTCACGAACGTGTTGCGCTGCGCGAAGCGCAGCAGCGTGCCCTCGAGGAACACGTCCGTGTGCGGGAAGACCTCGTCCAGCGTGTTCAACAGCCCCCCGAGCAGCCGGCCGCTCTCGCCGGAGTCGATGAAGTTGATCAGGAGCGCGCCGGACGGCTTCAGCAGCGTCCGGATCCCGAGGAAGAACTCGCGCGTCGTGAGCTGCCAGGGGACGGTGTAGTCGTTGAAGGCGTCGAGGTACACGAAGTCGTACAGGCCGCGCCCCGCGCCGGTCTCGCGCGCCATGCGGTTCACGAACACGCGGCCGTCCTCGTGGAACGACGTGATCCCGTCCAGCGGGACCTGCAGGGCCTCGGCCGCCACGGCGGTGACCGCGGGGTCGATCTCCACCACGTCGATGCGGCTGCCCGGGTACACGTTCTTCAGGTACCCGGGGAAGACGTAGCCGCCGCCGCCGATGGAGAGCGTGGCGAGCCGCCCGTCCTCCGGGGCGAACAAGGCCGTGAGGCCCGCGAACATGCGCGCGTACGCGTCCTGCAGGTCGAGGGGGCGGCCCACCACGACCGTGTTGTGCATCATCTTGTCCAGCAGGAGGTGGTGCCGCTCCACGCCGTCCTTCTCGCTGCGGAGCACGCGGATGTGGCTGTACAGGCTCTCGCGCTCCGCCACCACGTCCGGGGAGAGGGCGGCGCGCAGTCCCGCCTTCGTGCCGGCGTCCGCCGCCCAGGCCCACGGAGCGAAGCGGAGCACGCCGGCCGCCGCGATCACGACGATCCAGGCGCCGGAGGTGATCGACGCGCCGGCCACGAGCAGGCTCATCAACGCGAGCGCCACCACGACCATCCAGATCACGGTCTCGGTGCCGAACGACGGGATGAGGAGGAAGCCGGAGAGGAACGTGCCGAGGATGCTGCCGATCACGCCCCAGGCGTAGATGCTGCCGAGCGCCCGGCCGGTGTGGCGCGCGTCCACCAGCACGGCCTTCGCCGCGATGGGGGAGACCGTGCCCAGCAGGAGGGACGGCACGAGGAACACCGCGGCCACGTGCAGCGCGACCCGCAGCGGCCAGTCCAGCATCCACAGCGTGACCCAGTCCGCCACGATGCGCTCGGAGAGCAGGATGGACGCGGTGAGCACCGAGGACAGCAGGAAGAGCACGCTCAGCGCGCGCCGCGGCGTGTACCGGTCCGCCAGCCGGCCCCCCACGTAGTTCCCGCCGGCGATGCCGGCCAGGATGATGCCGATCACCGCGGTCCACGTGTAGATGGACACGCCGAGGTGCTTGGCGATGAGCCGCCCGGCCACGAGCTCCACGACCATCACGCAGAGCCCGGACATGAAGACGGCGAAGTAGGGGACGGCCGAGCGCAAGGAGGCCTCCGGAAGCGGCGGGCCGGCGGGGCCGCGGGGCGAGCCGGCGGGGTGACCGGATCGGGCGAGGAACGACCGTAGAACAGCCCGCGCGCGACGGTCAAGCGGACCCGGCTCCCGGATCGGGTGTCCGCGGATCGCAGGAATCCCCACGCGAAGCCACAGTCTGCTGCCGGTCACCAGGGGAGCGCGGCGCCGCGGAGAACGGGCATCACATCGCGCCGCGCAGGCGCCGATCCGGGAGGAGCCGCCCCCCTGGAGGTCGACATGCGTTTCCCGATGATCCTCGTGGCCGGTGCGCTCGTGCTCGGTGGCTGCTCCTCGGGCCGCGTCTCGGTGGCGGGCGGCGAGCCCGACGCCGGCCGCCCCGAGTCCGCGCCGGCGCGGCCCGCGGCCGCGGCCACGGTCCACTCGATGCAGGGTCCCGTGGCGGTGCTCGGCATCCCGCCGGCGCAGTTCCCGCCGGCCGGGTCGTGCCGCGTGTGGATGCCCGGCACGCCCGCGGCGCAGCAGCCGGATCCGTGCTCCTGCTTCTCCCTGCTGCGCAACGTCCCCGCCGGCGCGTGGGTGCTGTACCGGCCGAGCGCGGACGAGACCGTGGTCCAGGTGACCACGTACGACCCGCAGCAGCCGAACAAGATCGCCTCGCTGGACTTCTACGACGCGAAGACCGGCAAGCACGTCCGGAGCGGCAAGCTCTAGGCTCCGCCGCGGCGGGTGCCGGCGGCCCGGGTCCTTCGGGATCCGGGCCGCGTTGTTTCCCGGACGCGCTACCGCAGGTGCACCACGCGCTTCGACTGCACGTCGCCGCCGGCGTCCACGCGCACGAAATACACGCCCGCCGGCACGCGCCCGCCGCGCGCGTCGCGCCCGTTCCACGCCACGGAGTGCGCGCCCGCCTCCAGCGCGCCGTCCAGCAGCGTGACCACGGCGCGGCCGTGCACGTCGCGCACGTCCACGCGCACGGGACGCGCGGTGTCCAGGCGGAACTCCGCGCGCGTCGCCGCCGTGAACGGGTTCGGGAACGCGGTCAGCGGCGCCCGAACCGCCGCGGCCGGGACGGGCGTCCCGGTCGAGCCGCCGGAGATCGTGGCGCGACGGAGCCGCAGGTTGTCCCCGCCGGAGTAGACCAGCCACACCGTGTCGCCGCTCGTGAACTTCGTGCAGAAGCCGCCGCACTCGCCGGGGTCCTCGTCCCAGTCCTCCGTGAAGTAGACGGTGGTCCACGGTCCCCACGGCTCGGGCGCGTCGTACACGCCGAACCCGCCCGACTCCTGGTACCGCTGGTACCAGAGGTACCGCCCGAGGGACGCGTGGTAGCTGATCCCGGAGCGGCGGCAGCGGCCTTCGCCCTGCTCCACGTACGTGAACACGGCGCCGCGCCGCGCCGGGTCGTACGACCACTGCGGGTTCCCCGATCCGTCCGTGCCGGTGAAGTACTGGTACGCGCCCTGGTTCATGATCTGCCCGGCCGGCACGCGCAGGAGAAGGAAGCGCTCGCTGGACGTGTACGCGCTCGGGTGATCGTGGGACACGGTGTAGACGTAGCCGTCGCGCGCGCCCGCGTTGTCCTTGCCGAAGTTCAGGAACGTGGGGTAGCCGAGCAGCGTGAACGTGGGGCCCCAGCTCCAGGTCTCGCCCTTGTCGGTGGAGCGGCCGATGTCGGCGTGGTTGCCGTCGTTGTCGGCGTTGCGCGCCCAGAGGTACAGGGTGCCGCCGACGGAGACGATGCCGGAGCCCTTCTCGCCCTCCGCCCCGGACTCCGTGGAGATGCGCGAGAGGTTCTCCCCGGCGAGGTTCCCCGGCATTCCCGTGAGCCGGCAGATCCAGTTCCCGCGCTCGCCGCCGAACGCGGTGCCGTCCCCCGCCGCCGTGTACACTTGGTTGTCGTCCGACCAGGTGGTGGGCCAGTTGTCGCTGTCCGTGCCCATGTTCACGGTCTCGTGCCACTCGAGGCCGCCGAGCACGGGACTCTGCGGATAGGGCGCGGCGGCGCCGGCGGGCTCGACGCCCGCGATGCACGCGCAGAGGATGGAAAGCACGGCGCCTGCCGCGACCTGCGGCGCGGACAAGGACACGGAACGCCTGGACACGGCGCGATCGGGACGCTGCATGACGGACTCCCCCGGCTTGCGGGACGGACCCGGTGATTGGGCGAATGGTCCTGCGCGGCCCGGGGGACGGAGCCGCGGGGCGCCCGTGCCCGCGTGCGGCGGGAGAGGGAAGCGGGCGGCTCGCTCGGGGGGCGAGACCGCGCGCCGACGGGCGCCATCGAACCGGAATGTAGGTCCGTCCCCGGCTCCGTCAAGTCGCCGCGCCGGGGCCTCGCGATAGCGCTCCAGTCCGGCCGTCCGGTTGCCGACCGATGGGCATGTCCGACGCCCGGGGAACCGTCCTGCCCATGCTGTTCGCCCCGCCGCGCCCGCCGGTGCGCCTGTACGACCGGCGCGACGTGGTGCTCGGGCGCGCGCCCGACTGCGATCTGCCGGTGGACTCGGCGCGGGCCTCGCGCCGGCACGCGGAAGTGCGCCGGCAGGGGGACCGCTTCTGGGTGCGCGACCTCGGCAGCACGAACGGCACGCTGGTGAACGGCGCGCGCATCGCCGGCGAGCACCCGCTGCATCCGGGCGATCGCATCGGCATCGGGGACATCCTCGTGACGTTCTGCCATGTCGAGGAGGCGCTGGCCGCGCCCGCGGCCGGGGCCGGCGCCGACGACCGCACGATGGTCATGGGGCCGGAGGCGGCGTCCGGCGGGGCGTTGCACGGGAGCTTCGACCGCATCCCGGCGTTCGCGGTGCTGCAGATGCTGGAGCTCGGCGCGCAGAGCGGCGTCCTCGCCGTGGAGGACGGCGAGTGCCCGGGTCGCCTCTGGATCGCGGACGGACGCCCCGTCCATGCGGAAGCGGCCGGCCGGCGCGGGTTCGACGCGGCCATGGCCATCGCCCGCGCCGAATCGGGACGCTTCGCGTTCGATCCGACCGCCACGGTCCCGGAGCGCACGATCGACGCCACGATGACGCACGTGCTGCTCGAGGCGAGTCGCCGCGCGGACGAGCGCGCCGCCGGGGAGTGACCGACCGCGAATCGTTGACGGTGACGGTCCCGAGTTCCTAGGATCCGGGAACACTCGGGCCCCCGCAGTCACCGGAGGCGTTTCGTGACCCCCGACCCCGCCAAGCCCTCCCCGGAGGCGGCGCAGCCGGTCGCCTCCGCGTCCGGCGATCCCGCGCACGCCATCGAGCCGCGCCCGCTGGACCTCACGTCCCCGCAGTTCACGCCGCGCGCCGTCCTGACCGGCATGACCCTGGCGGCGCTCCTGTCGATGTGCAACATCTACACGGGGCTCAAGATCGGCTGGAGCCTCAACATGTCCATCACCGCGGCGCTGCTCTCGTTCGGCTTCTGGAAGATCCTGGAGAAGACGGCGCGCACGCGCGAGTGGGGCATCCTCGAGAACAACGTGAACCAGACGGCGGCCTCGTCCGGCGCGTCCGTCTCGTCGGCGGGCCTCGTGGCGCCCATCCCGGCGCTGGCCATGCTCACCGGGCAGACGCTGGGCTGGCCGTACCTGGCGCTGTGGGTGTTCAGCGTCTGCCTGGTGGGCATCACCGTGGCGGTGGCGCTGCGGCGGCAGATGATCCTCGAGGAGAAGCTGCCGTTCGTCTCGGGCATCGCGTCCGGGGAGACGTTGAAGGAGATGTACGCGCACGGCGCCGAGGCGATGAAGCGCGTGCAGTGGCTGGCCGGCGCGGGCGTGGTGGCCGGCATCCTGAAGTACGCCACCGACGTGAAGGCGTGGTTCTCCGCCGGGATCGGGTACGCGGGCGCGGTCAGCGGGATCCCGCTGTCGCAGCTCACGTTCCGCTTCGACACGAACCTGCTCATGTACGGCGTCGGCGCGCTGATCGGGCTGCGCGCGTGCGTCTCGCTGCTCATCGGTGCCGTGCTGGCCTGGGCGATCGTCGCGCCCGCCATGCTGAACCAGGGGAAGATCCGGCTCGAGGTCTCGGAGCCCCTCCCGATCCTGCCGCCGGGCGTCGTGCTGCCCGCGCCGCCCGACGGGTACGCCGCGTACGACGCGCAGGCCGGGCGCATCCGCTTCCAGGGGATCATGACGGCGGCGGAGCGGGACGGACTCCTCGCCCAGAGCGACGATCCGGCGTGGACCGAGGTGGTGCATCGCCTGTGGATGCGCTCGGACCGCCACTCCGAGGCCCCCGCGGACCCGTCGCGGTGGACCACGACGCGCCCGCTGCAGTTCCGCGAGAGCGTGGGCGAGGTGCCCTACGCGTTCGACCTGCCGCGCCGCCTCACGAGCCGCGTGCAGATGGACCGGTCCGCGGGGACCCTCGTGGCGCTCGGCGCGATGTCGGACGGGACGCGCGCGGAGGTGCGGGCCATCGCCGACGAGGTGCAGGCGGCCGAGCCGAGGCACGCGGCCGCGATGGATCGCGTGCGCGCCGCGCTGGACGCGCTGCACGTCGCGTCGAACGCGCCGAGGCTGCCGGAGGGGCGGACGGCGTCGGTCTTCGGCGACGGGAGCGTGGAGTACGACGACCTCGCGAAGACCGTGCGGGTGACCGGGCTCCTGCCCGCGGAGGGCGGCGCGCTGGCGGAGGCCGCGTCGGCGCTGGGGCTCTCGAAGGAGACCGTGGACTCCCTGAAGAGCGGCGCCCGGTTCTCGTCCATCCGCCCGGACTTCCGCGACCTGGTGACGTGGCTGCTGTGGCCGGGCGTCACGCTGATGGTGGTGGCGTCGCTGCTGTCGTTCGCGTTCTCGTGGCGCTCGATCGCGGGATCGTTCCGGCGCCGCGCCGCCGGCGGCCCCGCGGAGGCGGCGTCCGACGACGTGCCGCGCAACGTGTTCATCGCGGCCATCGTCGCGGCGCTGATCCTGTCGACCGTGCTGCAGGTCTCGCTCTTCGCGATCGTCTGGTGGACCGCCGCGCTCGGCGTGCTCGTCACGTTCGTGCTCGCGCTCGTGGCGGGCCGGGTCTCCGGGGAGACCAACATCACGCCGGTGGGCGCGATGGGGAAGGTGACGCAGCTGATGTTCGGGCTCATCGCGCCGAGCCAGCCCGCGCCGAACCTCATGGCCGCGAACGTGACCGGCGGAGCGTCCAGCCAGTGCGCGGACCTGCTGCACGATCTGAAGACGGGGTGGCTGCTCGGCGCGTCCCCGAGGCTCCAGGCCATGGCGCAGGTGTGCGGGGCGCTGGCCGGGGCGATGGCCGGGTCGTTCGTGTACCTCATCCTCTTCCCGCGGCCCGCGGACCAGCTCATGACCGGGGACTGGCCGGCGCCGGCGGTGGCCACGTGGAAGGCCGTGGCGGAGCTGTTCCAGGTGGGATTGCAGGCGATTCCCGAGGGCACGCCCGCGGCCATGCTCGTCGCGGCCGTGGCCGCGGTGGTGCTGGTGCTGGTGGAGAAGCTCGCGCCGGCGAAGTGGCGCAAGTGGACGCTCTCGCCCGCCAGTCTCGGCCTGGCGTTCGTGGTCCACGCGCACTACAGCGTGACCATGTTCCTCGGCGCCGTGATCGGGCTGCTGCTCGCGCGTGCGAACGGGAAGTGGACGTCGAAGTACCTCGTGGTGGTCTGCGCCGGGATCGTGGCCGGCGAGAGCCTCACGGGGGTGGGCATCGCGTTCACGAAGATCGACTTCGCCACGATCCTGGAGCGGATCTTCGGGTAGATGCGCGGTGCGGTGCGTGGAGCGCGGGCACAAGCGTGGAAACGTCCTCCTCACCCCGTAGCCCGGGAACCGGGCGGCGCCTAAAAGCGGACATCCTTGTCCGAAACTCGGACGTTCGGGTACCGTGACCGTGGCCGCCGGCGTGCGGCCGGTCACGTCGAATCCCGAGGTTGTCATGCGCTTCCTTCCGTCGCCCGCGTGCCCCGGTGCCGCGTCCCGGCTGGCACTGCTGTTCCTGCTCGCATCCGTCCCCGGCGTGGTCGCGGCGGCGTCCCTGGAGGGGCGCGTGACGGCGTTCCCGTCGGGAGAGCCGCTGGCGTACGCGGACGTCCGGATGCCCGACCTCGGCCGGCGCGTCCTGGCCGGGGCCGACGGCGTCTTCCGCCTCGAGAACGTGCCCCCGGGCACGGTGCGGGTGGAGGTCTCCTTCGTGGGCTATGCCACGCACTCGGCGGAGGTCCCGGTGCGGGTCGGGCAGGAGGCACGCCTCGAGGTGGCGCTGCACGAGGACCCGATCGCCCTGCCGCCGCTGCGCATCACCGCCGACCGGCGGCCGCTCGCGGGCCGGCGCGCCATCCTGGACAAGTCCTATCCCGCACGCGTGTTCACGACCGACGGGTGGTTCCTCGTGCGCCGCGGGTCGGACTTCGCGGGGGATCTCTACGCCGACGGCTTCAAGCGCGGGGACCTCACGCTCACGATCGACGGCGAGCGCTATCCGAACGCGTGCCCGAATCGCATGGACCCGCCGGCCACGCGCCTGAACCCGCTGGAGATGGCGTCGGTCGAACTGGACAAGGGCGCGGCGGCGCCGTCCTGCGGGCTGGGCGGCGGCGTGACGTTCCACCGCGAGACGCCGTCCGGGGACTGGCGCATGCAAGGGAGCGCGTCCTCGTCGCGCGGCGCCTCCGACGGCGAGGACGTCGCGGTCGCGCTGGACGGGCGTGGTTTCCGCGGGACCGGCCGCTGGGCGCACGGCGGACCCTACGAGGACGCGGACGGCCGTGACTTCGCCACGCTGTACGGGTACCGGGAGATCGTGCGCCACGAGGCGCTGGAGTTCTCCGTGTACGGGACCCGGGGCGGCTGGGCCCCGGGCGCGGGGTTCGCGCGGACGCGCGACGTCCTCTTCCCGTACCTGCAGATGGACGAACGCGAGAACGACCTGTGGAGCGCGCACGTCTCGCGGTGGGGGGCCAAGCTCTACGCGAACCACACGTACCACGTGATGGACAACGGGCTTCGCACCGGCCCCATGTTCATGGAGACGGTCGCGCGGAACACCACGGTCGGCGCGGTGGGCGACGGCTGGGAGGGCTACTACCGCGGGTGGGACGCGGACAACCGGTTCGTCATGCCGATGGGACGCATCGACAACCACCTGATGCCGGACGTGCACCTCGGTCACGCCGCGTTCTCCCGGTCGTGGCGGCTGGGGAACGCCTGGGAGATCGGCGGACTCGTGGGCGTGGAGCACCAGTGGCCGGGCGATCCCGACCGGCTCGCATTCCACCGCCGGGTGCACGAAGGCGCGGGCGACCGGCGCACCTTCGTCCCGTTCGGCGCGACCCTGGGCTGGACGAAGCCCATCGGGCCGGTGTCGGGCAGCGTGACCCTCGAGGTCGCCTCCCGCGCTCCGGAGGCGGAGCAGCTCTGGATCTCCGTGGCGAAGCCCGAAGGCAAGCCGTCGTGGACCGGGAACCCGGAGCTCGACGCCCCGCGGCGCGCGACGATCCGCGTCCGCACCCGCGCGCGGGCGGTCGCGCTCGAGGCGTTCGGCACCTACGTCGCCGACCACGTGTCCCTCGTGCGGGCGATGGCGGGCGGCCGCCCCTGGCTGACCTTCGGCAACGTCGACGCCCGGCTCCTCGGGGTCAACCTCGACGTCGAACACCGGTGGGCGGAGCTGCACGCCTCCTACCACTCCGGGCAGAACGTCGACCGCGGCGGACCGCTCGCCGAGGTCCAGCCGCTGCAGGGGGCCTGCACGCTGAAGGCGCCGCTGGGCCCGTGGACGCCATGGGCGCGGTACACGGCCGCGGCCTCGCAGGAGCGGGTGGATGTGGCGCTGGGCGAGGCGCGGACGCCCGCGTGGGATCGCCTGGATCTCGGCGTCCGGTACGCGCGTCGCATCCAGGTCGTCGCGGAACTGGAGAACGTGACGAACGAGCTGTACTCGCAGCACCTGTCGTACTTGCGGGACCCGTTCGCCTCGGGAACCCGGGTGTGGGAGCCGGGGCGCACGTTCCGGATCGGCCTCGGCGCCAGCTACTAGTCCGGACGCATCCGGCGGCGGGCGGGAGCGGCCCCGTGCCGCCACGGACGCGCGGGCCGGGGACCGACCGGCGTCGCCGCGGATGCGCGGGCCGGGGACCGACCGGCGCCGGCCGAGGACGAACCGGCACGGCGGCGATCCGGAGCGCTGAACGGTCCGTCCGGCGCCGGCGTCTCAGGGGAAAGCGGGGGTCCGCGCCGACGCGGGCCCTCCCGGTCCCCGGAGGCCCCTGATGCGCGCACTCCCCGCCCTGTCGCGACGCGGCGTCCGCCTCTTCCTGCTCCCCCTCCTCCTCCTGGCCGCGTCCTCCGCGGAGAGCGCCCCGCGCACGTATACGACCGCGCGCACCCCCGCGGCCCCGCACCTGGACGGACGCGTCGACGACGCGGTCTGGGACGCGGTGGAGTGGTCCGGCGGCTTCACGCAGCGCGAGCCCACGGAGGGCGCCCCGCCCACCGCGGACACCCGGTTCAAGATCCTGTACGACGACGCCAACCTGTACGTCGCGTTCCGCGCGCTCGACCCGGAGCCGCAGCGCATCGCGAGCATCCTCGGGCGCCGCGACCAGTTCCCGGGCGACTGGGTGGAGATCAACATCGACAGCTACCACGACCACCGCACCGCGTTCTCGTTCACCGCGAGCGTGTCGGGGACGCAGGGGGACGAGTTCGTCTCCGAGGACGGCCAGAACTGGGACGGCAACTGGGATCCGGTGTGGGAGCACCGCACGGCCATCGACGAGGAGGGCTGGACCGCGGAGGCCCGCATCCCGCTCAGCCAGCTCCGGTACGCGGACAAGCCGGAGCACGTGTGGGGCATCCAGGTGCAGCGGCGCATCCACCGGCAGGAGGAGCGGTCCGTGTGGCAGGAGATCCCGCGCGACCAGGACGGCTGGGTGAGCCGGTTCGGCGAGCTGCGCGGGATCCGCGGCATCGAGGCGCCGCGGCGGCTGGAGGTGCTGCCGTACGTGGTGGCCCAGGGCGAGCGGTTCGAGCAGGTCTCGGGCGATCCGTTCGCGGACGGGTCGCGCGGGAAGCTCTCCGGCGGGCTGGACGGGAAGTTCGGCGTGACCACGGCCCTCACGCTGGACCTCACCGTCAACCCGGACTTCGGCCAGGTGGAGGCGGATCCGTCCGAGGTCAACCTCACCGCCTTCGAATCGTTCTTCGACGAGCGCCGCCCGTTCTTCATCGAGGGCGCGAACATCCTGGAGTTCCGGATCGCGCCGTCGGTCGCGTTCGGCACGCACACGACGGACCGGCTGTTCTACTCGCGGCGCATCGGGCGCGCGCCGCAGTACCGCGCGGACTTCTCCGAGGCCGGCTTCGTGGACCAGCCGGAGAACACGTCCATCGTGGGCGCGGCGAAGCTGACGGGGAAGACGCCGTCCGGCTGGTCCGTGGGCTTCCTGGAGAGCGTCACGGCGCGGGAGCGGGCGCGGGTGGAGGCGGAGGACGGGACGCGACGGGACGTCACGGTGGAGCCGGCGGCGAACTTCGCGGTGGGTCGCGTGCAGAAGGACCTGCGGCGCGGCGACACGCGCATCGGCGCCATGGTGACCGCGGTGAACCGCGCCATCGACGACGACGAGGTGGACTTCCTGCACGAGAGCGCGTACGCGGGCGGGATGGACCTCTTCCACTACTTCGGGCAGCGGGAGTACTACCTGGCGGTGAACGTGCTGGGCAGCCGCGTGGCCGGGAGCCGGGAGGCCATCCTCCGCACGCAGACCGCTCCGGCGCACTATTTCCAGCGCCCGGACAACGAGGGCCAGTCCGTGGACAGCACGCGGACCAGCCTCGCGGGGCACTCCGGGAGCGTGCGGGTGGGGAGGTCCAGCGGGAAGCTGAACGCGGACACCGGCGTGGCGTGGCGCTCCGCCGGGTTCGAGATCAACGACGCGGGCTTCGTGCGCAACACGGACGAGATCAACCAGTTCGGCTGGCTGGGCTACTCCTTGCGGAACCCGTTCGGGATCTTCCGCCGGATGTCGTTCAACGCGAACCAGTGGCTGGACTTCGAGTACGGCGGGGAGAACCTGTACCAGGCGTTCAACTTCAACACGAACGCGGCGTTCCGGAACAACTGGAACTACAACGCGTCGGTCACGCGGCAGAACGAGCGCATCTCCGCGTACGAACTGCGCGGCGGCCCGTCCATCCGCATGCCGGGGGACGTGGGCGCGAACGCCGGGCTCAACTCGGACTCGCGGCGCAAGCTGTCCGGCGGCGTGGGCGGCGGGCTGGGCTGGACGGACGACGACGCCGGGAAGTCGCGCAACGCGTGGACGTACCTGGCGTGGCGGCCGAACGACGCGCTGCGGATCCAGGCCGAGCCGTCGTGGCGGCACTCGGAGCCGGACTTCCAGTTCGTGCGCTCGGTGGACCTGGGCGGCGAGCGCGGCTACGTGTACGGCGCGCTGGACCAGAAGACGGTGGAGATGTCCCTGCGGCTGGACTACAGCATCACGCCCACGCTGACCGTGCAGTACTACGGGGCGCCGTTCGTGTCCGCGGGACGGTACCGGGACTTCAAGCGGGTGACCGCGCCGCGCGCGGAGCGCTACGCGGACCGCTTCCGCCGGCTGGAAGGCGACGTGACCTACGACGCGGCGGCCGGCGCGTACCGCGTGGACGAGGACGGCGACGACGCGGCCGACTACTCCTTCGGCAACCCGGACTTCAACGTGCGGGACTTCAACTCGAACCTGGTGGTGCGCTGGCAGTACTCGCCGGGCTCCAGCCTGTACCTGGTGTGGTCGCAGGCGCGGTTCGGCTACGAGCCGGACGGGAGCTTCGACCTGACCGGGGACGTGGACGCGCTCTTCGACGTCCACCCGCACAACGTGTTCCTGATCAAGATGAACCGCTGGTTCAGCCTGTAGCGAACGGCGGGCGGGAGGCGCGGCGGCCGGGGGCCGGCGGGATCAGCCCCGCCGGCCCGCCTTGCGCACGGCGCGACCGCGATCCGTCCAGCGGTACATGCCGCCCTCGCGTTCCATGTACCGGCACATGATGAACTCCCGCCGGATCGTGCAGAAGTCCGGGTGGATCTCCTCGATCAACCGGCTGAGCGTGGCCTCGTCGAACGAGGTCTGGTTCGGCAGTCGCCGCAGGATCTCCTCGAACACGATCTCCTTCTTGCGCCGCTGCGCCGGGATGGCCAGGAGCTTCGGCCCGTCGAAGAACGCGCGCAGCACCTTGCGCCGCTCCGCGTCCACGTCCGGCCCCGCGGCGAACTGCTGCATCCGCTCCTTCTTCAGGAAGGGCACGACGGCCTCGCGCAGCTTCGCGTGGTCCAGCCGCACGTAGGTGTACGGCGGCCGCCGCTCCTCGGTGAGGAGACCCAGGTCGCGCAGCATGCGGAGGTGGTGGGTCACCGTGCCCGGGGCGAGGTGCAGCGTCTCCGCGAGCTCCTGCCCGCAGCGCTCCTCCTCGACGAGGAGCCCCAGGATGCGCAGGCGGACGGGGTCCGCGAGCGCCTTGAAGAGGTCCACGGCGCGGTCCAGGTCGGGGGCTTCGGTGCGGTCCTGCGGTCCGGTCGGGGTCATGGCGCGTCCTCCGGGGGCGTCGCGTTAGACATCGTTGGTTTGATATATATCGAAACAACGTCCGTCGCGCAACCCCGCCGGCTGACCGATCTACCGCCCGCCCAACGACCGCTCCAGCGCCTCGATCCGCCCGCGCTGCTCCTCGAGCATCGCCTGCTGCTGCTGCACGGCGTTCACGAGCAGGTACACGAGCGCGGAGGGGTCGTAGGTCAGGTACCGCTCGCCGGGATCCAGGATGACCTCGTTGCCCTGCTCATCCTCGCGGACGACCTGCTGCAGCGCCTTCTCCTCCACCATGTACGGGGCGACCTCGCGCACGTCCTGCGCCACGACGCCCACGTACTCGCGCTCGTCCGCGAACGGCGAGGCCTCGCTGTAGCGGTACCAGACCGGGTTGAGCTTCAGCACCGCGTCCAGGCCGTCCTCGAAGTCCCGGATGTCCCTCTTCAGCCGCGCGTCGGACACCGTGGCCCACGAGCCGCCGCCGGGCTTGTAGCCCTGGCCGAGCACCTCCAGGTCGTCCTGGATGTACAGGTCCTCGTCGCCGACCGCGAACGTGATCGTCGGGACCACGTCGGAGATGATGTTGGAGAAGTCGCCCATGAAGCCGCCGCCGCAGTTGATCACGCCGTTGAGCGAGGCGGCGTAGAAGTCCCCGTTCGTGGAGGTGAGGTTGCCCGTCACCGCGAACGTGCCGCTCGGCGCGTTCAACGAGTCCGTCCGCACGACCCGGTCGACCGTGAGATCGTCGAGCATGTCCACGTCGCCCTGGAACTCGGCGGCCTTGCCGAACCCGCCCACGTCCCGCGCCACGAGCGCCGTGCCGGAGCCGGCCACATGGGCGACCACGGCGGTGTTGTCCTCGGCGAAGAAGAACGAGCCCCAGTCCGACCCGCCCGCGGAGGCCACGAGGGCGGTAGGCGTGGCCAGCGTTCCGGTGAAGAAGTTCGACGCGCTGTGGAACCGCGCGGACACGCCCGCCGAGTTCTGCGCGAAGAGCGCCACGTTGTTCCCGGTGCCGGAGTTCCGGATCTCGACCCCCTTGCCGGTCCCGGAGTCGATGTCCAGCTTCGCGTCGGTCGCGGCCGCGGCGACGCCGATGCCGACGTTCCCGGCCACAGCCGAGTTCATGTCGGCTCCCACGACGGTCCAGTCCCCGTCCGTCCCGGCTCCGGTGGCCGCGGTTTCCAGGGTGACCGGGCACACGAGCAGCGGCGCCGTGGCCACGTCCGCGCGGGCCAGGACGTCGATGACCTCCCCGTTCACGAGCGAGGGCACATCCACGATCCACGTCCACGGGCGCGCGCCACCCGCCGGCACGTCGAGCGTGGCGATCGTGACCCCCTGCCGGCGCACGGTGATCGTGCCGTCGGCGCCGCCCGGACCGTTCGCGGAGACGACGAGCCGGCCGTCGCGGCCCGTCCACGAGGAGCCGCCGGCCGCCTCCAGGTAGAAGCGGCGCACGTTCTGGTCCGTCGTGCCCGCCACGATCGCGGTCAGCCCCCGGCTGTCCGTCACCTGGGCGTCCACGGTCCCGAATCCCGACAGCGTCTCGCTCACGAGCGCGAAGGGCGCGGACAGCACCTCGGTGCGGGGCGTGAGCTCGGCGCCGCCGTCGACGGCGAGGCCGAGGAACCGCGGCGTGTCGTGGAAGAGGTTCGCCGGCGGGCTCAGCGCCGCCTGGAACACGCCCTCGGACACCGGGACGACGTGCGCCTCGCTGTGCAGGAGCGTGCCGCCGCCGGCCGCGTCGTAGAAGCGGAAGTCCACCGTGACGTTCACGGGCGAAGGAACGCCGAGCGGGTTGCCGCCGGCGTCGGTGAGGAAACCCTGGAAGGGGACGCCGGCCGGCGCGCCGAGCACGGTCGCGTCGGGGACGTCGGCCGCGAGGTTCGCGGGGGCCGGAGGTGCGGCAGCGGCGTCGGTCGGCGCGCGATCCGCCGCGTGCAGCGAGGTGGCGAACATGAGCACGAGCGCGACCGGGGCCGCGACGACGGGAGGGATGCGGAACATGGGGGACCTCCACGGGATGTGTCGGTGGCCGGGACGGGAGCCCGGGAACATGGACCGGAAGACGAGGGCGGGCGCCGTCATCGCAGCTTCAGCACGCGCTCGGTGCGCGACCAATCGCCGATGTCCAGCCGGTAGAAGTAGACGCCGGAAGCGACGCTGCGGCCGAGATCGTCTCGACCCGTCCACCGGAGCTCGTGGCGTCCGGCGGGGAGGCCTTCGTCCAGCAGCGTGGCCACGCGCCGACCGGCGACGTCGAAGACCCGGAAGCGCACGGGGGACGGCTGCTCCACGCCGAAGGCGAACGTCGTCGCGTCGCGGAACGGGTTCGGGAAGCCCGGCAGCAGCTCGTTCACGAAAGCCGGCGCGGTGACCGGTGAACCCGGGGCGTCGGACGCGATCGAGAAGAACGCCCGCGCCCAGAATCCCTCGCTCAGGGAGAGGGACGGGCCGGACGTGCGGCCCACGAACCCGGCCTCGCCGAGCGTGCCGCGCAGGCGCAGTCCTCCGCCGGCGCCGTCCGCGGCCCCGCCGGAGAACGCGGCGCGTTCCAGTTCCTGGGCCGTGACGCCCGCGGGCCATGCCAGGAACCCGGCGGCGAGAAGAACGAGGGTCGGACGCGAAGGGCGGCGTGCCCCTCGCGGGATCGGACTGCACATCGACGACCTCCCTGCAGGGACCGCGGTCCGGGCGGAGGGATGGACGCCGAGGACGAGGTCGGGGTCTTGCGCGGCCGGCGGTCGCGGCCGGCGCAGCATCCCGTGCGGACCTCGCGAGCATACGGAAGCGGTCCGGTGCGTCGCAACCGGCTCGCGTCACTTTCGCAAGGGGCGGAAGCGTCGGGTGATCGGAACGCCCCGTTCTGCTAGGCTCCCCGGCACCGCTCCGCACCGGCAGCAAGGCCGCGCGGCGCGGACGCCCCTTCGCACGCTTCCGGCCCCGCGGACCACGGCCACCATGCCGGGGAGACGACACTCCGTGACGGACAAGCGGTCGCAGTCCCCCGGCAGCCCGTGGCGGGCCCTCGCCGACTGGTTCCGCCGCGGCACGCCGCCGTCGCTGGCCGGCGGCGGGGAGTTCGCCGCGGAGCCCGACCGGGCCGACCCCGCGCGCATCGGCCGGTACACCGTGCTGCGCAAGCTGGGGCAGGGCGGCATGGGCGTGGTGTACGCGGCGCGGGATGACCGGCTCGAGCGCACCGTGGCCGTCAAGGTGATGTCCCTTCCGGAGCACGACGAGGTCGCGCGGCAGCGGTTCTGGCGCGAGGCGCGCGCCGCCGCCAGCGTGAACCATCCGAACGTCTGCCAGATCCACGAGATCGGCGAGGAGGACGGGCGGCTCTTCCTCGCGATGGAGCTGCTCGAGGGGGAGTCGCTCGCCGATCGGCTGCGGCGCGGACCCGTGGGCGTGGCGGAGACGGTGTCGGTGGGGCTCGGCATCCTCGCCGCACTCTCCGCGCTGCACGCGCGCGGCATCGTGCACCGGGACCTCAAGCCTTCGAACGTGATCCTGACGCCGCACGGCGTGAAGCTGCTGGACTTCGGCCTCGCGCGCTCCCCCGGCGGCGAGACCGCGCCCTTCGCCGGCGCGGACGCGGACCTCACGCGCGCGGGCGTGCTCGTGGGCACGCCGGGCTACATGGCGCCGGAGCGCGTGAACGACGAGGCGCTGGACGGCCGCAGCGATCTCTTCGCGGTGGGTGCCGTGCTGTTCGAGATGCTGGCGGGGCGTCCCGCGTTCCGCGGCAGCAACGTCGTGGGGGTCCTGCACGCGGTGCTGCACGAGCAGCCGCCCGCGCTCACGGGGTCGCCGGCGGCAGCCGCGGTGGACCGCGTGATCCGGCGCGCGCTCGCGAAGCGACCCGAGGAGCGCCCGGCGTCGGCGGAGGAGATGGCGGACGCGCTGCGCGCCGCCGGCCGCGACGCCGGCGACGAGACCCCCACGGCGATCCGCGCGCTCACGCGACTCGTGGTGCTGCCGTTCCGCGTGCTGCGTCCCGACACGGAGACGGACTTCCTGGCGTTCAGCCTGCCGGATGCCATCGCCACGTCCTTGTCGGGACGCGAGTCGCTGCTCGTGCGCTCGAGCGCGGCCGCCGCGCGCTTCACCGGCGAGACGCCGGACCTGAAGGCGCTCGCGGCCGAGATGGACGTGGATCGCGTGGTGCTCGGCTCCGTGCTGCGCGCGGGGGACCAGCTCCGCGCCACCGCGCAGCTCGTGGACGCCCCGAGCGGCGCCCTGCTCACGTCGGAGACGATCCAGGTCCCGCTGGGAGACCTGTTCCAGCTCCAGGATGATCTCGCGCGGCGCGTGGTGGACGCGCTATCGCTGCCGCTCGCCGGCCCGCGGCCCACGCCCGCGCCGGACACGCCGCCCGACGACCGCGCGTACCTCCTGTACCTGCAGGCGAACGAGGTGGCGCTGAAGTACGAGCACGCCCCCCGCGCGCGCGACCTGTACCTGCGCAGCCTGGAGGCGGACCCGGACTTCGCGCCGGCGTGGGCGGCGCTGGGCCGCTGCCACTGGCTGATCGGTCGCTATCTCGCGGACACGGAGGGAAGCGACGAGCAGGCCGTGAAGGCGCTGCAGCGCGCGCTGGAGCTGGACCCGCGCCTCGCGCTCGCGCACAAGTTCTACGCGAACATCGAGGCGGGCATGGGCCAGTGGCGGTCCGCACTCGGGCGGCTCCTGGACCAGGCGGCGCGGCACGGGAACGACCCCGAGCTGTTCGCCGGGCTGGGGCAGGTGTGCCGCTACTGCGGTCTCCTGGACGAGGCCGTGGCCGCGCACGAGGAGGCCCGGCGCCTGGACCCGAACGTGCCCACGAGCCTGGGGCAGACGCTGCTGTGCAAGGGCGAACTGGATCGCCTCGAAGCGGGAGAGGGGGCCGCGCGCGGCCGGACGGGGGGCGAGGCCCTGCGCGCGATCGCGGTCGGCCTCGCCGGACGCCGCGATCACGCGCGCGTCCTCGTCACGGAGATGCGTCGCGGCACGGAGGCTCTGCCGACGTTCCAGACGTGGGCCGATCTGCTGATGGCGTGGCTGGACCGCCGTCCGGCCGACATGGTCGCGTACGCGCAGGCGTTCCGCGGCCGCATCAAGGAGGACCCCGAAGCGGTGTTCCAGACGGGGTGGCTCCTCTGCGACGCCGGCGGACACGAGGCGTCGCTCGAGCTGATCCGCCGCGCGGTGACCGGCGGCTACTTCGCCGCGCCCACCCTGCGGTGGAGCCCGGTGTTCGATCCGCTGCGGAGCCACCCCGCCTTCGCGGAGATCCTGGGGATCGCGGACGCCGGGCGGCAGGAGGCGCTGGCGTTGTTCCGCCAGCGCGGCGGCGAGCGCCTGCTCCGGGGATGCCGCTGCGCGGTGGCCGCCCCGGGGCGATGAAGTCGCTGGCCGATGCCGCGGACGTCGAGGAGATCCTGCGTCGCGTGCGGGCGGTGCGCGCGGACGCGCCGCGCCGGTGGGGCACCATGACGCCGCACGGGATGATGTGTCACGTGGCCGACGCGCTCCGCATGGCCCTCGGCGCCCGCGCGGTGTCCCGCGTGGGCGGCCCCTTCGGGCGGACGGCATGGAAGTGGCTGGTCCTGTTCGTCCCCGTGCGATGGCCGCGCGGGAGGATCCGCACCAGTCCCGAACTGGATCCGGGCGCGGGCGGCACGGCGCCGTCGAGCTTCGATGCGGACGTGGCCGAGGTGCTGGCGCTCGTGCGCCGCGTCGCGGCGCGCTCCGGCACGCGGGCATGGCCCGAGCACCCCGTGTTCGGGCCCATGTCGGGGCCCGAGTGGCTCCGGTGGGCCTACCTCCACCTGGATCACCACCTGCGCCAGTTCGGCGGCTGAGGCCGGCGGTTCAGCGGCGGCTCAGCGCCCCGGCGCCGCGGGTCCGCGGTGTCCGGTGCGCACGGCCGACACGATCTCCCCGATCTCGTGCTCGCTGAACCCCGCGGCACGCAGCCGTGCGATGTCGTCCCCGGAGGCCCGCCCGTGCGCGGCGGTCAGCCGCTTCGCGAAGTCCAGCGCGGCAAGCGTCCCCGCGATCCCGTGCCCCGGGACGTGGGGATGGTCCATCTCGATCCGTGACATCTCCCGTCCTCCTGAGGCTTGAGACGTCCCGAGGGCCCCGTTTGTTTCCCCGCAGGGCCCGAACGGAGTCCGGGCGGACCCAGGGCCGTCCCGGACGGTCCCGGTTCCGCCGGGCGTCCCGCCGAACCCGCGTCGGTCCCGGGCCGGGCCGGATCCGCCGCCTCAGGAACGGACCGGGCGCTCCGCGCGCGCCTCCGAGCGGGCCGCCCAGTGGACCAGCCGGTCCACGCGGTAGCCCGCCGCCGCGGCCGCGCGCCGCATCGCCCGCGCGACCCGCAGGGCTTCCGCCTGCGCGGCCTGCCCGCGCTCGATCGCGTCCGCGCGCGCGAGCCACCGCGTGAGCTCCTCGAAGCTCTCGCGGTGGAACCACTCCGCGCCGTCCCAGCGGTTGACGCGCAGGGCGGCGCGCACGTCGCCGTCCGCGAGCCAGAGCGCGCACAGGCGCTGGGGGCGACGGCGCGGGCCGTCGAGGGATGCGATGCCGGGCAGGGCGAGGAGGAGGCGGACCGGGCCGCCGTCCCCGAGCGCGCGCGCGACGACGGGCTGCATGCGCAGCTCGTCGAACCACGCGAGGCTCGTGCGCGCCGCCGCCGGCGCCGCGGCGCGCGGGTCGGCCAGGCGCCCCATACGGCGCAGGAGCGACCAGGCGCGAAGGACCGGATCGCCGCCCGTCGCCGGCAGGTCCGCGCACGCCGCGTCCACGATCCCGCGCCGCGCCGGCTCGTCCCGCGCCACCCCGGTCGCGCCGGCGAGCGCGTCCAGGAACTCCTCGTAGCGTTCGCGCACCGCGGACGTCGCCGTCGCCTGCAGCAGCGCGAGCAGCGGGCGGTGCACCGGCTCGAGCTGCAGCTCCCGCAGCGCGTCCTCCACGGACGCGACGCCCGCGCCGCCGAGGCGTTCGGCCAGCCGCCGGATCTGCCCGGTGGGACCGTCCACGAGTTCGCGGAAGTCCAGGAACACGTGGCACGCGTACGCGCCGAGGTCCACCCACAGCCCCTCCTCCACGAGCTTCCGCGACTCCCGCAGGTACTCGAGCCCCGCCACCGCGTCGCGGAAGACGACCCAGCGCCCCTCCTCCGCGGACAGCCCGAGCCCCTCGCCCAGCGTGCGCTGCCGCAGCACCTTCGCGCCGCCCTCGCCGTCCTTCGTCGCGTACGCGGCCGAGCTCCGGATCCAGCCCTGCGCGCTCGCGAAGCGGTTGTGGTACACGACGAGCGCGCGTTCGCCGCCCCGCCGGTTCGAGAAGGCGAAGACGTCCTCGTTCACGCCGCCGTCGCCGGTGGAGACGTCGTACAGCAGGAAGTGGCGCGCCTCGGCGAACAGCGCGCGCCGGTGCAGCAGCGGGAAGATCCGCTGCTCGTGGCAGCGCACCAACCCCTCGTCCGCGACCTCGTCCTGCCGCGGGCGGCGGTACTCCATGCCGTACTTCTCGGCGAAGCCCTCGATCTGTCCGTGCCCGAACATGGGCAGCCCCGGCAGCGTGGCCATCAGGGTGCACACGCCGAAGTACTTGTCGCCCTTCCCGAACTGCTCCACCGCTATCCGTTCGTCCGGGTTGCTCATGAAGTTCACGTAGCGCTTGAGGATCTCCGGGTCGAACTCCAGCGTGTCCTTCAGCACGCGGCGGTAGCCGGCGTTGTCCTCGTCGCGGAGCATGTGCATGAACGCGCTGTTGTACACGCGGTGCATGCCCAGCGTGCGCACGAAGTAGCCCTCCAGCATCCAGAACGCCTCGGCCAGCAGCAGCGTGTCCGGCGCCTCCGCGGCCACGCGGTCCACCACCTCGCGCCAGAACTCCACGGGCATGGCCGCGTCGAATTCCTCCTTCGTGAGCCCGTGCTCCGCGCGGGAGGGGACGGCGTCCCCGCTGCCCGGCAGCGGGAACCAGAGGCGCTGGATGTGGCGCTTCGTGAGCGTCATGGCCGCGTCGAAGCGGATGACCGGGAACTGCCGGGCGACGTGCAGGATCGTCCGGATCACGGCCTCGCGGGCGTCCGCGCGCCGGTAGTCCAGTTGCGCCGTGTCGTTCCACGGGACCGAGGTGCCGTCGTTGCCGTGGTAGATGTAGCGCACGTCCCCCGTCCAGCGGTCCACGCGCTGGAACACCACGGCCGCGTCCGAGTGGTCCCAGTAGTGGTCCTCGATCCGGATGCCGACGCGCTCGTCGTTGGACAGGTCCGCGCCGGTGAAGGAGTACGCCGGATACGGGCTCTCGCGCAGCGACAGGAACCAGTCCGGGTGCTGCACCACCCAGCGCGAGTCGATGCCCACGTGGTTCGGCACCATGTCCGCGGCCATGCGGAGGCCGCGCCGCCACGCCCGCTCGCGCAGGTCGGCCAGCGCCGCCTCGCCGCCGAGGTCCGCGGCGATCCGGTAGTCCAGCAGGGAGTAGGCGGACGCTGCGGCGTCCGGGTTGCCCATCATGCGCTTGATGCGCTCGGACGCCGGGCTCCGCTCCCACACGCCGATCAGCCAGAGCCCCGTGACGCCCCAGCGCGCGAGCTGGTCCAGCTCCGGATCCGGGATCGCGTCCAGCGTGCGGATGTCCCGCCCGTACCGGCGCGAGAGCTGGTGCAACCACACGTAGGTGCTCTTCGCGATCAGGACGAGCCGCGGCATCCAGTCCAGGTCGGCGCTGAAGCGCTCCGGCTCCTCGTCCAGGCCCGCGAAGGACGGGGCGTGGACGCCGGCGTCGCCCGGTCCGGGACCCTGGAAGCGCATCCAGCGCCCGCGCGCCTCCTCCGCGAGCACGCCGAGCGCCACGTCGATGCGCCGCAGCAGCCGCTCGAGCGCGGCGCCGAGGATCCCGAGCCAGTGCTCGCGGACGTAGCGGAGCTGCTCGGCGAGGGACCCCGGCGCGTGCCGGGCGGGGGCCCGGAGCAGCTCGAGCAGCGTCTCGCCCTCGGGGCCGAAGGGGGGCAGGACGGCGAAGAACGCGTCCAGCGTCGCGAGGGCGTCCGGGTAGCGCGCCGCGGCGGCCAGCGGCGTGTCGTCGATCAGCTCCCGCAGCGGGCCGACCGCGGGGTTCTCGTTCATCACCCGGTTCAGCAGCATCTCCTCGAGGCGGTGGACGCGCGGCTCGGCTTCCGGTCCGGGGCCGGGGAACTCGAGGCCGAAGGCGTCCAGGAGCCGGGCGGAGTCCGCGCCGAGCCGCTCGTCGAGGTGGGAGAGCGCGGCGCGGAGGGCCGCGGGACGCACGTCCGCCTCGTACCGCTCGACGACGAGGTGGAAGATCTCGTGGAGCAGCCCCATCGCGGCGAGGTCGCCCGCATTCACGGGCGGCTCGTCCCGCCCGCGCGCCGCGTTCATGCGCGCCGCGAGCCGCCGCGCGGCCGGCCCGTTCGCCACGACGAGATCCCCGTTCGTGGCGAACAGGGTGGACTCGATGGCGTACCGCGCGCGGGCGGCGCGCGAGGGATGGAAGCGCTTCACCGGGACCTCTTCCGCTCGAGGGCCGAGGGAACCACGCGGTCGTCGCCCCCCGTTGCGGCGGCGCTCGCGGGTGCGTTCCCGGACTCCGCGACCGGAGTCCGCTTCCGCAAGGTATCCCATGGCCCGGCCACGGCAAACGGGTCGAGCGCTTCCCCCCCGAGGGTCCGTGCCTCCGGATCTTCTCGCCGGTGAGCCGCCGGCTCCCGCCGTCCGGACGGCGGCGCCACACCCGGGGGCGGGTCTTGGCGACTCTCGCTCACACCCCCGGACGGTTGTGCCTGGAATCACCACGATGATAAGGTTCACGGTGCCATGTCACTGCGCCGGCTGACCGCCCTCGTCTACCTCCTCTTCTTCGTGTCGGGCCTCACCGGCCTCGTCTACCAGGTCGCATGGGTCCGGATGTTCGGGGTCGTGTTCGGCAACACGACCCATGCCGTGAGCACGGTCCTGGCCGCGTTCATGGGCGGTCTCGCGCTCGGCAGCCTCCTCCTGGGTCGGGCGGGGGAGCGGATCGGCCGGCCGATCCGGGCCTACGGCATTCTCGAGCTGCTCGTCGGGCTCTTCGCGTTCGCCTTCCCGTGGCTGCTCGCCGCGCTCGAGTCCGTGTACGCCGGGGTGCACCGCACCTTCGGGGAGAACACGGTGCCGCTGATCACCATCCGGTTCCTGATGTCGTTCCTGATGGTGCTCGTGCCCACCACGCTGATGGGCGGCACGCTTCCGGTCCTGAGCAAGTTCGCCGCGCGCGAGCTGCCCCACGTGGGACGGCGCATCGGCGCCCTGTACGCCGTGAACACGCTGGGCGCCGTGATCGGGACGATCCTCGCGGGGTTCGTCCTGCTCGAGGTGCTCGGCGTCAGCCGCTCCGTGTACCTGTCCGCCGCGCTGAACGTCGGCATCGGGCTCCTGGCGATGGCGGTGGGCTCGCGGATCCCGGAGGCCACCGGGGAACGGGGCGAGGCGGCCCCCGCGCCCGCGGCGGGACCGCCGGCCGCCTCGTCCGGCGGCTCGTCCGCCGGCACCTCCCGCGTCGTGCTCGCGGCCTTTGCCGTCTCGGGGGCGCTCGCGCTCGCCTACGAGGTGCTGTACACGCGCGTCCTGGTGTTCACCCTCGGCTCCTCCGCGCACGCCTTCGCGGTGATGCTGGGGACGTTCCTCGTCGGCCTCGCGCTCGGCAGCTTCGTCGTCTCGCGGTTCGTGGACCGGTGGCGCAATCCGGCGATCGCCTTCGGCATCGTGGAGGTCGCGGTCGGGCTGTCGGTGGTCGGCTCCGTCCTCGTGCTCGCGGAGCTGGCGCGCACGCACCACGCCTTCGGGATCCTGCGCATGGGCGGCGGGGATCTGCTGCACAACCGCGGCGCCAGCTTCCTCCAGGCCGCGTCCACGCTGCTCCTGCCCACGCTGCTCCTCGGCGCCACCTTCCCGCTCGTGACCCGCCTGCTGGTGCGCTCCACGAAGGACGCGTCCCGCTCCATCGGCCGGCTGTACTTCTACAACACGATCGGCGCCGTCGCGGGCTCGCTGCTCGCCGGGTTCGTGCTCGTCCCGACGCTCGGCACCGCGCGGTCCTTCGCGCTCGCCGCCGGGGCGAACGTGGCGATCGGGCTGCTGCTGTTCTCGGTCGCGGGCCGGCGCCGCGTGTGGATCCCCGCGGCCGTCGCCGTGCTCGGCCTCACCGTGGCCGGGATCGCCCGCACGGATCCGGCCATCTTCGCGCGGACGTTCAACATCGGCCACGACGAGAGTCGCCTCGTGGACTTCCGCGAGGGCGTCACCGGCACCGTCACGATCCACCGCTACCTGGACTACGACCTCATCGCGGTGGACGGGGTGGACGTGGCCGGCACGAGCTTCATGCTGCGGATCACGCAGAAGCTGCAGGCGCACCTGCCGGTGCTGATGACCGGGCACCCGCAGCGCGTGGCGCACATCGGGTTCGGCACGGGCGAGACCCTTCGCGTGCTGACCTCGTACGACATCCCGCACATCCAGGGCATCGAGATCTGCCGGGACATCGTGGCGATGTCGCAGCGGCACTTCGGCGCGATCAACCGGAACGCCTTCGAGCGCCCGGAGGTGCACATCGTCTACATGGACGGGAAGAACTGGACCCGCCTCACCGGCGAGACCTACGACACGATCATGACGGACTCCGTGTACCCCGGCGTGGGCCACGCGGGATCGGCGCTGTACACGTACGACCACTTCCGCGCGGGCCGCGAGCGGCTCTCCCCCGGGGGCGTGCTGTCCTGCTGGCTGCCGCTGGACATGAGCCCGCGGGACCTCCGGATGATCCTGCGCTCGTTCCACGAGGCGTTCCCGGAGATGACCGTGTGGTTCGGCTGGGCGGACCAGACCCAGCACGCGCTGCTCCTCGGGCGCAAGGACGCGCCGGTGGAGATCGACTTCGCGCGGCTCATGGAGGCGTACCGGGAGCCGGGGCTGCGGGCGGACCTGGAGGAGATCGGCGTGCCCGACCCCGTGGAGCTCACGTCCTGCCTGCTGCTGGACGGGGACGGCGTGGCGAAGCTGACCGAGGGCATCCCCCTGAACACGGACGACCGGCCGCTCCTGGAGTTCGGGATCGCGCGGCGCGGGATCACGCTGAACTACCTCAGCGCGAACATGGACGACATGCTCGCCGTGCGCGCGGATCCGCTCCGCCGGATCGTGAACCTGGAGGCCGCCGGGGCGGACACGGCGATGGTGACCGCCGCGATCCGGGAGCGGATGGAGATCTCGGACCGCGTGATCCGCGGCCACATGGCCTGGTTGACGGAGAACGCGGCGCTCGCGCAGAGCTGGTACCGCCGGGCGCTGGCCATCGACCCGGACGACGGCGTGGCGACGCGGAGCCTCCGGCGGGCGGAGGCGACGGTGGATGCGCTGGAGCAGACCGCGCCCGCGGCCGCCGACGACTGGGAGGCGGCGCTCGTGGCGGGCCGGCGGCTGCTGGCGGCGCGCCGGCTGGAGGCCGCGCGCGGCCAGTTCGAGCAGGTGCTGGCGGTCCGGCCGGACGCCGTCGAGGCGCTGCGGCTCCTGGGCGAGTGCCTCTTCCTCGAGGACCGGCTGGACGACGCCGCGGCCACCCTGCGCACCCTGCTCGCGAAGACCCCGCGGGACGACGGGGCGCTGCTGCTGCTGGGCGTGTGCCACGAGCGCTCGGGCCGCGCGGCGGAGGCGCGCGACGCCTACCGCGCGGCGGTGCGCGCGAACCCGGACAACTACGAGGCGCGCACGAACCTCGGCCGCTCGCACCTGGACACGAACGAGCTGCCGCAGGCGCGCGAGCAGTTCGAGGCCGCGCACCGGCTCGAGCCGGACAAGCCCTGGGCGTCGTTCAACCTGGGCGTGAGCTACGCGCAGGAGGGACGCTGGGCCGACGCCGCGCCGTGGTTCGAGTCCGCGATCGAGCTGCGGCCGAACTTCTGGCGCGCCCACCTCGAACTGGGGAAGGCGCGATTGGCTCTCGGGGACGTGGACGGCGCGCGGCAGGCGTGGGAGCAGGTGCTCCTGCTGCAGCCGTCGAACGGGGAGGCGCGGCGGGCGCTGGACGGGCTTCCGCGCGCGGGCTAGCCGCGACAGGGAAGCGGCCACCTCCGAGGACGAAGGTGGCCGCGACGACGGCGCCTGACCGCCGGTCCTGCCCGGTCAGCGATACAGGCCCTTGATCCCCGCCCAGGTCGAGGGCTCGACGGACACCGTGCCGTCCGTCGTGATCGCGATGTTGTCCAGCCCCGCGTCCCACACGGTGAAGAGCCCGAAGTAGGCCGGGTGCCAGAACCAGATCTCCACGCGATCCACGTTCGTGACCACGTCGTTCCAGTCCACGCCGGGGCGGAAGTTCTCGAGGTCTCCCGACCAGCCGCCGGACCATCCCGCCGGCACCGCCGAGGTGTCCTGGCTGGGGATCGGGAAGTCGTAGTGCGTCCACGTCCCGTCGCCCGCGGGGATGAGCGCGCCGGGGTAGTAGGCGTAGTCGTCGTCGTCGAAGTCCCCCGGCGTCCCGTGCGTGTTCCGGAGGAGGATGGACATCTCGATCGGCACGCTGTAGCCGAAGAGCCGCGCGTCGAAGGAGAAGTGCGTCACGCCCATCGTCCGGAAGTCGCCGGTGAAGTAGGGCGCGTTCCAGTCGGTCTGGAAGATCGGCGCGAAGTTGTCGATGAAGTCGTTGTGCAGCCACCAGCCGGGCGTGCCGCCGGAGGACTCCAGCGTCTCGCCGTGGTTGTAGTACCAGCCGCCGTGGTTCGTGCCGCCCTCGAAGCCATCGAGGAAGATCCCGCCCCCGGCGAGGGCCATGCCCGGGAAGCAGAGCAGCGCTGCGATCACACCGGTTCTCGACATCGTGTTGCGTCCTCCTGGGGAAGCGGGGTCGCGCGGATCCGCGGACCCCGGACGCCAGGCAGTCTCCGACAGCCGGTCGAACGGGGTCAAGGAAGTTTCCTGGAAACACCCCGGAAATCACCCGGATCGTCTGGTACTCGCCCCGAGGGTCCGCTATACTGCCGGTTGCCGTGTGCCCCGGCGGAGGCGAAGGGAAGGGTCAAGTGACGCGAAACGAAGGAGATACGGCCAGCGGCCTGGAGGCGCGCGCGGCGGACGTGGGCCGTGAACTGGGCCAGTGCTTGCGTGAGCTGCTCGAGGGGCTCCCGGGCTCCCCCCGCGGCCCGCAGCAGCTGGCGCGGGTCCTGGGGTTGGACAAGGTCCTCACGAGCCGGGTGCTCAAGGCGGCCCGGGTCAAGGAGCCCATCGCGGTCCTCTTCCACGCGCCGGGTCCGGAGCCCTTGCGACGCCTGGTGCGCTCCGTGGCCCGCAGCGGCGGGGCGCCCGAGGCGGCCAAGCGAGCCGGCGCGGCCGTCGACCGCTTCGAGCGGCTCATCCGTCAGGACGGCGGGGATCGCAGCTCCCTGGACGCCGTGATCAGCGCGTGGCTGCCGGAGACGCGCCGGGACTTCGAGCTGCGGCGGAAGCAGGCGGCCTTCAAGGCGATGAGCCAGTTGCGCGGGACGATGGCGGAGACCAACCTGGCGTGCGTGCTGCTGCATCCCTCGGACGACGGGAAGAACCTGGACGTGGTCTGGGTCTTCGGGCTGCTCGGTTTCCAGCGACTGCGCCCGGGCGTGAGCGCCAAGGTGACCACGCGCCGCATGACGCCACAGGGCGGTCCCCGGCAGCCGGTGAACCTGGACGGGCGCCCCATCACGCACGTCGAGGACGCGCGGCTGGACGAGTTCTGCGAGGCCCCGCCCGCGCCGCTGGACGTGCGGCAGGCCGGGGACGTGGTGCACTACATGCTGGGCGGCGACGGGTTCGGCCCCCGCTCCGCCGTGGACCTCGTGCTCGTGGAGGTCAACTTCCGCGAGATTCCCCGCTTCGTCCCCCGGGGTTCCGGCCGCAAGGGCAACGTCTTCGCCGAGGTCTCGGCTCCGGCGAAGTCCCTGCTCTTCGATGTGTTCGTCCACGAGGACGTGTACCCCGGCTCGGAACCGCAGCTCGTCATCTACGACACGGCGCTCGAAGGCGTGGCGAACGTGAACGACCCGGCGCGCGACGTCGATCGGCTGCAGGTCGCGGAGACGATCCAGCCCCTGGGGCGCGGCGCCGCGACCGGCCGCAACGCGCAGGTGCCGGGCTACGCCGGGATGCTCCGCCACGTCTTCGGCAAGCTGGGCTGGGACGACCGCGCGTTCCGCGGCTACCGTTGCGCCATCGACTACCCGATCTACGGCACGCAGGTGGCCATGGCGTTCGACCCGCCGCCGCCCCCGGAGTCCTAGCGGTCCGTCAGCGCGGGCCGATCGCGATGAAGTGGAACGACTGGTCCGCGAGCGTCCCGCTGCCGTTCGTGATCCGCACCCCGCCGGCCGTCCACAGGACGCCGTTCGTCATGGCCACGTAGGCGGTGCCCAGCGTCCACTCGGCCGAGACCGTCATCGTCGGGGAGGCGCCCGCGGGGAACGGCGGGTTGAAGCCGATGATGTACGTGCCCGTGCTGGTGCGTGACGCGGTGAAGCCGGTGCCGTACTGCACCACGCCGGCGGAGGAGACCCGCCCGCGGATGATCCGCACCTTCTCCTCGCCGCTGACCGCATGGAGGTTCCCGGACGTTCCCAGGCGGATATCCCCGCGAACATCCAGCGCGACCTGCGGCGTCGAGGTGCCGATGCCGACGCGGGAGTTGCCCGATCCGAAGCCGATGAACGAGAAGCCGAGGTAGGGATCGATGTTGAACTGCCCGTAGTTGACCAGGTCGCTCGCCTTCGAGCTCTGGAGCCGGACCCGGCTCGTCGCGGAGGAGCTGCCGAGCTGCTCGAAGTACAGCCCGCTCCCGTCCTCCCCCGTCCACGCCTGGTTGCCCGTCGCCCCGCCCCACTGGAGGGGACCGGCCACATGGAGCTGCGCGGCCGGCGTGGTCGTCCCGATGCCCACGTTTCCGGAGTCGTCCACGTACACCGCGCTCGCGGGAGTCCCGTCCGCGGCGTCGAGCGCGAACGCGGCGTTCGCGTGCACCGCCATCGGCGCGGCCGTCACCGGCTGGCGCGGCATCAACGCGGTGAAGCCGGTCAAATCGGCGCACGACAGGCCGGCGTCCCGGCGGACGTGCACCTCCACGTGGTAGTCGGCCGGGGCGGCGAAGGCATGGCCGAAGTCGAGCGACACCGTGAAGATGCCGTCCACCACGTCGACGTCGTCGGCGCAGACGGGCGTTCCGATGACGACGCCGCCCGAGGCCGTGCCGAACAGGAGGAAGCGGAAGTCGTGCAGCCCGCCGGCCGGCACGCCCGCGTCGTCCAGCCGGCCCTGGTAGGTGAAGGCGGTGCCCGCGGCCCGCGCCGGCGCGGCGGCGAGGGAACCGAGCGACACGGCAGCCGCGAGGACCGCCGCGCACCGGAAGCACGACTCGTTCATCGGGGGACTCCTTGGCATGGGTCGGGACGGGGCGTGGCGCCCCTCCGAGGAGCCATGCGCCGGATCCGAGCCCGGCATGACACGAGCCCGCGAACCCGGCATGCTCCGCGTCGGTGCGGCGCGGATCCGGAGTCCGACCTCCCGGGGCGTCGCCGCGGACCCCGCGTGGTAGACTCCGCGCCCGTCATGCCTACCGTCCTGTCCCGCATCCTCCTCGCCGTGCTGGTGTCGGCCTGCGCGGCCGGCACCGGTCGCGCCGACGCCCGGAACGACGCGGATCTCGCCGCGGCGGCGGACTCGGCGCGCGCGAACGCGTGGGCCGCGGCGGAGAGCCTGGCCGTCGCGGTCCTGGACCGCGCCACCGGGGCGTCGCCTCCGGACCCGGCGGCGATGGATCGCGCCCTCGCCGCACTGGCGGGCGGACGCCTGCAGCGACGTCAGGTGGACGACGAGCAGGGCGTCGTCTGGGCCGCGCGGCTGCTCGAGCTCCGCCGCGCCGCGTCGCCTCCGGACACCGCGGCCATCGCCGACGCGGAGGTCCTGCTCGGGCAGATCCTCGGGCTGGCCGAGCGCGTCCCCGACGCCGTGGCCCATCTGGAACAGGGGGTGGCCCTCCGGCGGACCGTCCGCGCGGACACGGACTCCCTCGTGGCGGACGCGCTCTGGCGTCTCGGCGGGATCCACCGTCGCGCCACGCACGCCGCGGAGGCCCGGCGCGCGCTCGACGAGGCGCTGGCGCGGTACCGCCCGCGCGGGGCCGACGACGCGCTCGCCGCGCGCATCCGGGTGGAGCTGGCCGGCGCGCTGGCCCTGTTGCAGGAGCACGACGAGTCGCGTCGCCACTACGAGGCGGCGCTGCCGGCGTTCCGCGCGCTGTACGGCGACGGCGCCGAGCTCGGCGCGATCTACGACGGCCTCAGCCAGCTCGAGAAGTTCGCCGGCAACCTCGCCGCTTCGCTGGAGTGGCTGGAGCGTTCCGTGGACGTGAAGATGCGCGGACTCGGCGCGGACGCGCCCGGCACGCTCATCTCCCGCGCGAACCTGGGCGGCCGGTTGATCGAGTTCGGCGATCCGTCGGCGGCGCGGCGGTGGCTGGAGCCCACCGTGCCGGGACTCGAGTCCCGCTACGGCGCGGGGCACGCGGTCACCGAGCAGGCTCGCACGAATCTGGGGGTCGCGTGCCTGGCCGGCGGGGACGAGGCGGCGGCGCGGACGCACCTCGAGTCCTCGCTCGCGGCGCTGCGCGCGCATCCCGGCCACCACGAAGCGGCGATCGCGTGGACCCTGCGCTGGCTCGCGCGCGTCGCGTGCGTGGAGGGGGATCTCGAAGCGGCGCGGAAGCTCCACGAGGAGGCGCTGGACCTCGCGCGCCCCTTCGAGGAGGGCGACCCCGCGATGCTCCTGGAGCTCCACACGGAGCGGCTCGCGGTGCTCGGCGCGCTCGGGGACCGCGACGCGATCCCGGCGGCGATCGACTCGACCGCCGCCGTCCTCGCGCGCCGCGGCCTGGAGCGATCCCAGTTCGCCGTGTTGACGCGGGCGGAGCAGGCGCGGGCCTTCGCCCGGATCGGCCGGACCCGGGAGGCATGGGACACCGCGCTGGCCAGCGATGCCGCGGCGCACCGCCTGGTCCTCGCGAACGTGAGCCGGCTCTCGGACCGGAATGCGCTCGCGCTCTCCGGCGAGTGGAGCGATGCGCTGCCGGTCCTCGTGCGGCTGGCGCTGGGCGGCGCTCCGGCGGACCCCGCCACGGCGTGGGATCGCGCGCAGCGGTGGCGCGGCTGGTGGGGCGACGCGCTCGAGCTGCACCGTGCGCCGCGCACGAGCGATCCCGACGTGCTTCGCGCCCACGACGACTGGGTGGCGGCGGAACGCGAGTACGGGCGGGCCATCGTGGATCAGGCGCGGGGCGACGGCGGGGACGACGCGACGCTCGAGGCGGCGCGCACGAAGGCGGAGCGCGCCGAGGCCACGTACCGGAAGCGGGCGGCGCGCCACGGCATCGCGCCGGGCGCGACGGCGCCGGGGCTTGCCGGGATCACGGCGCGGCTCGGTCGGGGCGACGCGCTGGTCGCCTTCGCGGTCGCCACCCTCGGCCCCGACGATCCCGAGACGATCGCGGCGTTCGCCGTGCGTGGGGGCGGCGAGGTGGCCATCGTGGATCTCGGCGCGGCCGGCGACGTGCGAGCGCGGCTGGATCGATGGCGGATGCTGCTGTCGACCCCGCCGGGAGCGAGTGCGGCGGGCGCGGCGGAAGCGGAGGCGGCGTGCCGGCGCGCCGGGGAGGCCGTCCGTGCGGCGCGGTGGGATCCGCTCGCGCCGTGGACGGACGGGGCGGACGCGGTGTACGTCGTGGACGCGGTGCTCGGGGACGTGCCGTGGCTCGCGCTTCCGCTCGGCGACTCCGCGTACCTGGCGGAGGCCGGTCCGCGGCTTCGCGTGCTCGGCGCGGAGCGGGATCTCCTGCGCGCGGAGCCGTCCCGCCGGGACGACATCCTGCTCGCCGTCGGCAATCCGGACTTCGATCGGGCGCCGCGGGACGGGGCCGCCGTGACCCTCCGCGGCGCGGTGTCGCCGTGCACGCCGTTCCCACGGCTGGGGCCCCTGCCGTCGGCCGGGCTGGAGGCGCGGGAGGTGGCGAAGCTGGTCTCGAGGAACGCGAGGGTGCGGATCGGGAGCGACGCGGACGAGGCGCGCTTCAAGCGCGAGGCTCCCGGGTGCACGGTCTTGCACCTGGCCACGCACGGGGTCGTCCTGGCGGACACCTGCGCCACCGCATCCGCGCCCGGCCGGCGCGCCGTGGGCGGGATCGCGCCGGTCGCGTCCACGCCGGCGCCGGCGCGCTCGCGCTGGGCGCAGGTCGGCGGCCTCGAGGGCGCGGGATCCCCGTGGCTCGGGAGGCGCGTGTGGCTCGCGCTCGCGGGAGCGAACCACGCGCAGGCGGCCCGCGGCGAGGACGACGGCATGCTGACCGCGGAGGAGGTCGTGACGCTGGACCTGCGGTCCGTGGACTGGGCGGTGCTCTCCGCGTGTCACTCGGGGTCGCTGGAGTCGTGGAGTCGCGAGGGCGCGCTCGGGATGACGCGCGCCCTGCATCTCGCCGGCGCGCGGACGGTGATCGCGAGCCGCTGGGAGCTCGAGGACGACTCCGCGCGCGAGTGGATGCGTGCGCTGTACCGCGCCCGCGGGCGCGGCGCGCGGAGCGGCGGCGCCGCCCTGCAGGACGCGTGTCGTGCGGTGCTGGCGGCCCGCCGGGCGGACGGGCGCACGACGCACCCCTTCGCCTGGGCGTCGTTCACCGCATCCGGGGACTGAAACCCCCGGCGTTCCCGGGCCGTAGGACGTCGGTCACGTGACCCGGCCGGCGCGGATGGCGGCACGCCGGCCTCCCCGGGAGGAGCCCATGTCCGATCGGTTGCGGGAGAACGCGCGCGTCGCCGGACTGCTGTACCTCGTCGTCGTCCTGCTCGGCCCCTTCGTGCTCCTGTACGTTCCCGGCCGGATCCTGGTTCCCGGGGACGCCCCCGCCACCGTCGGGAACGTCCTCGCCCACGAGACCCTCTTCCGGATCGGCATCGCGGCCGGGATCGTCTCGCAGGTCTTCTTCATCCTGTCGGTGCTCGCGCTGTACCGCCTGTTCAAGGACGTGGACCGGCAGCTCGCGGTCGTCATGGTCGTGCTCATCCTCGCCCAGATCCCGCTCGGCATCCTCGGCACGGCCATCCAGGTGTCCACGCTGTCCCTGGCCCGCGGCGGCGGGATCCTGGCCGGCTTCGAGGGGGCGCAGCGGGACGGCCTGGTGCTGCTCCTGATGGACGCCGACGGCAAGGGGGTGCTGGTCTCGCAGGTGTACTGGGGACTGTGGCTGATCCCCCTGGCCCTCCTGGCGATCCGATCGGGGTTCATCCCGCGCATCCTCGGCATCTGGCTCTTCGCGAACGGAATCGCGTACGTGGCGATGAGCGCGACGGGCCTCTTCCTGGCGGAGCACGCGGGCACGGTGCGCACGATCGCCACGCCGCTGCTGTTCGGGGAGATGGCGCTGATGGTGTGGCTGCTCGTCCTCGGCACCCGGCGCGGGCCCGCCGCGGCCGGGGTCGCCTGACCGCTTCGGGACTGGACGCGGCATCGGACGTCCCCGGGATGGACTCCGGCGAACCGTTGCCTCGCCGTCCGTCGAAGGTGCATAGTCGCGTCGCCCCGATCGAATCGGAGGACCGGAATGTCACCAGCGGTTCATGGCAAGGCAAGATGGGCGCGCGCGGCGTCTTCCGCGCTCCTGCTTGCGTCGTTCGTCGGAGCACCCGTGGCGCGTGCGGGCAAGGAAGGGGCGCTCCGGTTCCATCGTGACGAGGGGGATTACACGCGCGTTCCGCACGCGAGCGCGCTCAGCTTCAACGCGGAGGCCACGGCAACGATCGAGCTGTGGATGATGCCGACTTCGGATCCGCCCGTCTGGCACGTGCTCGGGAAGCGGGCGAGCTGCTGGAACAACTCGGACCTCAACTACCAGTGTGCCCGGGACGCCAGCGGCTTCGGCCTCGGAACCGTCGATTGCGGCGCCGGCACCGGCCCGACCGCCGTGCCTCCGGTCGACGTGTGGACCCACGTGGCAGCCACGTTCGACGGAGCTTCCGTGCGCCTGTACGTGAACGGCACCCTGGTCTCGCAGCAGGGCGCCTGCGTGTTCAAGGGGGAGAACGCCGCGGATCTGCTGTTCGGGGGCTCCGACGGGTGCGGCGACCAGTTCGACGGTTACCTGGACGAGATCCGGATCTGGAACTACGCCCGGTCCGGGGACGAGATCGCGATGCTGATGAATCTGGCCACGGACGATCCGCTCCCGGGGCTCGTGGGATGCTGGCACTTCGACGAGGAACCCGGCGATCCGCGGATCCTGGACTCCTCCGGACTCGCCCATGACGGCACGCTCGGAGCGGACGCGACGGTGGAGACATCGGATCCGGAGCGCGTCACCTCGACCGCACCCCTGCTCTACCCGCCGTCGTCCGCGCCGGAGGTGGAACTCGCGCCCTGGGGAGGGGTCAAGAGCCGATACCGCTAGTCAGGGGACTGGACGGGCGGGCGCGCTGCCCTATGATGACCCGCGCTCGCCCGCTCCGACCGCGAGGTGTCCATGCGCCCCTTCGTCCGCGGCGACATCGACGGCTTCTTCGGTCTCGCGCTCGACAACCTGATCCAGCTCCTGCTGATCGACACGCTGTGCCGGTTCGTCCTCGGCTTCCCGGCGGAGCTGCTCTACGGGCGGGTGCTGCCGGCCGCGGCGGTGTCCCTGCTGGTGGGGAACCTCTGGTACGCGCGGCAGGCGCTCAACCTGGCGAAGGCGACCGGACGCGACGACGTGTGCGCGCTCCCGTACGGCATCAACACGGTGTCGCTGTTCGGGCACGTCTTCCTGGTGATGCTGCCGGCGAAGCTGGCGGCGGAGGCCGCGGGGCATCCCGACCCGGCGCGCGTGGCTTGGCAGGCCGGGATCCTCGCGTGCCTCGGATCCGCGGTGATCGAGACCGGGGGCGCCTTCGTGGCCGAGCGCGTGCGCCGCGCCACGCCGCGGGCCGCGCTGCTGGCCACGCTCGCCGGGATCGCGCTCACGTTCATCTCGCTCGGGTTCCTGTTCCGCACGTTCGCGCGGCCGGTCGTGGGGCTCACCGTGCTGGGGATCATCCTGCTCACGTACTTCGGACGCGTGCGCTTCAAAGGCGGCCTGCCGGGCGGGCTGGTGGCCGTGGCCCTCGGCACGGGACTCGCATGGCTCACCGGGATCGCGCCGGTGGGGGAGATGCCCGGGCGGGCGGCGCTGCACCTGCCCGTGCCGGTGCTCGGCGACCTCGTGGCGGCCCTCTCCGCCGGGCTGCTCCTGCCGTACCTGTCGGTCATCGTGCCGATGGGCCTGTTCAACGTGGCCGGCTCCCTGCAGAACATCGAGTCCGCGGAGGCGGCCGGCGACTCCTACGCCACGCGACCCTCGCTCCTCGTGAACGGGATCGGGTCGTTCGCCGCGGCGGTCTTCGGCTCGCCGTTCCCCACGACGATCTACATCGGGCACCCCGGCTGGAAGGCGCTCGGCGCGCGCGCCGGGTACTCCACGCTGAACGGGGTGTTCGTCACGGTCGTCTGCCTGACGGGGACGCTCGCGCACATCTCGTGGGCCGTGCCCGTGGACGCCGGCATGGCCATCGTGCTGTGGATCGGGATCGTGATCTGCGCGCAGGCGTTCCAGGCCGTGCCGCGCGCGCACGCGCCGGCCGTGGTCGTGGGGATCCTGCCCGGCGTGGCCGCGTGGGGCGCGATGCTCGCGAAGAACGGGCTCCGCGCCGCGGGACACGGCGCCCCCGGCGGCCCGGCGTTCGACGCGAGCCTGATCGACGCGTTCCTCGGCTCCGACACGTGGATCCACGGCGCCTTCGCGCTGGAGCAGGGGTTCATCCTCAGCGCGATGGTCCTCTCCGCCGCCACCACGTGCGTGATCGAGCGGCGCTTCGGCCGGGCCGCGGCCTGGTGCGCCGTGGGCGCGGGCCTGTCCGCCGTGGGACTCCTGCACTCGTACCGGTGGACCGCGGCGGACACCGCGGGCGCGCTCGTGCCGGCGTGGCCATGGGTGATCGGCTACCTGGCGATGGGCGCGGCGTTCTTCGCGGCGCGCTGGGTGACGACCCCCTCCGCAGGGGAGTAGCGGGCCGCCACCGGACGCGCCTTTCGCTCGCGTTCCCCGCGAAGTCGTCCGGCGGCGCCGAGGTGAACGTGACCGGGACGTTCCGCGCGGACGACCGGCTGGACGAGTGACCCGACGGCGTCGCGCCGGCTTCGCCCTTACCGCAGCCGGACCAGTCGCACGGTCGCGCCGCCCGCCGTGTCCCGCACGAAGTACACGCCGGCCGGGACGCGCCGGCCCGTGGCATCGCGGCCGTCCCACCTGGCGGTGAGGCGACCGGCGATACCCTCCGCGGCAAGCGTGCGGACGCGGCGACCGGCCACGTCCAGGATCTCCACGCCGCCCGCGCGCCCCGATGTCCGCGCGAGCTCCACGAGGGTCGTGTTCCGGAAGGGATTCGGGTAGGCGACCGCGGTCGCGCCCGCCGCCGCCGCGGGGAGCGGCGCGGACGTCGGGCCGCCGGGGTTCCCGTTCCCGCTCACCCGCTCGGCGCGGATGTCGCCGTTGCCGAGGTTCGGGAACCACGTGTAGGCCGCGATGGCGCCGCCGTCGCCGTCGGCGATCACCCGCGTGCGCACCGACGTTCCCTGGGCGCCCACGACAAGCACGCCGCCAGACGGCCACAGGAGCGCGCCCGCGGCGTCCACACGTTGTGCACGCAGGCCGGCGGCGCCGGGCCACTGGACGATCAGTCCGCCGGCGCCATCGCTGCAGAAGCCGTGCCCGGTGTACGCGGCCCAGGCGCCCGACACGACCACGCCGTTCGCCGGCCACACCGGGCTTCCCGTTCCGTCCAGGTGCTGGACCGCGACCGAGCCGCTCAGCCCGTTGCGCGTGTCGCGCCAGCACACGTACGCGCCGTGCAGGGGGCTCTCGAGAATCTCGATGGGGAAGGCGCTCGCCAGCGTCCCGACGGGCACATCGGTCGGCCATGCGCGCGTCCCCGTGGAGTCGATGCGGCCGGCGTACACGCGGTCGCCGTTCTTCAGGTACGCCAGCGTCACGCCGCCGGCCCCGTCCGAGACCATCTTCCAGTGGGCGCTCGTGCCGACCGTGTCGGCGGCCACTACGGCGTTCAACGGCCACACGCTCGAGCCGCTCACCGCCGAGAGGCAGCTCGCCTCCAGGTTGCCGGTGTGGAACGCCACCAGCAGGTCGCCGGCGGGCGTGAGGTCCGCCTGCGGGACGATGCTCCAGTCGGACCCCGCGGACGCGAGGGCGCCGTTGCCCCAGAGGCGGTTTCCCGCGGCGTCGTAGTGCTGTGCGTACACGTGGTAGGTCCACCCGGAGCGGAAGTCCTGCCACACCACGAACGCGCCGCCGGATCCGTCCGCCACGACGCTCGTGACGCGCTGGTCGCCGGGGATCGCGTTCGCGGGAGCGCCGTCGGCCAGCCACTGCGGCACGCCGTTCGCGTCCAGGCGTTGCACCCGCACGAGTCCGCCGTGGATCCAGGACACGAAGGCGCCGCCCGCACCGTCCGGCGCGGCATCCGACCAGAGGCCCGCCACCGAGGAGATCCGCACGCCGTTCGCCGCCCAGAGCGGGACGCCGTTCGCGTCGAGCCGCTGCGCGTACATGCCCACGGCGCCCGGGCGGCTGTCCTCCCAGGCCACGATCACGCCGCCCGTGCCGTCCGGAGCGGCGGAGGAGTAGTCCTGGCCGCCGGGGGCGTTGCAGACCCCCACGTCCGTGGCGACGTCGTAGGTCCAGGCGGCGCCCGCCGGGGCCGCGGGGAGCAGGACGGTCAGGAGGGCGAGGGCTCGCAGGAGGGCGGGGCCGCGCATCGGTTCACCTCGGGTGTGGGGTCCACCCGGGAAACGCGGCGGGCACCGAAAACCGGACATCGCCCCGCGGGGGCGGGATCGCTCCCGTTCCCCGCGGGGGCCGCTCGGACGGATCAGGCCAGGTCGAACCGGTCCGCGTTCATCACCTTCGTCCACGCGCCGACGAAGTCGCGGACGAACTTCTCGCGCGCGTCCCCGCTGGCATAGACCTCGGCCAGCGCGCGGAGCTGCGAGTTCGAACCGAAGACCAGGTCGACGACCGTCGCCGTCCACCGGACCTTGCCGGTCGCGCGGT
>CAYYFX010000001.1:40519-118963 GCA_964471155.1 uncultured Gemmatimonadota bacterium | reverse complement strand
GGCCATCGCTCCTGCGTCGACGGCCTCCGGCCCTCCAGGCCTCCGGCCGCGCCGCAGAGCCGCCGCAGGGAACCCCGCGGGGTCGCCGCCGCGACCTGTGCGAACCCCTTGGGGGGACGGCGCGACCGTGGCCACCTCATCCCCGCAACCGTCGCGATCTCTCCGGACCACTGCCGCGAAGTCCCCAGCCGCGCCCGGCCCCCCGTCCCGATCCCTCGCGCCCACGGCTCGCCCCCGTTCCGGCCGGTCCCGTCACGCCGGCGGCCGCGGCCGGGGACTCGCGGCTTCCCTCGCGGGGCCGGGCGAGGCATCCTTCGCGAAAGTCCTCGAGTCCCGACCCCGCGAAGGAGCGACCGCATGGCCCGCGAAGTCAAGATCGACGACCTCTTCCGCCTCATCCTCCCCGGTTCGCCGGCGCTGTCGCCGGACGGCACGCGCGTCGTCTTCACCGTGAAGCGGCTGGACGCGAAGGAGAACCGGTACACGTCGCACCTGTGGATCATGAAGGCGAGCGGCGGGCGGCCGCGGCAGCTCACGCACGGGCTCGTGTCGGACGGCAGCCCCGAGTGGAGCCCGGACGGGAAGGAGATCGCCTTCGTCTCCGACCGCGGCGAGAAGGCGAACCTGTGGCTGTTGCCGATCGAGGGCGGCGAGCCGCGGCAGCTCACGCAGCTCGAGGGCGGCGCGATCAAGGACGTGGCGTGGAGCCCGGACGGGAAGGAGATCGCGTTCGCGTTCTTCTCCATCCCGAAGGTGGCGCCGGACGAGGCGAAGAAGAAGGCGGCGTTCAAGCACGTCACGCGCCTGTACCACAAGGAGGACGGCTTCGGCTGGTTCAAGGACGAGTGGTGGACGATCGCGAAGGCGAACGCGTCGACCGGCAAGGTGACGATGCTGACGAAGGGCCCGCACCACGACGCCGAGCCGGCGTGGAGCCCCGACAGCAAGCGGATCGCGTTCGTGTCGCAGCGCGGGAAGAACGCGGACACCACGCCGGACCTCACGAGCGTGTACCTGATGGATCGCGCGGGGAAGAACGTGAAGGAGTTCACGCCCACGTCCGGGTCGCGGAACGCCGTGCGGTGGAGCACGGACGGGCGCGCGCTGTACTGGGTGGGCTACGAAGGCAAGAGCGGCGAGTGGCTGAACCACGAGTACTCCGTGTGGCGCGCGGAGGTGACCGGCGGCAAGGCCGCCGTGCTGAACAAGGGCTTCGACCGCTGGCCGATGAACATGGTGGGCGCGGACACGTCGCTCGGCGGCGGGACCGTGCTGCAGCCGTACGTGGTGGGCGGGCGGGAGCGCGTGCTCTTCGGCTCCGACGAGGACGGCAGCTACCGGCTGTACTCGGTCGGGCCGGAGGGCGGGCGGCCGCGCGTGGAGGTCGGCGGGAAGCTGAGCGTGCTCGGCGTGTCCGTGCGCGGGGACGTCGCGGTGTACTGCGCGGCCACGGTCGGCGACCTGGGCGAGTTCTACCGCGTGACGCTGGACGGGACGAACACTTCGCAGAAGCTGACGAACGTGACGGCGCCGTTCTTCGCGCCGCTGAACCTGACCACGCCCGAGGAGGTCCGCGTGAAGAGCGGGCCGGTGGAGCTGCAGGGCTGGGTGCTGAAGCCGCCGGGGTTCAAGCCCGGGAAGAAGTACCCCGTGCTGATCGAGGTCCACGGCGGCCCGATGACCCAGTACGGCGAGACCTGGTTCCACGAGATGCACCTGCTGGCCGCGAAGGGCTGGGTGGTGGCGTACTGCAACCCGCGCGGCAGCTCGGGCCGCGGGATGAAGTTCTGCAACTGCATCGAGGGCAAGTGGGGCGAGGCCGACTGGGACGACATGGTGGCGTTCACCGACTGGCTGGCCGCGCAGCCGTACGTGGATGCGAAGCGCATCGGCATGCTGGGCGGCAGCTACGGCGGCTGGATGACGAGCTGGGCCGTGGGGCACTCGGATCGGTACAAAGTGGGCGTGACCATGCGCACGGCCGCGGACTTCTGGACGCACTGGGGGTCCAGCGACTACGGCTACTACCGGACGCACTACTTCAAGGGGAAGCGGCCCTGGGAGGATCCGGCGGTGTACCACAAGGCGTCGCCGGCGTTCTACGCGAAGAACATCAAGACGCCGCTCCTGATCCTGCACAGCGAGGGGGATCTGCGGTGCCCCATCGCCGAGAGCGAGATGCTGTTCACGGCGATGAAGGTGCTGGACCAGGCGCCGTGCGAGATGGTGCGGTTCGAGGGGGAGTTCCACGGCCTGCCGCGGACGGGGAAGCCGAGGAACCGGGAGGAGCGGCTGAAGCGGATCGTGGGGTGGCTGGAGAAACACCTGTGAGCGGAGGTGGCCACCGGGTCCGGCGAATCCCGCGCGGGAGCCCCGACGTCGAGGCGGCGCGTGATGTGCTCGGGCGCGCCTTCGCCCGCCTGAACTCTCGCAACCCTGCCCGCCGGGCTCGGCACCGCGCTCTCTGGGAGCGTGCGTTCCCGGTGCCGGGCGCGGGGGAGCGCCTGCTGGCCGAACGGGACTTCGCCCCGCCGGGGGCTCGCGCGCTGCTGGACGTGTCGAGCCGGAGGCCTGAAGAGCGCTTCGCCGCTGTGCGCATCATGGCGGCGCTTCATTGGATCGCGCCGGGGCAGCCGCTCCCGCGTCTTGCCGGCCGCGTGATGGCGGAGCTCGGCGGCACCGCCGCCAACGAGCTTGTCGGCCGGCTGTCGAGCGACGATGCCTTGGATCGCCAGATCGCCGGACATGCCCTGCCCCACCTGGCGGGGCATCTGGTCGCCCATCGCGGTGTCCTCGGCGATGCCCTGGATCGGTATCCCGAGGAGGCCGCGATGTCCGTCGTCGCCATGGGCCTCGCGGCCACAGACCTGATGCTCAGCGCGCTCCTAGAGCAGCGGGGCGACGTGCGCAGGGCCGTCCTGGCAGCAATCGATGAGAGCGAGCCGCAATGGCCGGCGACCGTGTCTCACGCGGTAGTGGACGCCCTGGCGAGACTCCTGCTCAGCGATGAGGAGAACGTGCCCGAGTTCGCATTCTCCGCGTTGTACTCTCTCACGAGCGGTGACGACACCGTTCGCCGGTACCTCGCCTCGCGTGCGACGTTCTCCCGGGAGGAAGTCCGCCGGAAGGTCGCGCAAGTGCTCGCACTGACCTCCGGTGAAGACGAGGAGCCACGCTGGCATTGAGTGCATCCGCCCGCCTCACCCTGCTCCTCCTCGCCTGCGCCGCCCCCGCCGCCGCCTTCGAGTCCAACGTCCCCGGCGACCGCATCCACGAGGCAATCACGCGCGAGGCCGCCGCGGCCGCGGGGTGGGAGGGTCGCGCGCTGTCCGCGCTGGTGGACGCGGTGAACGATCCCGACCTCGACGAGACGGAGCTGGTGTCCTTCCGCGGCGGCCGGCTGCGCTTCCTCGCGCCGAACCCCGACACCTACGCACCGGAGCACCACTTCGATCGCGGCCCCGGCGCATCCCACGCCGAGGCGTTCCTCGCCGGCGCCGCGTACGTCCGCTCCCAGCGCACCGCTGCCCTGGACGCGGCAGCGCGCGGCGATCGCGCCGAGTCCATCCGCGGCCTGGGGCGCGCGCTCCACGCGCTCCAGGACTTCTTCTCCCACTCGAACTTCGTGGACCTCGGCGAGGACGACCGCGCGGCGTGCCTGGCGGCGCTTCACGACGGCGCGCCGCCGCCGGCGCTTCGCATCACCGCGTACTTCCCGGACGCGGCGAACCCCGAGGACCCGGAAGACCCCGAGGACTACACGCATGGCGCGCACGCCAAGGACGCGCCCCGCAAGAACGAGGATGCCGCGGCCCGGCCCGCCGGCCCCGGCACGCCCTCGAACTTCGAACGGGCGCGCGCCGCGGCACGGGCGGAGACGGAAGGCTTCCTCGCCGCCCTCCCTGCGGGACTCGAATCACCGGGCTCGTCGCGCTAGACTCCGCCCACCGCCGCACTCCGGGCGCCGTCGCCCCGACGCAGGAGGGAACCATGGGGATCGAAGTAACCGTGATCGACGACTCCGACCACGTCGGCTACGCCGCCGCCGCCACGCGCACCGGCGAGCTGTACATGACCAGCGTGCGCACCATGGTGGACAACGTCCTGCGCCACCTCGGGGCGTCCGCTCCGTACAGTCGCGTGTGCGCACCGGGCACGCCCACGTCGGCGAGGATGTCGCGTCTGAACGTCCTGGATCACGGGAACACGACGGGAGTGGAGATCGGCACGGACTGGATCACGCGCGCCAACTTCTCGCGCTTCCAGCCGGACCTGACGCGCCTCGCCGGCAATTTCGACCCCGACGGCTTCGTTCACCTGCAGCATTGCGAGGCGGGAATGAACATCGGGCTGCTGGAGATGTTCGCGGACACCGTGGGCGCGCCGATCGTGGGCGGCCGCGGCCTGCACAACCCGGTGTATCGCGCGAACTTCGGCTACTACGTGCGGGTGTATCCCACGGTGGGCGGGACGCGCCGGGGTTCGGACACGTTCTTCTGGCGCCCGTAGCGCGGATCGGCTCTCAGCGATCGTCCGTGATCCGCGGAAGCACGCCACCGGGCCGCCCGAAGTGCGCTACCGCATCCGGAACCCCACGGGGATCCACGAGCGCCTGCCGCGCGGGGCTGTAGTACAGGCGGCCGATCTCGGCCGCCGGCAAGGACGACACGAGCGGTTCGACCGAGTCCAGCGCCTCGAGCCACTCGGTCTTGAGCGCTCGCAGGTCCACCGGCGCGGCGAGCGCGAGCCGCGCGAGATCCTCCTCCCGCACCCGCCCGCGCCGCCGGAGCAGGGCGAGCAGGGACAGCGGCGTGAACCCGAGGTCCTTCCCGCACGCGGCCCAGCAGAGCGCACGACCGGTTCTCGGCAAGGCACGCGGCCAGTCCCGCCAGGTAGTCCGTCAGCGGCACAGTCTCTCTCCCACCATCCAGGCCTCCCGGCCGCCGTGCCGGCGGAGCTGGTCCGCCACCCAGGCGACATCCTGCAGGCCCACGCGGTACCCGGGATCGAACGACCAGAAGCACTCCGCATGGAAGCGGCGATAGGCGCGGCGCGCCTCGCGCACTCTCACCATGGAGCGGGCCGTCCCGGCGTCCAGGGCCCGGCGGCTCTTGCGTCCACCGCGCCGGCCGATCTCGGCCAGCCATCTCCGTGTCGAGCGATCCATGGTCAGAACATAATCGGCTTATGATCTATCGTCAATGATCACAACAAGATGGTGGTCCGTCGACCGGGTGGGTCGCAAGTCAATCAGGGGCCTCGCACGATTACTCAACGACTGAGCAAACCGTTGACCCTGGCCGCACCACGCGCTACCCCCCCCATGTGTCCCCTCGTTCATCGCCCGCTCGTCGACGTCGTCCTCGCGCGCCTGGTGGAACCGCCACGGCTGATCCAGGTGATCGTCGGTCCCCGGCAAGTGGGGAAGACGACCGTCGCCCGCCAGGTGCTTGCTCGCTGGGACGGCCCGACACACTACGGCACGGCCGACGGCGTTCTGCCCCCGACCTCCGAGTGGATCCGGGCGGAGTGGTCGCGCTTGCGACACGCGGCCCGGGACGCGCGCGACAAGCCGGCACTCCTCGTCCTCGATGAGATCCAGAAGATCGAGAGCTGGAGCGACGTCGTCAAAGCCGAGTGGGACTCGGACCGGATCGAAGGCCGTGACGTCGCCGTGCTGCTTCTCGGCTCGTCCGCATTGCTGCTTTCGCGGGGGATGTCCGAGAGTCTCACGGGCCGCTTCTTCCTCAACCGCTGCCTCCACTGGAGCTACGCGGAGTGCGCGGCGGCCTTCGGCTGGGGTGGAGGTGAAGAGCGGCCGCGACCGTGGCGCTCCGGGCCTCGCGGCCTTCACGAAGCGGTACCCGGAGGCCCGGCCGCTCATCGTGGGGAGCGGCGGCATCCCGCTGGAGGAGTTCTTCCGGAGCGATCCCGTGGACGTGCTCAGGGCCTAGGCATCGTCCGCGCCGAGATCCGGCACGGCGCCGCCCGTATCCCGGCGCCGCAGTCGAGTGCCGAGGCCGCCCGAAGGCCGCCAGTAGGCAGGCGGAGAGGAGGAGCTGCGATGCGCGCAAGACCCGTCAGGCAGCAGTGGCGCCTGCTGGCCGCGACGCTTCTGTCCGCGTCCGTATCCGGGATGGCTTGCTCCGCCAGTGCCGGGTTCGTCGTCGCCCCGCTCGGGCACGTTGCCGGCTATCTCTGGGAAGACGGCGGCTTCGCGCCGCCCCTTGTGGCCGGAGACGAGTTGCACGCCGTGGGGCTGTTCCGCGGCTACCCGCCGGACACGGCGCTTGCCGTGCTTCCTTGGGAACCCGAGACCTACGTGTACACCTACTGGCTCCGCGGCCTGACGGCGGTTCGCGACTCGGTGGCGGGGGACCGGCGCACCGTGTGGTACGCCGGCGCCGGCACCCTCGGGATCTACCGCGAGGTCCTGCCCGGGAACCACGACTACGGCTCGGATCCACCGAACGCCACGTGCCCGTCGACATTCGTCGATGGTGAGCTTGCCCTCGAGTGCAGCGTCGGGGTCGGTCGCGTGGTCCATGATGGCGACACCGGCGTCACCAGGGTGTCTCTGGAGGATGTCGAGTTCGCGGGAGGTTCCCTCCTGGCGGCCCTTCTTCCGCAATGCGGCGCCTGCGTACCGGAGGTGTGGAACACATCCTCTGCCCTCCCGGCGCCGCCCGTGGGGTATGACCTCGGGTGGGAAGGAGACCTCGTGAACGCCTTCGCGATCTCCGTCTCCCCGACGACGTGGGGCCGGGTGAAGGGTCTCTACCGAGAGTGACCAGGCAAGGCTGACCGGGAGAAACCCGCGCGGTGGAAGGACCCGGCCGGCGCCGTCTCACTCGCCGAGGACAGGCACCACCGCGTGGCCGCGCTCAGGTCCTAATCGTCATGTTCCCAACACGATAGCCCGACCCGCCGCTCCGCCCGCCCCCGGCGCAAAATCCTCGCACATCCTTGCCGATCCACTTGCCTCTTGGGCCGGGCGCCCCGGCTGCCGATATCCCCGGGAACCACCCATCGACCCGGGGGACCCATGAAGTCCGACGACGACCTTCCGATCGAGCGCTTCTCCGGCCCGAGCACCGCCGTCGGCTCCGAGGCCCGCCCGGCGCGCCCCGCGGCGCGTCCCGCGCAGCGCTTGCCGCTGCGTTCCGCGACCGACCCGGACGCCACGCCCGCGTTCACGGCGTCGATCGGCGCCGACGCCGGCGCCGGCACCGGCTCGGTGGCCGAGATCGAGTCCGTGCCCACGCCCGACGCCGACGCCACCCGCGCCGCGCTCTTCGAGGAATGCGACAACGCCGCCTCGCGCCCCCGCACGCTGCGCTCCCTCTCGCGCCGCCTCGCGCAGCACGTGGCCTCCTGGCCGGACGACACGGAGGCCGCGGCGAAGCTGGCGCAGGTGATCGAGCGGATCTCCGCGGTGGACGCGAAGCACGCGGCCTGGTTCGCGGAGATCCCCGCGCCGCTGCTCATGAAGGTGAACGGCTCCCCCGACCGGAAGCCCTTCCTGCACGTGGGCGAGAGCGTCACGCGCCTCGTCAAGGACGAGCTGTCCATCCTGCCCGAGGCGGACCGCATCCTGGACTTCGGCGTGGGCCTCAGCCGCGTGATGTGGCCGATGATGCAGGAGTTCCCCTCCGCGCGCTTCGTGGGCTACGACGTGGATCCCATGATGATCGAGCACACGGAGCGGCTGGAACTGGTCTCCGACGCGCGCATCGTGCACAGCACGCAGGCCATCGAGGACGACACGATCGACGCCACGTACGTCATCTCCGTGTTCACGCACCTGATGACCACGGCGGACTACTGGTTCGGCGAGATCCGCCGCATGCTCACCGACCGCGGCCAGGCGCTCATCACCTACCACGACGAGACGCTGTACACGGAGCTCCGCGAGAAGGGGAAGGTGGCGAGCAACACGCCGAAGGAGTGCCGCGAGCGCATCCTGGTGGGCGCGGGCGCCGAGGGCTCCACCCACCTCGCCGTCTTCTACGAGACGAGCTACTGGGAGATGTCCCTCTCGCGCTTCTTCCACGTGGAGAAGACGGTGCCGCGCGGGTTGCACGGGCACCAGTCCTTCTCCATCGTGCGCAAGCGCGAAGAGGCCCCGGACCACGACCGCCTCCGCCACGCCTACCTGCGCGCGGTGGAGGAGGACCTGTACAAGCTGCGGCTCTCGAAGAAGCTGATGTTCTGACGCCCTCCGGGCGCAACGGGTTCGCGCGACCGCGGGAGCGGGGCTCCCGCCGCCTCCGCTGGACCCGCGAGGACGCCCCCGTCGCCTCCGCCTCCCGAAGCGCCTGACGCCGGCGAGCCCGACACGCGGCAGGGCCGTCGATTGCATCGGACGCCCACGTCGGGCGAGGCACGATCGCCCCGTCTTTACCAGTCCTTCTCAATTCCCCCCTTCCCCCTGCCGATGTCCGCAACATGAAACCGACCACCCGCACGAAGATCGTGGCCACCCTCGGCCCGGCCACCCGGGACGCCGCGTCCATCCGCGGCCTCCTGGAGGCCGGGATGGGCGTCGCCCGACTCAACCTCTCGCACGCCGACTTGGACTGGCACGCCGAGGCCATCCGCCTCCTGCGCGAGACCGCGCCCGACGTGCCCATCCTGCTGGACCTGCCCGGACGGAAGATCCGCACGATGCAACTGGCGCACGAGCCGGTGTTCCGGCGCGGGGACATCCTCATCCTCACCACCGATCCCGCGCACGACGGGTCGGCGAAGGTGCCGGTGAGCTACGACCACCTGCACGAGGACCTCGCGGCGGACGACGTGATCCTCGCCGACGACGGCACGCTGCGGTTCACCGTGGTGGGCGTGGACGGACCCGACATCCGCTGCCGCGCGGAGTCCGACGGCCAGCTCAAGAGCCGGAAGGGGATCAACGTCCCGCACGTGCGATTGCGCACGCGGCTCCTGGGCGAGCGCGAGATGCGCATGATCCGCTTCGCCGAGCAGCAGGGCGCGGACTACGTGGGCGTGAGCTTCGTGGAGTCCGCGGCGCACGTGGAGGCGGTGCGCGCCGTCCTGTCCGATCCCGGACCGCGGATCGTCGCGAAGGTGGAGAACCAGCGGGGCCTGGAGCGCGTGGAGGAGGTCTGCGCGGCGGCCGACGCCGTGATGATCGACCGCGGCGACCTCTCCGTGGAGACCAGCCTGGAGAACCTGGCCGTCATGCAGAAGCGCATCGTCGCGGTGGCGCGCCGGCACGGGAAGCCCGTGATCGTCGCCACCGAGATGCTGCACTCCATGATCGCGGGACCGTTCCCCACGAAGGCCGAGGTCACGGACATCGCGAACGCCGTGTTCGACGGCGCCTCCGCCACGATGCTCTCGGGCGAGACGGCGGCCGGCGCGAACCCGCGGGAGGCCGTGGAGGTGATGCGCCGCGTCCTGGAGTCCGCGGAGACGCACCTCAACGCGCTCTGCGCCGGGACCGGAGCGGCGGCGCCGGCGGCCGCGGGCCACGCCGCGTCCCTCGCGCCCGCGATCCCGGACGCCATGGGCGCCGCCATCGGGCTCCTGTGCCGCAGCCTGCCCATCACGAAGATCGTCACCGTGACCAAAGGCGGCTTCACCGCGCGCATGGTCTCGGCGCAGGGTCCGTCGCAGCCCATCCTGGCCGTCACGAACGACGCCCGCACCGCGCGCGGTTTCAACCTGCTGCCGGGCACGCGCGGCATCGCGGTGGACGTGCGCTTCTCCCGCCGGAGCACCGATCACATCGCGCGCTGCCTCGAGGTGCTCTGGCGGCGCGGGGATCTCGTGGACGCCGATCTCGTGCTCGTGACGTCGGTGAGCTACCCGGGGCCGGGCAACCGCATGAACCTGCTGCAGACGCACCGCGTGGCCGACCTGGTGAAGGCGCTCGGCTGGCGGCCCGATGCCCCGGCCGCGGCCGCCGATCCGGCGGCCGTCGTGGACGCGATCGCGGTGGCGAGCGTCGGCGCATGAACGTCCCCGCGCTGGCCGACATCAAGGCGGCGAACGCCGCCGTGGACGATCGCGGCTACGCGCTGGTGTCGTTCTCGCGTCGCTTCGGCCCGTACCTCGCCTGGCTGGCGCTCCGGCTCGGCCGGACGCCCCGGCAGGTGAACTACTTCTCGCTGGTCCTGGCCTTCGCCATCCTGGGTCTGGTGGCGTTCGCGGGGACTCCCGGGCGGCTGGCCGGCACGCTCCTGGTCTTCGCGTGGCAGATCGTGGACGTCACGGACGGCACGATGGCCCGCGCCCTGCGGATCCGCGACAACTTCGGCGGGTTCGTGGACTACGCCACGGGCATCGTGCTGGCGTCGTTCCTGCCGCTCGCGCTCGGCGCCGGGCTGTGGGCGTCGCCGGACGGCAGCCTCTCCCGGGTCCTGTCGCGCCCGGACCTGTCGCCGGCGTCGACCGGGGCCATCGCCTTCGCGTCGGGCGCCGCCGTCTCCGCGCTGTCCCTCTACATGCGCCTCCTGAACCGCGTCCTCGTGATCCGGTTCGGGGAGGCGCTGGCGGGGAGCCGGGCCGGCCTCCCGCAGGCGGAGGGCCCCGGGCGGCTCGCCCTGAAGAACCTCGAGACCATCGGCGGCCTGCAGGCGGTCGTCTGGTGCGCCGGGGCGTTCGGCGGCGTGCTGGAGGTCGTCCTGGCGGGGTACGCCGCGTTCTACGTCCTGCTGCTCGGCGCGTTCGCCGCATCCACGTATCGGGGATACTCGCGCCGCACCCGGTACGCCGGGGAGTAGTCCCGGGCCCGGCGGCCGGCGGCGTCCCCGGAACCACGGCCTGCCGGCCGGCGGTGCCGCCCCCCCCGGCGGTCCGGTTGTTGTCGGAATGCCCCCATCTGCGCTATAAGAGGCGGTCCATCCGGCCGCGGAGCCCGGCCGAGACGGCTCCCCAACCCGAGACGGTCGGAAGCCGCGGCGATCCCTCGCCGGCACGGTTCCCCAAAGCCCAGACGGTTCCCCTGCCGGGACGGTTCCCGAGTCGAGCCGTTCCCCTGGGAAAACCACGGAGAAGATCCGAATGCAGGAAACGCAGATGGCCATGGAGCCCGCCGCGGCCGCGGCGCCCGTGACCGACATCTTCTGGACGATGCTGCTCCTCGGCCTCCTCGGCGGCCTCGCCGCGGTGGGGATGGCCATGAAGTACCGCGGTGACGTCCTCCGCGCGGCCCCCGGCAACGACCGGATGCGGGAAATCGCCAGCTACGTCCGGACCGGCGCCATGGCGTACCTCGGCCGGCAGTTCAAGGTCGTGGTGCCCGTGCTGCTCCTCGTGGGCGCGGTCGTCGCCTTCGGGGCGAACTGGGAGCTCATGCGCACGGAAGGCGCCATGTGGGCCTTCCTCATCTTCCTGGGCTTCGTCACCGGCGGGCTCTGCAGCTTCTACACGGGCTGGAACGGCATGAACATCGCCACGCACGCGTCCAGCCGCACCGCCTGGGCGTGCACCGACGAGAAGAACGGCCTCAACGCCGGCCTGCAGGTCGCGTTCAAGGCCGGCTCGGTGATGGGCCTTTCCGTGGTGGGCATCGGGCTCCTGTTCGTGGTGGCGTGGCTGGCGCTCTTCGCGGTGATCGCGCCGGATCGGCCCGCGCTCGTGGGCCAGGTGATGGTGAGCTTCGGCATGGGCGCGTCCATGGTGGCGCTGTTCGCGCGCGTGGGCGGCGGCATCTTCACCAAGGCGGCCGACGTGGGCGCCGACCTCGTGGGCAAGGTGGAAGCCGGCATCCCCGAGGATGATCCGCGCAACCCCGCCACGATCGCCGACAACGTGGGCGACAACGTCGGCGACGTGGCCGGCATGGGCGCCGACCTGTACGAGTCGTACAAGGGCTCCATCCTCGCGGCCATCGCCCTCGCGGCGGCGGCGGCCATCAGCCTGGGTCATCGCGACTCGGCGTGGACGATGATCATCGCGCCCATCGGCATCGCGGCCGCCGGCGTCTTCCTCTCCATCCTCGGCTGCCAGCTCGTGCGCACGAAGGAGAACGCCAGCCTCAAGGAGCTGCTGCACTCGCTGCACCGCGGCGTGAACACGGCGTCCATCGGCGTGGGGCTCGCGGCCGGCGTGATCTGCTACCTCTGCTTCGCCGGCGTGTACGACCAGATCCCCGGCGCCACCTGGTGGGGCGTGTGGCTCGCCAGCGTCGTGGGCCTCGTGGCCGGCCTGATCATCGGCAACGGCTCCGAGCACTACACGGCGTACGACTTCCGGCCCACGCAGGAAGTGGCGGAAGCCTCCGCCACCGGCCCGGCGACGGTGATCATCGGCGGCATCGCGGTGGGCATGATGTCCACGTGGATCCCCATCGTCACGATCGCGATCGGCACCACGCTGGCCTACGGGCTCGCCGGCGGCTTCGCCGATCCCAGCCTCGGCCTGTACGGCGTGGCGCTGGCGGCGGTGGGCATGCTCTCCACGCTGGGCGTCACGCTGGCCACCGACGCGTACGGTCCCATCGCGGACAACGCCGGCGGCAACGCCGAGATGAGCCACCTGGGGGACGAGGTCCGCAAGCGCACCGACGCGCTCGACAGCCTCGGCAACACCACGGCGGCCATCGGCAAGGGCTTCGCCATCGGCTCGGCCGCGCTCACGGCGCTGGCGCTCATCGCCACGTTCACCACGCTCGTGCGCGGCGACCAGAGCGCGGAGCACTTCTTCGCCAGCATCTCCCTCACGGATCCCATGGTGATCAGCGGCATGTTCATCGGCGCGCTGCTGGTGTTCGTGTTCGGCGCCATGACCATGACCGCCGTGGGCCGGGCCGCGCTCGTGATGGTGGAGGAGGTGCGCCGCCAGTTCCGCGAGATCGCCGGCATCATGGAAGGCAAGGCCACGCCGGACTACGCGCGCTGCGTGGACATCTCCACCGAGGGCGCCATCAAGAAGATGGTCGTCCCGTCCATGCTCGCGATCGTGGCGCCCGTCATCGTGGGCATCCTCTTCGGCGTGGGCGGCGTGGTCGGCATGCTCGCGGGCGGCCTGGCCACCGGCTTCGCGGTGGCCATCTACATGGCGAACGCCGGCGGGAGCTGGGACAACGCGAAGAAGTGGATCGAGTCCGGCGAGCTCGGCGGCAAGTACCTGAAGGACGCCGCCGGCAACTACGTGGATGCGAACGGCAAGCCGGTGGCGCGCAAGGAGGACTCCAAGAACCCGCGCCACGGCGCCGCCGTCATCGGCGACACCGTGGGCGATCCGTTCAAGGACACCTCCGGGCCGTCGCTGAACATCCTCATCAAGCTCATCAGCATGGTGTCCATCGCCACCGTGGCCGTGACGCTCGGCGTCAACGGCGGGCAGGGGCTGTTGAAGATGCTGCTGGTGGCCGTGCTGCAGTAGGCCGGCGCGGCACCGCACGCGTGGAGTGGAGGCGGGAGATCCCGGTCGGGGCTCCCGCCTCTCCTTTTTGGGGGGGCGCGGACTCCCGGGCAGCCCCCGGGCGGTCCTTGAATCGACACGGTCGAAAGCACATGCTTGCGGCAACCGATGCGGGGGGCATGGGCATGCGCGTCCGGGGCGCCGTCCTGGGGATCGCACTTCACGCGGCGGGTGCGGCGTCGGCCGCCACCATCCGCGTGCCTGCCGACGAGCCGACGATCGCCGCCGGCATCGCCGCCGCAGAGCGCGGCGACGTCGTCGAGGTGGCTTGCGGCACCTACTACGAACATGACCTCCACATGAAGTCCGGTGTGACCCTGCGCGGCGCCGCCGCGTCGGCGGACTGCGTGACCGTGGATGCACTCGGACAAGGACGCGGCTTCCTGGTGGACCAGTGCGACTCCACGACCGTGATCGAGGGACTCACGATCCGCGGCGGCGCCGCCCGATTCGACAACGGCCGCGGCGGCGGCATGTGGATCGTCGCGTCGTCTCCGCGCATCCGGGAATGCCTGTTCACCGCCTGCGAGGGGCCGTTCGGCACGGTGAACGTCCAGAACGGTGCCGCCGCCCCCCTCTTCGTGGACTGTCGCTTCGACGGGGGCGCCACCGGCATCCACTCCTTCGAGGACACGAACATCTCGGTGCTCCGCTGCGTGTTCGTCGGCACCGGCGTCGCGATCCACTACACGGGCGTCGTCCGGCTGACCCGATGTACGTTCATTTCCGCGGGTGTCGGGTCGATCCACACGACGTCGCGGATCGTCGCCGAGAGATGTCTCTTCTACAACACCACGGTGGATGTGGACTCGATGTTCTGCTGCCAGACCGGGAGCACGAACCCGCGCTTCTGCACGCCGGGCGGACCGGACTACCACGTGCAGACGGACTCCCCGTGTCTGATCACCACCGGGACGTGCACCGGGATCATCGGGGCGTATGGCGCGGGGTGCGGTCCGGCGGCGGCGGTGCCCGTGACCATCTCGACCGAACCGCCCGGTTCCGACGTGGCGGTGGACGGTGTCGTGGTTTCCACGCCGGCCGTTCGCTCGTGGCTTCCGGGGTCCGAGCACAGTGTCGCGGTGGACCCCGTCCTGCACCCGTCGGCAACCGCACGATGGCGCTTCGGCGCGTGGTCCGACGGTGGCGCGCGCGTCCACGACGCCTTCGTGCTTCCGGGAATGAGCATGCTCACGGCGGCGTTGACCCGGCAATACCGCGTGCGGACGATGACCGTCGCCGAGCCGGGTGCCGGCGGCCATGCGGCGCCTGTCGACTCATGGGTGGACGAGAACACCTCGCTGGAGCTCGTCGCGACGCCGCGACCGGGGTCGACGTTCACGGAGTGGATCGGAAGCGGATCGGGATCGTACACGGGTACGGACAACCCCGCGACGATCGTCGCCCAGGGACCGATCGTGCAGCGGGCCGGATTCGTCCCCGTCGGCTACGAGTTCACCGTGAGCGCGAGTGACACCGATCCCTACGTGGATGCGTCCGACCCCACGGGCACGCTGCGCCCGCTGTACCTGTGGCTCACGTGCGCGCGTGGCGGTCTGTCGGCCTTCGAGGCCCGCGTGACGGGCACGCTCCCCCTACTGGGGTTCGTCCCCGCTCCCGGCGTGCTCAATGCGGGCGCGGGCGATCACCTGTTGCTCGCCGTGTCGGACTGCCCGTCGGGGCTGTCCGTGCACCGGTTGCTGGGCACGATCTGGGTGCAGGATGTCGGGGGAGACCTGTGTCTCGGACCTCCCGCCGGGGGTCCGGTGGCGGCAGTGGACTGCGGGGACGTGATCCCGAACCTTGCCGAGGACCCGGGCGTGGCCGGCTTCGCGTCGCTCGGATCGCCGTGCGGCAGCGGCACGAGCCGGTGCGCGGGCTTCGAGCCTCCGGGACAGGGACCGCGGGCCGCCACACCGGCACGCGAGCGGCGGTCGCTGCTCGAGTCGGTGCACCCCAACCCGCTCACCGGGTCGTGCACGGTCGCGTTCACGACGATGAATGCCGGACGCGTTCGGGTCGACGTGTTCGACGTGACCGGCCGGCGGATCGCCAACATCCTGGACGCCCACGTCGAGGTGGGCCGGCACGACGTTGTCTGGGATGGCCGGTCGGCCGAGGGACGCTCGGCCCCGGCAGGCATCTACTTCCTTCGCGTGATCACGGTGAGCGGTACGGAGACCGCACGCGTCGTTCGTCTCGCCGGTCGCTGAGGGTCACGTCGTCCTTCGAGGTCCTGCACGTTCCTCGGGTCCTGCCGGCCGGCCGCTCCGGGCATCACCGCCGTCGCCAACGGCCGCCGCGGCGGCCCGATCGGCGGGACGGTCCGCCGCCCCGTCGCACCGGCGCCGCGCCCGCAGGTCCGCGCCCGTAGGTTGGAGCCTCCCGGAACGATCACGGAGGCGGATCGATGCGTTCACTCTTCCCCGGCCCGGCGGCCTTCCTGGCGTCGCTCCTGTTCACCCCCCCGGCGCCCGCCCGGATCATCGACGACTTCGAGGACGGCGACCTGGTCGCACACACCGGGCTGGCCTGGGTGCCCATCACCGACGAGCAGTACGGGGGCTCCTCGCATGTCTCCCTCGAGCTGCGACGCGGCGCGCTGCGCATCGCCGGCCGGGCCGCGAAGGGCGACGCCGGGCTCGTCGTGGCCGGCGCGTGGGTGGCGCTGGATCCGCGCGGCGCGCCGGTCGACCTCACCGCGTTCGACCGCCTCCGCATGCGGATCCGCGGTCGTGCCGACGGCCTGGAGGTCGGGTTCCGGCACGGACAGACGAACGGCACGCCGGACAACCGGATGGCGCCGGTCCGCCCGCGGGCGGATTGGCAGACGATCGAGATCCCGTTCGCGGATCTGAGGAGCCACGTCCCGGCGGGGAAGGCGCCGCCCTGGGACCCGCGCGACGTGTGGTACCTGGGCGTCGCGACGACGCCCGGCGTGGAGACCGAGGTGGACGTGGAGATCGACGACGTGTCGCTCGTCCCCGCGGGCGGCGAACCGGTGTACGCCGCGATCCTGGACCTCGCTCCCGCAAGGACGGTGGCGGGCTTCCCCTGGCTTCCGCTCGCCGAGGATCCCGCGGGGGACGCGCACCGGCCTCGCCTGCCGGATGCACGATCGCTGTGGTACCATGCCGATCCTTCCACGGACCGCATCTGGTTCAAGGTCATGCTCGAGGACGAGCCGCGGCAGGACTTCCTCGGTTTCAACGTCGGCATGGACATCGACGCAGACCCCGCGAACGGCACCGCGTGGTGGGGATCGAACCGCGACTTCCGGTTCGACCGCCTGGCCACCGCGTACCTGTTCCGCGTGGGCGGCCGCTGGCAGGGCAGCTTCGGCGTGGCCGACTCCGCGGGGGTGGCCGCCGGCGACATGGGTTCGCTCGCCCGCGAGGAACTGTCGTTCGGCGTGGACCGGGACCAGCGCGCGCTCTTCTTCGGCGTTCCCCGCGGCCTGCTGGGAGACGGGCCCTCCGTGCGGGTCATGGCCACGGTCGGCTCCGCGATGAGCCCGAACGACGACATCCCGGATCGCGGGTCGGCGCAACTGCCATGGTAGCCCGGCTGTACGGGATCGCGTGGCTGCCGTACCTCGCGATGTACGTGCTCGTGTTCCGCATGATGGGCCTTCCGTGGGGCGCGGTCGTCCCGGGGGCGTTGGCGAACGTGCTCCCGGAGGCGGCGCTTGGCGTCGTCCCGTTGCGGCTCGGGTGGCGCGCCGGGATCGCCGCCGCGGCGTCGTGGCGGCCGCATGTCGTGCTCGCCCCCGGCTTCGCGCTCGCGGCCGCGGCGGCCAAGGTCTTCCTGTTCGGGGCCGTGGCCGCGCTCGAGAAGCACGGCTGGGCGTACCGCCCGCTGGAGATCGCACGGTCCGCGCTCCTGGACTTCGTGCTCGTCCTGAACCGGGTCGCCACCGGCGCACCCCGCGGTCCCGGCTACGATCCGGCGGTGCTGGCGTGGCAGGTTCTCATCGCGCTGCTCGTGTACGCGGTGCTCGCGGCCGTGGGGCACGCGGCCGGATCACGGGAGCGGCTCCGCGCGGAGGAGGCGCGGGCCGCGCGCGCGGAGGCGCTCGTGACGCAGGCGGAGCTGCAGGCGTTGCGCGCGCAGCTGAACCCGCACTTCCTCTTCAACACGCTGCACTCGCTCCTGGCGCTCATCCGCCACGACCCCGGCCGGGCGGAGCTCGCCCTCGAACAGTTCGGGGACCTGATGCGGTACGCGCTCCGCGTGCACCACGACGGGATGGATGAGGTGCGCCTCCGGCAGGAGTGGGAGTTCATCACCACGTACCTGGAGCTGGAGCGGCTGCGCCTGGGGGACCGGCTGCGCGTCACGCTCCGCGCGGACCCGGACGTGCTGGACGAGCCGGTTCCCGCGTTCTGCCTGCAGCCGCTCGTGGAGAACGCCGTGCGTCACGCCGTGTCGCCGCGCGCGGGCGGCGCCACCGTGGAGGTGCGCGCCGGACGGAAGGACGGCGTCCTGTCGCTCGAAGTCGTGGACGACGGGAATGGCGCGGCGGCGCCGGACCGCGGCCCCGGACTGGGCCTGCGCCTCGTCCGCGACCGGCTCCACGCCCTGCACGGCGACCGCGCACGTCTGGACATCGAGACCGCCCCGGGCGCAGGCTTCCGCGTGGCGCTGCGCATTCCCGCGGGCGGCGCGCGCACGGAGGAGGGATGAGCCGCACCCGGGCCATGATCGTGGAGGACGAGCCGCTCGCGCGGCGGACGCTGCGGGACTTCCTCGCCGGCGTGGACTGGATCGAGGTGGTCGGCGAGGCCGGCGACGGGCGCACGGCGCTGCGGCTCCTGGCGGAGCTGGCGCCGGACCTCGTGTTCCTGGACGTGCGGATGCCGGAGCTGTCGGGGATCGAGGTGCTGGAGCGCCTCCGCGGCGATCCGGCGATCGTGTTCACCACGGCGTACGAGCAGTACGCCGTGGCCGCGTTCGAGCTGGGCGCGGTGGATTACCTGGTGAAGCCGTTCGGTCCGGAGCGCTTCCGCAAGGCGATCGAACGCCTGGCGGAACGCCGCGATCGCGAGGGCGAGGCCTCCGCGGCGGCACGGGCGCGGGACGTCCTCCGCGACGGATTCCTGGAGCGCCTCTTCGTGCGCACGGGCGACCGCATCGTCCCCGTGGCCGTGGCGGACGTGACGCGCGCGGAGGCCGCCGGGGACTACGTGCAGATTCACACGCGCTCCGGCAGCCACCTGCTCCGGCTCACGCTGGAGGATCTGGAGCGGCGCCTGGACCCGAATCGCTTCGTCCGCGTGCACCGATCGCACGTGGTGAACCTGGACCGCGTGCAGCAGATGCGCGCGCACGACGACCGCCGCCTGGCGATCCGGCTGGACGACGGGAGCACGGTGGTCGCCAGCCGCGCCGCCTCGGCGAAGCTGCGCGACCTGGCGCGCTGACCGGGGAAGCCGCCTCAGCCCTTTCCGCCGGGCCCTCCGGGCCGCGCCCGCCCCACCCAGCGGCGAAGTTCCTCCATGGTGGTCTCGAGCCACCTCAGCCGCTCGGCGGGCTCCAGCCGCAAGCCGTTGAGCGCCTGTCGTCGCCGGTGCTCCTCCCGGCTCCGGTCCGGGAACTCGTCGCCCGGCGGGCGCGCGGTCTCAGCCACGACGCAGCTCGTCGCGGATCGCCTCGAGATCGCGCACGTCCTCCAGGTCCTGCGGCCGGCCCGCGTCCCGCTTCATCGCCAGGAGATCGTCCAGCCCGATGACCCGGATCCCGGTGGACTCCAGCGCCACGGCCACGCCGCGTCCGTTCGCCTGCTCGAAGTCGAACGGCTCGTGGACGAAGAGGTCCAGCTCCAGCGGCGACTCCGGGTGCCAGAGGGAGAAGACGATCAGGCCCTTCTCGACGACCCAGCTCTCCCGGATGGCGGGATCGGCGAAGTCCTCCAGCCGGACCGGTGCCCGGGGCCGGTAGCCGAGCGACGCCAGGGCGCCCACCGCGCGCTGCAGGTTCGCGGCCGACAGCTCCACCCACAGGTCCAGATCCGCCGTCGTCCGCAGGCGCCCGTGCAGCACCACCGCCACGCCGCCGACGACGAGGTAGCGGACGCCGGCGTCGTTCAAGGCGCGGAGGACTCGCTCCATCGGGCCGGGCGTGCCGGGGGACTGCATGCGGGGGAGTGTACGGATCGCCGGCCCGCCCGTCAGCACCCGAGCCGCGCGCCGTGCCGCCGCGGGGCCGGGCCGGGCGGTTTGCCCCCGCCCCGCCGGTCCCCCGCGGTCCCCCGGAAGTGGGCTCCCGGAGCGCCGCGAAGCGTGCTAAACCCCCACCATGGACCACTCCCACTTCCTGTCGTCCCTGGCGCTGGTCCTGTGCGTGGCCGCGGTCGCGACGGTCCTCTTCCAGCGTCTCCACCAGCCCGGCGTGCTCGGCTACGTCCTCGCCGGGCTGCTCATCGGGCCCCACGTGCCCATCCCGCTCGTGGGCGATCCGAAGGTGGTGCAGACGCTCTCCGAGCTGGGCGTCATCCTCCTGATGTTCTCGCTCGGGCTGGAGTTCAGCATCCGGAAGCTCCTGTCCTCGGGGCCGGCCGTCCTCACGGCCGTCGTCCAGACGGGGTTCATGGTGTGGCTGGGGTTCCTCGCGGGCCGGCTGCTCGGCTGGACGGTCCTCGAGAGCGTGTTCGCCGGCGGGTGCGTGGCGATCTCCAGCACCACGATCATCGCGAAGGTCTTCGACGAGGAGCGCATCCGCGGCCGGCTGCGCGACCTCGTCGTGGGCGTCCTCATCGTGGAGGACCTCATCGCGGTCCTCTTCATGGCGATGGTGACGGCGGTCGCGGTCGGGGGCGATGCCAGCTTCGACGTGCTGCTGCGATCCTCCGCGCGGCTCGCGGCGTTCCTCGCCGCCCTCCTCGTGATCGGGATCCTGGGTGTCCCGCGGGCCTTCCGGGCCATCGTCCGGCTGGATCGGGCCGAGACGACCGTCGTGGCCGCCGCCGGCCTGTGCTTCGGCGTGTCCCTGCTCGCGCACAAGTTCGGGTACTCCGTGGCCCTGGGCGCGTTCATCGCCGGCGCCCTCGTCGCGGAGTCCGGCGAGGGGCACCGCGTGGAGGACCTGATCCGGCCCATCCGCGACATGTTCGCCTCGATCTTCTTCGTCTCGGTCGGCATGCTCATCGACCCCGCGCTCGTGCTGGAGCACTGGGTGGCCGTGGTGGTCCTGCTCCTCGTGGTGGTCGTGGGCAAGATCGTCGGCGTGAGCATCGGCGCGTTCCTGGCGGGACAGGGGGTCCGCACGTCGGTCGCCGCCGGGATGAGCCTGGCCCAGATCGGCGAGTTCTCGTTCATCATCGCCGCCCTGGGGATCCAGCTCGGCGCCACCGGCACCTTCCTCTACCCTGTGGCCGTGGCCGTGTCCGCGATCACGACCCTCACGACCCCGGCCCTGATCCGGGCCACCGGCCCGGCCGCCCGCCTCGTGGACCGCAAGCTCCCGCGCCGCCTCCAGACGTTCGCCGCGCTCTACGGGAGCTGGGTGGAGCGCCTCGCCACGGCCGCGCGGCCGCAGTCCTCCGTCAGCACCGTGCGGACGCTGTCCGGCCTGCTGCTGCTGGACGCCGCGCTCCTGGCCGGCCTGGCCATCGGGCTCGCCCCGGCCACCGTCGCCGTGGCGCCCTGGGCGCAGCGGACGTTCGGCATCGGCGACCTTCCCGCCCGCATCCTCGTGATGGCGGCGGCGGCCGCCGTCGCGGTGCCGCTGGGCGTCGGCATCTTCCGCACGGCCAACCGGCTGGGCATGACCCTGGCCGAGATCGTCCTGCCGGCGGCGGGGGAGGACCGGGTGGACCTCGCGGACGCCCCGCGGCGCGCCTTCGTCGTCACGTTGCAGATCGCGGTGGTCCTGCCCATCGTCCTGTTGCTCCTGGCGATCACGCAGCCGTTCCTGCAGGGCCCCGAGACCGCACTCGTGGGCGGCGGCCTGGTCGCCGCGCTTGCAATCGCGTTCTGGCGGAGCGCCACGAATTTGCAGGGACACGTCCGGGCCGGTGCGCGTATGATTGTCGAAGTACTCGCGAAGCAATCGCGAAGCGGCCAGGGGGCGGCGGCGCCGCAGCTCGACAGCGTGCGGAACTTCCTCCCGGGGCTGGGCGAACCGGTGGCGGTCACGCTCGCGCCGGATCACCCCGCGGTGGGGAAGACGCTCGCGGAGCTGGACCTGCGCGGCCGGACCGGAGCCACGGTGCTGGCGATCGTGCGCGGCGCCGAGGGCGTGATCGTCCCCACCGCGCGCGAGGCGCTCCGCGCGGGGGACTGCCTGGCGCTGGCCGGCACGCACGAGGCCGTGGACGCGGCGCGCGGCATCCTCCTGTTCGACCGGCGCGTGCAACCGAGGGGGGACGAGTGAGTCTGCAGAGCGGGCCGGAGGTGCTGCACCTCGCGCCGGCGGATGCGCCGCGCGTGGCGGAGGTCCTGGCGGAGGCGTTCGCACATTACCCCGTGATGCGCTTCGTGTTCGGCGGCACCGCGGATCCGCTCGCCCTGCGCAAGGCCGTGGACTTCTTCGTGGCCGCGCGCGTGCACCGCGACGAGCCCCTGCTCGGCATCGCGGACGGGGACGGCGGCCGCCTGGCCGCGGCGGCCATCGTGACCATCCCGGACGGCCGCGAGAGCCCCCCGGCCGTGGCCGCGCACCGCGAGGCGCTGTGGGCGGACGTGGGCGCGGACGCGCGCGCCCGCTACGAGACCTGCGGCAAGGTGTGGGAGAGGTTTTCCGTGGACGTCCCGCACATCCACCTCAACATGATCGGCGTGCGCGCCCCCCACCGCGGCCGCGGGCTCGGCCGGGTGATCCTGGAGCACGTGCAGGAGATCGCGCGGAGGACGCCGGCCGTGCAGGGCGTCACGCTGACCACCGAGGACCCGGCGAACGTGCCGCTGTACGAGCACGTCGGCTACGAGGTGGTGGACCACGCGCGGATCGCGCCGGGCGTCGAGACCTGGTGGATGTTCCGGAGGAGCTGACCCTCCCCAGGAGTCGGCCCCGATCGCCCGCCGCGCCTGCGCGCCGAGCTCCTCGCCCGCCCCGGAACTTCGCTACAATGCCGCCTCCCGCGGAAGGAGACAGGGCCCCATGGCCGATCCGAAGGTGAAGGTCACCGTCGTCGCCGACGGGAAGCGGAAGGACGGCGTGCTCACGCCCAGCGCCGGGGCCACGATCGAACTGCTCGTGGCGGACGCGGCGAAGGCGCGATTCGGGATCGACTACACCAAGGCGGACGAGCTGTCGCTGCGCGTCGGCGGCGACGTGGAGAAGCGGTTCGGCGCGAAGGGGAGGATCCGCGCGGAGGGCGACCTCGAGAAGTCGCTGCTGGACGGCTCGCTGTCCTTCGACGGCACGCTCACGATGCAGTTCTCCCGGGACGTGGCCGTGAAGGTGGATACCACGCTGGACGACTCGAAACAGCAGGTCGGCCTCAAGCTGACCCTGGCGTTCGAGTGACGGAGGCGCGGGCCCGGCTGGAACCGCCGCTGCGCCTGGAGGCGGCGGATCCCGCCGCGGCGTCCGGGCCGCTGCCGGCCGCGCCGAACACGGCCGTCCTCGTGGCCCACGGCATGGGGCAGCAGGTCCGCTTCGAGACCCTGGAGCAGGTGGCGCGGCTGCTGCTGCCGTGGGCGTCGGACGGCGAGGTCGTCGTGCGCGAGGTCCGCATCGGCGACGAGCGGCTGCACCGCGCGGAGATCCGCGTTCCCGGCGGGGGCGGCGGCGCGCCGCGGAACGTCCACATCTACGAGGCGTACTGGGCGCCGCTCACCGAGGGGAAGATCTCCGCCCGGGAAACCGTGGACTTCCTCGTGCGCGCCGGCATCCGGGGGGTCCGCGCCGCGCGCCGCCCCTTCCGGCGCTGGATGTTCGGCGGCTACGTGTCGCTGAAGGCGCTGCCGAGGACGGTGGCGCACCTGTGCTTCACGCTGCTCTTCATCGGCGCGCTCGCCGTGCTGCGGCTCACCATTCCGGCCCTCCTCGGCGCGTCGCTGCTCGGGATCGGCGCCGGCAGCCCGGTGGCCGAGGCCCTCCGGCTGCCGATCCTCTGGGCCAACCTGCTGGGCTTCGCCGTTCTCGGGCTCGCGGGCGGGGCGATCGCGTCGGTGCATCGCGCGCATCCGAAGGCGTCGCGGGCGGCCGCGGTGCTCACGCGCGGCCTGATCTGGACGGCGCTGGCCACGCCGATCCTCGCCGCGGCGGCGCTCGTGGCCACCGCCGCGGTCGCCTTCGCGGCGCCGGACGCGCTTCCCGCATGGCGCGATCTCGGCCGCGCGTACTGGCCGGTGGCGCTCGTGCTGTGGGCGCTGGTCATGCTGGTGGCCCGCGGCGTCGAGCACTTCCTCATGCAATACGTGGGCGACGTGGCGATCTACGTGTCCGGCCACCGCGTCAACCGCTTCCACGAGACGCGCGCGGCCATCAAGGGCGCGGCGGCGGCCGTCTTCCGCGCGGTATACGCGGCGCGGACCCCCGGCGCGCCGGCGCTGGAGTACGACCGCATCGTCGTGGCCGGCCACTCGCTCGGTTCGGTCGTGGCGTACGACTCGCTGAACGCCATCCTGAACGAGGACCGCGGGTGGGATGGCGTGCTGCGCGTCCGCGAGCGGACGCCGCTGTTCGTCACGTTCGGCTCCCCGCTGGACAAGACCGCCTTCCTCTTCCGCACCCAGGCGGACGAGCGAACGTCCGTGCTGCGGGAGGCGCTGGCCGCATCGGTCCAGCCGATGATCCAGTCCTACGACCGCCCGCCGTGGGTGAACCTGCATTCGCGCAACGACTGGATCAGCGGCGCCATCGACTATTACGACGAGCACCCGGAAGCCGAGGGGCATGTGGTCAACCGGGAGGACCCCGCCGCCAGCACGCCGCTCGCGGCGCACGTGGAGTACTGGCGGGGATCGCTGCTCGCCGAGATCCTGCACGCCGCGGTGCGGGACGCCCCGCGACCGCCGGCGGCCTGACGTCGCTCTCCCCGCATCGGGTAGCGGCACGCGCACCACCACCCCGTATCGGGTGAAGACGATCGGCCGGCCCCCGCACGGGCGGCCTTGCCCGCGTCCCCGGCGCCCCGCAACTTGGACCGTGCCGCTCCGGACGTGGCCCCCCGCCGTCGGCGCCCGGAGGACCACCCATGAACGTGCCCCGCCGGGCCCGGGCCGCCCGAGCGCTGCCCGTGGTTTCGCTCGCCCTCGTCGTCGCTGCCGCCTCCACCGCCTCCGGCACGCCCGCCGGCGACGCCGCGCTGGGCACCCGCAAGTACGACCAGTACGAGCGCCCCGAGGCCTGCGCCACCTGCCACGTGGACTTCGCCCGCCAGCACGAGCAGGCGATGATGTCCCAGGCGTACACGCACCACTGGGACGAGATCGAGTACTTCAAGCTCGCCGTTCCGCACGCGGAGAAGGAGCCGAAGGTGGCCGGCGTGAAGGCCGGCTGCAACGGGTGCCACGCGCCGCTCGCGTTCCTGGCGGGCGACATCCCGCCGCCGCACCCGGAGGAGAAGTCCCGCGCGAACGAGTCCGTGTCGTGCGACGTCTGCCACACGATCACCGGCTTCGAGGGCGACACCCCGTTCAACTTCAACTGGATCTCGGAGCCCGGCGAGCTGAAGCAGGGCACGCGCGGTCGCGAGAGCCCGCACCACGAGACCGTGGCGAACCCGTTCCTGAAGACGGCGGAGTTCTGCGGCACGTGCCACAACGAGAAGGACCCGTTCGGGATGTGGGTGAAGTCCACGCATCTCGAGTGGAAGGACGGCCCGCACGGCAAGGCGGGCATCGTGTGCCAGGAGTGCCACATGCCGCCGGCCGCCGCGGCCACCGCCGCCATGGGCGACGTGCTGCCCGACGCGCGCCAGCACCTGTTCCACGGCGCGCACGACCCCGGGAAGCTCTCCGGCGTGATCGAGGTGCGCATCCACCCCGAGACCCGCGAGGCCGAGCCGGGCGACAAGGTGCAGCTCACGGCCACGCTCGTGAACGCGAAGGCCGGACACAAGGTGCCCACGGGCTCCGCCGAGGAGCGCGTGCTGTGGCTGCACGTGACCGCCACGGATGCGAAGGGACGGAGCTGGCACCTGCCCGTCGACGCGAAGGGCTTCGCCGGCGAGGAACTGACGATCGCGTCGGCCGCCACGCTCGCCTACCAGGACATCGGCGACATCGAGGGCAAGTCCGGGTTCGCCGGGCTGCCGCGCGACGGCGAGGTGCCGGACGGCGACCGCATCTTCCGCCTGCCGTATCTGGATCCGCAGGGTCGCATGACCATCGCGCAGTGGAACACGGCGTCGTTCGGTCCGGACTACCGGCTCGCGCCGCTCGCGGCCGTGAACGAGACCTTCACGTGGACGCTGCCGGCCGACGTGGCGCCCGGCCCGGTCACCGTGACCGCGGAGGTGTGGTATTCGCGGCTCGTGTCGTCGGTGGCCGAGTACCTCGGCGTGCCGCGCGAGGAGTCCGAGCCCGTCCGCATCAACACGCACACCACCACGTTCACGGTCCTGTAGCGGGACGGGGGGAGGAACCATGCGACGCATCGGCCTGCGCATCGGCGGGGCGGCGGCCCTCGGCGTGCTGGCGGTGGCGCTGTCCGCCACGGACGCGGGCGCCATCCCGGCGTTCGCCCGCAAGTACCAGATCTCGTGCACCACGTGCCACGCGCCCTTCCCGCGGCTGAAGCCGTACGGCGAGGAGTTCGCCGGCCGCGGCTTCCGCATGGAGGAGGGCCAGGAGCCGGCGCGCTCCACGTACGACGTGGGCGATCCGCTCCTGCGCCTGGCCCGCGATCTCCCGCTGGCGGTCCGGCTGGAAGGCTACGCGTCGTACAAGGAGGACGCGGACGCGGAGTTCGACTTCGAGACGCCGTGGGTGTGGAAGATCCTGTCCGGCGGACCGGTCAGCAGCCGGGTGTCGTACTACTTCTACTTCCTGATGGAGCGCGGCGAGGTGGTGGGCCTGGAGGACGCGTACCTCCAGGTGAACGACCTCGCGGGCAGCGGCGTGGATCTGGTGTTCGGGCAGTTCCAGGTGTGCGACCCGCTGTTCAAGCGGGAGCTTCGCCTGGAGCGATCCGACTACCTCGTGTTCAAGACGCGCGTGGGCGACTCCCCGGTGGATCTCACCTACGACCGCGGCGTGATGCTGGCGCGCGGTCTGCCGGGGGACGTGGACCTCGTGGCCATGGTGCTGAACGGCAACGGCATCCATGCGGCGGAGGACGCCGGCGTGTCGGACTACAGGAACCACGACAACGACACGCTCAAGAACGTGGCGCTGCGGCTGGTGCGGCAGACGGGCGCGGTGCGCGTGGGCGGCTTCGGCTACTGGGGGAAATCGGAAGAGACGACGAGCGGCGTGGAGAACCGCACGATCTACGCGGGACCGGACCTCGTGGTGGACTTCCAGGACAAGGCGCAGCTCAACGTGCAGTTCCTGTACCGGGAGGACGACGATCCGCTCTTCACGGGCGGCGGGCAGACCGTGGAGACGAACGGCGGCTTCGCGGAGCTGCACTGGTTCCCGCAGGGCGAGAACGGGCGGTGGGCCGTGAGCGGGCTCTACAACCGCGTGGACTCGGACGACGACAGCGCCGATCGCGAGACGGCGTCGCTCACGTTGAACTGGCTCCAGGACCGGAACTTCCGCGTGCTCCTGGAGGGGGAGAAGGACATCGAGGCGTCCGTCCTGCGGGCGACCGTGGGGCTCATCAGCGCCTTCTGACGGCGGCGCCGGGCGAGGGCCCGGCGCCGCCCTTCCGTCAGTGGCGTGCGCGTCGCCGCGCCGGCTTCGCGGGGGCCGGCGCGCGGCGCGCGAGCCGCGGGTCCAGGGCGTACGCCACGTTCTCCACGATGCGGACGCCGTCCACCTCGGGGTGCCGCGGGTTCAGGAGGCGGAGGAAGTCCCCGCGCACGACCGCCGACGGCACCTCGAGCACCAGGCTCTCTCGCCCGGCGGCCCAGGCGGCGCCGATGCGCGCGAGCTCCGCGGGCGGCGGGTGTCCGTCCCACCCGGCGGGCAACGCCGCCGCGTCCACGTGCGTGACCGAAGCGTCGTCCGGGATCCCGATCGAGACCATACGGAGGTCCCGCGGCAGGAGCAGCGGGTCCACGTGCACGAGGAACTCCACCGTGGCCAGGGCGCGGCTTGGCGCCGTGTACAGGACGGCCATGCCCTTCGGGTTCCAGCGTCCGCCGTGCAGCCGCGCGCCGGCGCCCGAGAGGTCCTCCGCCCAGACGCTCCTCGCGATGCGGTAGACGATCAAGCTACGACGGGACGCCGTGCTCGATCCGCCCGAGCTCGTCCAGCACCAGGTCCAGTCCGACCGGGGACGACAGCAGGTCCACCGGGCGGCGCTGCCCCAGCGCCAGGCTCGGGCGGGAGAGCCACTGCAGGAAGAGGTCCCGCTCCCCGAACACCTCCACGCCGCGCGCCGCCACCTTCGCGATCCCGATCATCTGCCCGGACACCGCCGGGCTGAGGTGCCGGCGCCCGGAGTACCGCTGCAGCGTCCGCTCGCTGATGGGCAGGAGGTGCGCCAGCTGGGAGACGCTCAGCCGCAGGTAGCCCGCGAGGCGCACGAGGGAGGACTTGGTGAGCCCGCGCTCCCCGAGATCCACGAGATCCATGGGCGTGCGGACCCCGCCCGCGCCTGCCGAGGTAACGCCAAGGATGTCAATGATTTGCGAGGTGTCCATGCCGGGCGCGTCCTCCTCGGGCGACAACTGTCGTGAGATTATCGACAGGTGTCGCACCCGTCAAGAGCCCGGCGGCCGCGCGTGCGGCGGGTCGCGCCTCACCACCTGAGGTAGTGGCACGTGTACCCGCCCGGGTCCTTCTCCAGGTAGTCCTGGTGGTACTCCTCGGCGTCGTACCACGGACCGGCCGCGGTGATCTCGGTCACGATGGGTCGCGTCCACTTCCCGGCCGCTCCCACCTCCGCTTTCACGCGCTCGGCGGTCGCGCGCTGCGCTTCGCTCGTGAAGAAGATCGCGGAGCGGTACTGCGAGCCGATGTCGTTCCCCTGACGGTTCTTCGTGGTGGGGTCGTGCATGCGGAAGAACCAGTCCAGCAACTCCGCGTAGGACAGGCGCGCCGGATCGAAGACGATGCGCACCGCCTCCGCATGCCCGGACCTTCCGGTGTGGACGTCCTCGTACGTGGCGTTCTTCACGACGCCGCCCGTGTAGCCCACCTGCGTGTCCACCACGCCGGGGATGTCGCGGAGGATGTCCTCCATGCCCCAGAAGCAGCCGCCGGCCAGCACGGCCACCTCGGTGCCCGCGGGCGCCGCGGCGGACGCGCCCGCCGTCGCGGGCGCCTTCGCGGAGGAGCCGAACGCCGGCGCGAACTCGCCGTATCCCTGCGCCTCCAGCTCCGCCGCCGGCACGAAGCGCAGCGCCGCCGAGTTCATGCAGTACCGGAGCCCCGTCGGCGCGGGCCCGTCATCGAAGACGTGCCCGAGGTGCGAGTCCGCGCGCTTCGAGCGGACCTCGGTGCGCGCCATGCCGAGGGAACGGTCCTCGTGCCGCACGACGTTCGCGTCGACCAGCGGCTTCGTGAAGCTCGGCCAACCGGTGCCGGAGTCGAACTTGTCGGCGGAGCTGAACAGCGGCTCGCCGGACACGATGTCCACGTAGATCCCCTCGCCGTGCTCGTCCCAGTACTCGTTCCGGAACGGCGTCTCCGTGCCCTCGCGCTGCGTCACGCGGAACTGGAGGTCGGACAGGTGCTTCCGCAGCACCTCCTCGGACGGCTTCTCGAACGTCCGCCACGAGCCGGTCGGATTCGGCACCGGGCTCGTGCGGGCGGTCGCGTCGCCGGTGCCGCCGCCGTCGCCGGCCCGGCCCTCGGCCCCGCCCGCCCGGCCGCAGCCCGCCCACGCCAGGGCCACCACCGCCAGTCCCGCGATCGGGAGGATCCACCGCGTCGTGCTCATGCCCACCTCCGGGTTCTCCAGTTCGCGGAGGATACGTGTCCTCCCCCCGCCGCGTGACGGCCCGCCCGGGGGCGCCGGGCCGGCTCCATTCCGGACGACTGGGTCCACCGCTTGACGGAGCAACTCAGCTTGCCGTTAAGTGCGGCCTGTCCGGAGTCGATCCCTCCCGGAGGATCCGTGCGGCGGCGCCGGCCTCTCGGGGCACACCCGCCGCCCCCGACCGTTCCCCGGGAGACGAAGGTTGAGCGCAGACCGTCCGCACGACGTCGCGGGCCCTCCGCCGGATCCGGTGGATGCGGCGCCGGCATGGATCGCGCACGCGGCGGCGGCCTTGTGCCTGGCGTCCGGCGTCTTCATCCTCGCCCGCTGGCAACTCGGCCTGGAGGCCGGCGGCTCCGGCTTCCGGATGAACCCGACGACCGCGCTGTGCTTCCTGCTGTGCGGCGCCTCGCTCATGATCCGGACGCCGCACGCCATCGGCGCGCTGCTCGCGGCGGCGACCGCCACCGTCGGGCTGTGGAACCTGCTCGTCGTCTCCGGGGCGGACCTCCCGCGCGTGGACCGGCTCGTCCTGGCCGGTCCGCTGGACGCGGCCGCCGGCCGGGTCTCGGCCTTCATGGCGCCGAGCACCTCCGCGAACCTCGTGCTGTGCGGCGGCGCGCTTCTCGTGCTGCACCTGCGCGGGCGGGCCGGCCGCGCCGCCGCCGACACGCTCGCCTTGGCGTCCCTCGCGGCCGTGCTCGTTCCCCTGCTCGGGCACGCGTACGGCGCGACCTCCGTGGCCGGGATCCACTGGTTCGTCCCGATGGCGTTGAGCACCGCGGTCACGTTCGTCGTGCTGGGCGCCGGCATCCTCGCCGCGGCGCCGTCCGGCCGGCTCGTACGGCTCCTTCGCCGCGACGACACCGCGGGCATGGTGGCGCGCCGCCTCGTGCCCGCCGCCGCCGCGCTGCCGGTGGCGCTGGGCTTCCTCCGCCTCCTCGGGCAGCGCGCCGGCCTCTTCGACCCGATGCTCGGCCTCGTGCTGTTCACCGTCGCCATCGTCATCGTGCTCGCCACGGGCGGCTGGATCACGGCCGCGCACATCGCCCGCGTCGAGGACCGGCGCCGCGCCGCCGAGCGGGACCGCGCGTACCTGGCGTCCCTGGTGGAGTCCTCGGACGACGCCATCTTCTCCGTCTCGCTCGACGCGACGATCCTCTCCTGGAACCCCGGCGCCGAGCGGCTGTACGGTCATGCCGCCGCCGAAGCCGTCGGGCAGTCCGCGCTGCTCCTGCTTCCGGAAGGCGAGACCGTGGTGCCGGCCGAGATCCGCGAGAGGCTGGAGCGCACCGGCCCGATGCGCGACTACGAGCGCACCCACCGCCGGAAGGACGGCAGCACGGTCCAGGTGTCCATGACGCTGTCGCCCGTGCTCGACGAGTCCGGCCGCATGGCGGCGACGGTCGCCGTGTCGCGCGACGTCTCGGAACGCAACCGGCAGCAGCAGCGCATCGCCGCGCTGAACGACGCCCTGCAGGAGCGCGCGGCCGAGCTCGCCCGCGCGAACTCCGAGCTGCAGGCCTTCAGCTACTCCGTATCGCACGACCTGCGCGCGCCGCTCCGGCACATCGACGGCTTCGCCGACCTCCTGACCCGCCACGCCCGCGAGTCGCTCGACGAGAAGGGCCGCCGCTACCTGGACACCATCTCCTCCGCCGCCCGCGGGATGGGCCAGCTGATCGACGACCTCCTGGTCTTCTCCCGCATCAGCCGCACGATGATGAACCGCGTCGAGGTGGACCTGAACACGCTGGTCGCCGAGATCCGGGAGAGCCCCGGCGTGGCCGCGCCGGGACGCGCCATCGACTGGGCGGTCGGCGACCTCCCCGTCGTCTACGGGGACCACGCCATGCTGCGGGTCGTCTTCACGAACCTCCTGTCGAACGCCGTGAAGTACACGCGCACGCGGGACCGGGCGCGCATCGAGGTCGGCGCGTCCCGGCACGGCGACGAGCAGGTGATCCATATCCGGGACAACGGCGTGGGCTTCGACATGAACTACGCGGGCAAGCTGTTCGGCGTGTTCCAGCGCCTGCACGACGACACGGAGTTCGAGGGGACGGGCATCGGCCTGGCAAGCGTTCGGCGGATCGTGCACCGGCACGGCGGCCGGACCTGGGCGGTGGGCGTCCCGGAGCAGGGGGCGACGCTGTTCGTCGCGCTGCCCGCGGGCAGGACGGCGACCGCCGCGACCGGGGAGGAGGAGACCGAGGATGAACGGGCTGAAGCGGGTGCTGCTGGCTGAGGACAACTCCCGCGACGCCGAGCTGACGCTCGAGGCGCTGTCGGAGAGCCGGTTCGCGAACAAGGTGGACGTGGTGCGCGACGGCGCGGACGCGTGGGACTACCTCGCGCGCCGCGGGAAGCACGCGGACCGCCCCGCGGGCAATCCCGCGGTCGTGCTGCTGGACCTCAAGATGCCGAAGATGGACGGCCTCGAGGTGCTCCGGAGGATGCGGGCGGACCCCGCGCTGAAGGTCGTCCCCGTGGTGATGCTCACGTCCTCGCGCGAGGAGCGCGACGTGGTGGAGAGCTACCAGCTCGGCGTGAACGCCTACGTCGTCAAGCCGGTCGCGTTCCAGGACTTCATCGACGCGGTGAAACACGTCGGCCTGTTCTGGGCCGTGCTGAACGAGGCGCCGCCCGACCCCGCTCGGGCCGGCGCCTAGAGGAGACCCCGATGGACACCACCGCCGGCGCGGCGACACGACCGCTGCGCATCCTGCACCTCGAGGACGACGCGAACGACGCGGAGCTCGTGCGCGCGACGCTGGACGAGCTGGACGTGCCGCTCGAGGTCGTGGACGTGACCACGCGCGCGCGCTTCGAGGAGGAGCTGGCGGCCGGCGGGCTGGACATCATCCTGTCCGACTACGCGCTGCCCGGCTTCGACGGCCTCGCGGCGTTGGCCCTCGCGCGGAAGTCCCGTCCGGACGTCCCGTTCATCCTGGTGTCCGGGACGATCGGCGAGGAGGCGGCCATCGAGAGCCTCGTGAACGGCGCCACGGACTACGTCCTGAAGCACCGGCTCTCCCGGCTGGCGCCGGCGGTGCGGCGGGCGCTGGACGAGGCCGCGGAGAAGGCGACGCGGCGCGCGGCGGAGGAGGCGCTGGAGCACGAGCAGCGGTTCCTGCGCGCGGTGCTGGACAGCCTGGAGACGGCGGTGATCGCGTGCGCCGCGGACGGCGCGCCGGTCGTGTACAACCGGCCCGTGCGGAGGCTGTACGGCCTGCCGTCCGCCGCCACGCCGCCCGCGGAGTGGGCGGAACACTACCGCATCCTGTCCGCGGACGGGGCCGCGCCGCTGGCGGCCGGGGACGCGCCGCTGGCGCGCGCGCTGCGCGGCGAGCACCTGCGCGACGAGGAGCTCGTGATCGAGGCGACGCGGGGCGGGCGCCGCAACGTGCTCGTGTCCGCGCAGCCCATCCGCGACGTGCAGGGAACGAAGATCGGCGCGGTCGTGGCCATGCAGGACGTGACGGAGCGCCGGAACCTGGAGCGGCAGTTCCACCACGTGCAGAAGATGGAGGCGCTCGGCCACCTGGCCGCGGGCGTCGCGCACGACTTCAACAACCTCATCACCGTGATCAGCGGGCACACCGCGCTGCTGAAGCGGCGCATCGGCCCGGACGACGGCAACCACCGGGGCCTGGCCGCCATCGACACGGCGTCGCAGCAGGCGGCGCGCCTGACGCGCCAGCTCCTGGCCTTCGGGCGGCGGCAGGTGCTGCAGCCCAAGGTCATGGACCTGAACACGGTGCTCTCCGACACGCGGCGGATGCTGGAGCGCATCATCGGGGCGGACGTGACCCTCACGTTCCTCCTGGCGTCGGACCTGGACCGGGTGACCGTGGACGCCGGCCAGGTGGAGCAGATCCTGATGAACCTGATCGTGAACGCGCGCGACGCCATGCCGGACGGCGGATCGCTCACGATCCGGACGAGCAACGTGCAGGTGAACGCGGACCTCGGCGCCGGCGAGGCCGGCGCGCACGCGCCGGGCACGGCGCCCGGCCAGGGCGTCACGTACCTGCCGAAGGGGCGGTACGTGCGCCTGACGGTGACGGACACCGGCACCGGCATGGACGGGGAGACGATGAACCGCGTGTTCGAGCCGTTCTTCACCACGAAGGGCCCGGGCAAGGGCACCGGGCTCGGCCTCTCCACGGTGCACGGCATCGTGACCCAGTCCGGCGGCCACATCGCGGTGCGGAGCGAGCCCGGCCGCGGGACCAGCTTCATCATCCACCTGCCGGCCACGGAGGACGCGGAGACGCCGTCCGGCACGAGGCTGCGCGGCCCGGAGCACCTCGTGGGCCGCGAGACGGTGCTCGTGGTGGACGACGACGAGGCGGTGCGCAAGCTCGTGGGGGAGATCCTGCGCGACTTCGGCTACACCGTGGCCGAGGCGGAGTCCGCGGAGGATGCGTTCGCGCTGATCGAGCACGGGAAGCTGCCGGCGGACGCGCTCGTGACCGACGTGATGATGCCGCGCGCGAGCGGGACGCAACTGGCGAAGCGCCTGGCCGCGGTCCGGCCGAACCTGCCGACCCTGTACATCTCGGGCAACACGGGCCCGGGATCGAAGCTGACCGTGGGGCAGCTCGGCCCCGGGGAGGGCTTCCTCGCGAAGCCGTTCAGCCCGGAGGACCTGGCCGCGAAGCTGCGGGAGGTCATCGCCGGGGCGAGATCGCGCGAGGAGGGGGCGGCGGCGGAGTAGCGTCCATGCTAGCCTCCGTCCGGTCCGTCGAACGGAGGTCCGCCGGATGCCCCTCGCCATGTGCCTCGCTCCCCTCGCGGCTGCGCTCGCGTTCGCCGTCGCGGCGGCCGCCGCGGACGCGGCCGCCGACCGCCCCCATGCCTTCACCCACGCTCGCATCGTCCCGATCGCGGCCGCCCCGATCGAGGACGGCACCCTCGTCATCCACGGCGACCGCATCGTCGCCGTCGGTCCATCCTCCGGCGTCCCCGTTCCCGCCGACGCCGAGGTCCATGACCTCCGCGGCAAGACCCTCCTCCCCGGCCTCGTGGACACGCACTCCCACGTGGGCGGTCCCTGGGCCGCGGACGGCTCGGACCCGATCCAGCCGGAGTGCCGCGTGCTGGACGCCTGGGACGTGCGCGACGCCGGCATCCAGAAGGCGCAAGCGGGCGGCATCACCACCGCGAACGTGATGTCCGGATCCGGGCACCTCATCAGCGGACAGACCGTGTACGTGAAGTTCCGCGACGGCCGCACGCTGGACGACCTGCTGCTGCGTGACGCCGACGGCCGCGCGCTGGGCGGCCTCAAGATGGCGAACGGCACGAACCCGCAGCGGAGGGACGAGGCCCCGTTCCCCGGCACCCGCGGCAAGTCCGCCGCCCTCGTGCGCGCCGAGTTCGTGAAGGCGCAGGAGTACCGCGCGAAGCTCGCGCGCGCGAAGAAGCCGGAGGATCGCCCGGAGCGCGACCTCGGCCTCGAGGTCCTCGTGGAGGCGATGGAAGGCCGGCACGTGGTCCACCACCACACGCACCGCCACGACGACGTGATGACCGTCCTGCGCATCGCCGACGAGTTCGGATTGCGCGTGGTGCTGCACCACGTGAGCGAGGCGTGGAAGATCGCGGACGAGCTGGCGGCGGCGAAGGCGCCGTGCTCCATCATCGTGCTGGACAGCCCCGGCGGGAAGCAGGAGGCCATGGAGATCGACTGGAAGACCGGCGGTGTGCTGGAGGCGAAGGGCGTGCCGGTGGCGTTCCACACGGACGATCCCATCACGGACAGCCGCCTCTTCCTGCGCTCGGCCGGGCTGGCCGTGCGCGCCGGGATGTCGCGCGAGGGCGCGCTGCGCGCGCTCACGCTCGCGGGCGCGGAGATGCTGGGGCTGGCGGATCGCGTGGGCTCGCTGGAGCCCGGCAAGGACGCGGACTTCGTGATCCTCTCCGGCGATCCGCTCAGCGTGTACACGCACGTGGAGGAGACGTGGGTGGACGGCGTGCGCGTCTTCGACCGCGACGACCCGGCCGACCGCCTGTTCGCCGTGGGCGGCTGGGGCGCCAGCGAGCCGCAGCACTTCGTGTGGTGCTGCTTCGACGACGAGGCGGGGCCGTGACCCGCCGGGCCGCGGCCGTCGTCGCCGCGCTCGCCGCGGGCATGCTGGCCGCGAGCGCGGCGCCCGCCCAGGTCGCCGTGCGCGGGGAGCGCGTGCACACGGTCTCGGGCGCCGTGATCGGGAACGGCATCGTGGTGATCGAAGGCGGGAGGATCACCGCCGTCGGTCCGGCCGCCGAAGTCCGCGTGCCGGACGGCCTGCGCGTGCTCGACGCGCCCGTGGTCACCCCCGGCCTCGTGGACGCGCACTCCACGGTGGGCCTCAGCGGCGCCATGAACATCCCGCACGACCAGGACCAGCGGGACCGGTCGGAAGCCATCCAGCCGGAGCTGCGCGCGGTGGACGCGTTCAACGTGCGCGACCCGCTCGTGGACTGGGTCCGGCGCCTCGGCGTGACCACGGTGCACACGGGCCACGCGCCGGGCGCGGCCGTCAGCGGCCAGACGATGGTGGCGAAGACGTTCGGGCGCACGGTGGAGGATGCCGTGATGGTCCCCGCCGCCATGGTGGCGGCCACGCTGGGCTCCGGCGCCACGACCTCGGACTACGACAAGGCCCCCGGCACCCGGAGCAAGGTGGTGGCCATGCTGCGGCAGGAGCTGGTGAAGGCCGGCGAGTACGCGCGCAAGGTGCAGGCGAAGGACGCGAAGGATCGCCCGGCGCGCGACCTGCGCATGGAGACCCTGGCCGCGGTGCTGGCCGGCGACCTCCCGCTGCTCGTCACCGCGCACCGCACGCGCGACATCCTGGCCGCGCTCCGCCTCGCGGACGAGTTCGGCTTCCGCCTCGTGCTGGACGGCTGCGCCGAGGCGCACCTCGTGCTGGACGAGCTGCGCGCCGCGAAGGTCCCGGTGATCGTGCACGCCACGATGTTCCGCGCCGGCTCCACCGGAAGCGAGACCGAGAACATCAGCTTCGAGACGGCGGCGAAGCTGCACGAGGCCGGCATCCCGTTCGCCCTGCAGAGCGGCTTCGAGGGCTACGTGCCGAAGACCCGCGTGGTCCTCTTCGAGGCGGCGCAGGCCGCCGCGTACGGCCTCCCGCCGGAGGCGGCGCTCGCGGCGGTCACGCTGGGCGCGGCCCGCGTGATCGACGTGGCCGACCGCGTGGGCAGCCTCGAGGTCGGCAAGGACGGGGACGTGGCGCTCTGGGACGGCGACCCCTTCGAGTGGACGTCGCATTGCACGGGCGTGGTGGTGCGGGGCGTGGTGACGGACGAGGGGGCGCGCTGATCCACAGGGGTTGCGGTGGGGGCCGGGGGGCGCCCATAGTGGGTCCGGTCGCTCCCCGGCGCCAGGAGACTGCCCCATGCGTACCCCTCCTCCCCTCGCCGTCGCCCTTCCGGTCCTGTTGCTGCTGGGTGCGTGGTCCGCGCCCGCCGCCGACCTCCGGGCCACCGCCGAGACCGCGAGCACGGATCCCGACGGATTGCGCCCGTTCGGCACCGAGACGCTGCGCGTCTGGAACGTGGGCCGCTACTCCACCGAGTCGAATCCCGCGGGGCACTTCGCGTTCGCCGCCGGGCTCTGGGTGGGCGCGGAGATCGACCGCGGCAGCGGGATCGAGCACATCACCAGCTCCGCCGCGTACGCGTTCGACTACGCCGCGGAGGCGCTGCCGCCCGGGCGCGAACGGCTGCAACTGGTGCAGACGGACACGGACACGTCCCTCTTCCCGCACGAACCGCTCGGGCTGCGCGTGGTGCAGCACGTGACGTCCGAGACGGTGACCGGATACGACGGCTTCGTCTCCGTGCGGTCCGTGGTGAGGAACATCTCCGCGGAGTGGAGCCCGCCCGGCTGGGACATGGAGAACGTCTATGTCGGCTTCTTCATGGACCCGGACCTGGGGCATCCGGGTGGCACGCCGTGGAGCGACGACCACGCGGCGTATGCGCTGACGCCGGAGGGACCGCTGGCCTACGCGTTCGACGAGCCCGGCGGCGGCGACGACACCACGGCGGACGTGGGGATCCTCCTGCGCGACCATCCCGTGCACTCGTTCCGGCGGTGGAACTTCCCGGGCGACACGGAGAGCGACGCCGGCCAGTACCTGCAACTGCGCGGGGACTCGAACGGGTCGGTGACGATCGAACCGGACACGGCCGTGCCCGCGGACTACCGCATCCTGCTCGCGGCGGGACCGTTCTCGCTGGCGCGGGGGGAGGCGGTCACGGTGACGTTCGCGCTCGTGACCGGGACGGATCCCGGCGCGGCGCCGCCCCGCACTGGGGAGACGCGTCCGGCGGCCCCCTTCGCCGTGGCGCGTGCGGCGGGATCGCGCGTGTCTTTCGCCGGGCTGCCGGCCGGCGCGCGCCTCCTCGTGCACGACGTGACGGGCCGGCGCGTGGCGTCGCTCGGCGCGGCGGCCGGCGGCGAGGTCGTGTGGGACGCGGGGCGCGAGGGTGCGGCGAGCGGCGTGTACTTCTACCGTGCGGTCGGGCCCGCGGCGGACGTGCGCGGGAAGATCGTGATCACGCGGTAGGCGCGGCGGGGGCGGCTACAGCCGCGCCAGGTTCCCGCCCAGGAGCGCGGTCATCTGCGCGTGCGTCCACCCCGACACCGCGTACAGCTCCTCCAGGAACGCCGCCACCTGTGCCTCGTCCGCCGTGTGCAGCCACGGCACGAGATCCAGGTGCGTGCGGTCCACACCCATGGCGCGGATCAACGCGGCGAGCTGCCCGGCCGTCATGGTCCCCTCGCCATCCCACGCGGCCACGAAGAGCGTGAGCTTGCGCGGCTGCGAGGAAGGCTCGGGCACGCGCTCGCCGATGCCGGGGAAGAAGCGGATGCAGCGCTTCGCGTCCTTCGGGAGCTTCGCGAGCTGCTCGGCATCCGGCGGGACCACGAAGAGCACGCCGGCTTTCGCGGCCTCGGCGAGCACGGTGCTGTCCTCGGGCGCGCCGCCGTCCCAGAGCAGCGCGGCCACGTCCAGGCTCTCGAGCAGCGGGCGGCGCGCGGGCGGGATGCCCACGCCCTCGCCGGGAGCGGCGGAGCGGAGGCCGAGCAGCACGGCGCGCGTCCCGCTGCGGGACGCGTCCCGCACGGCCTTCAGCGACCGCACGACCGGCGGGCCGTCGGCGGCCGCGGCGCGGCGCAGTGCGGCCAGGGAGTCCAGCCACGCGGGAGTCGCGAACTCGGTCGCCGGGGTCCAGCGGAAGGATCCGCGCACCCAGACCGGGAGCGGCGTCCTCGGCGCGTTCGGGGCGGCCGGCCGCGGCGCGAAGTCCACCTGGTCGGAGGCGTACAGGAGCGTGCGCCCGTCGCGGTGCGGAGGGAGGAGCGGCGTTCCGTGGTTCGCGAGCATCAGGATCCAGTCCTGCGCGGTACGGCCCACGGCGCCCAGCGCCGCCTCGCTGATCCACGCGGGATCGTCCTGCAGGCTGTGGTAGAAGCGGTGGTCGCCGTCGCTGCCCAGGTTCATCGTGGGGATTCCGAGCTGCAGGAACGGCCCGTGGTCGGAGGAGTTGCCGCGCCAACCGCGCCGGATCAGCACGCTGTCGGCGCGGGCGGAGTCCAGCGATGCCGTGAAGGCGGCGCGGATCTCCGGGTACAGCTCGCCGCCGCCCAGGTACGCCTTGCCGTTGCCGTGGCCGGTCATGTCGAAGTTCAGCATGGCCACTGCGGAGTCCAGGGGAACGGTGGGCTGTGCGACGAAGGCCTCGGAGCCCAGGAGCCCCTGCTCCTCCGCCGCGAACGTGAGGAAGACCAGCGTGCGCTTCGGGCGCTCCGGCATGGCGGCGAAGCAGCGGGCCAGCTCCAGGACGACCGACGTTCCGGAGCCGTTGTCGTTGGCGCCGTTGAAGATGATGCCGTCGCCGTTCACGCCCACGTGGTCCATGTGGCCGCCGATGAGGATCAGCTCGTGCTTCAGCGCGGGATCGGAACCCTCGAGGAGGGCGACCACGTTGCGCGCGTTGCCGTCATCGAGAACGCGCACCCTCGTCCTCACGCGCATGCGCTTGTCCGGGACGAGGTGCGTGGGCTTCTCCTTCAAGGCGTCCTTGTACCGCTTGAGGTCCCAGCCCGTGTTCATCAGCACGTGCTCCAGCACGCGCTCGTCGGCGTACACGCAGGGCACCTTCGGGTACAGCACGTGCACGGCCGCGCCCTGCACGGGCTTCCCCTGCACGAAGATCACGCCCACGGCGCCGCGGCGCACGGCTTCGGCCAGCGTGGAGTCGCGGGAGCCGGCCTCGCCCCAGTCGTGGCCGTTGTCCGGCGTGCCGCGGAGGATGAGCGCGATCTTCCCGCGCACATCCAGATCCGCGTAGTCGTCCCACTCGCGATCCGGCGAGGAGAGACCGTGGCCCACCAGGACGACGTCGGCGGTGACGTCCGCGGAGCCGGAGTTCGTGCAGAGATGGAAGTCGTCGCCGTAGACGAAGCGGAGATCGCCGAAGGGCGTATCCTTCAGCTCCAGGAGCGCGGATTGCTCCTGGGTCACCAGCATCTCGAAGGGTGCGAAGTACGTCCCGGCGGCGCCGGCGGGGGCCAGGCCCCAGTCCTCGAAGCGCGAGGCCACGAAGTCCTCGACCTTGCGCCCCGAGGAGAGGCCGGAGAAGCGGCCCTCGAAGGAGTCCGCGGCGAGGGTGCGGTTGAAGGAGAGGGCGGAGGCCGGGTCGAAGGCGGGGGCGGTGGCGGGGGTGGCGAGGGCGAGGGCGAGGAGGCCGCCGACGCAACCGGCCGCCGGGCGCCACGGGCGAGAGGATCGACCCCGGCGGGGCGAAACCGGAATGGTTCTCGACGTGCGATGGGCTCTCATGACCGGAGCACCTCAACTCTCCCTGGACCGGACGATCACGCGATGAGGCGGCGTGTCCTGTGCGCCCTCGCGATTCTTTGGGCTCCGCCAACGTCGGTCAACAGCGCACTTGCGGGGGGTGCCCGGGAGGGGGATCCGCATGACCCCCATAGGGGGATGCTGGACCGGATCCGCCGGCTCGGCATGGAGTGAGGGCGAAACTCACGTTCCCGCCAGCCCCCCCCAGGTCTCCGCCAGCTCCGCCCGCCCCCACGCCTTCCCGAGCGCCACCAGCTCCCGCGCGGTCGCCTTCGTGGCCGCATGCTCGTCCCCGAGCGCGGCCCGCTGGATGCCGATCGCGCGCACGAGCAGCGCCTCCGCCTCCGCGTACCGCGCCTGCTGCACGCGGAGCCTTCCCAGGTTGCGCAGAACGATCGCGACCCCCGGGGAGTCCTCGCGGAAGACCCGCTCGTGGATGCCCAGCGACTCCACGTACAGCGGCTCGGCCTCCGCCAGCCGGCCCTGCGCGCGCAGGACCTGCGCCAGGTCGTTGAGGCTGCGCGCCGTCTCCCGGTGCTCGCTCCCGCTCACGCGGCGGTTCATCGCCAGCGCCTCGCGAATCAAGGGCTCCGCCGCGGCCGCGTCGCCCTGGCGGAAGAGCGCCATGCCCAGACTGTTCGTGGCAGCGGCGACCCGCGGGTGCTCTGCGCCGAACGCCTGCCGGTAGAGGGAGAGCACTTGCTCCAGCGCCGCCTCCTCGCCGGCCACATCGCCGCCTTGGCCGAGCACGGCGGCCACGGACTCCAGCATGGCGATCGTGCTGGGATGCGCCGGGCCGTACACCCGGCGCGACACCTCCGCCGCCTCGCGCAGCGCCGCCTCCGCGCCGGGGAGATCGCCGCGGAAGAAGCGCAGCCCGCCCAGCGTGTTCAGGTTCGACCGGTGCACGTCCGCGTACTTCCCCGTGAACCTCGCCGAGTGCGGCAGGGCGAGCGCCAGCACGGACTCCGCCTCCGCCAGCTTCCGCTGATCCGCCAGCACCCCGGCCAAGGACCCCAGTCCCTTCACCGTCTGCACGTGCTCGGGGCCCAGCCGCGCCAGGGCCGCGTCATGCTGTGCGCGGAACATGGCCTCGGCCTCCTCGAAGCGGTTCGTCTCCGCAAGCAGCAGTCCCAGATCCGCCATCACCGCCACCGCGGCCGCGTCCTCGCCGGGCGCTCCCTCGAACGCCGCCAGCGCCGCGCGGAGCTGCCGCTCGGCGGCCTCGTAGTTCGCGGCGGCCCAGTACGTGTTTCCCAGGGTCTTCCGCACCGCGCCCTCCACCTCGGGCTGCCCGGAGAAGCGCCCGCCGTCCAGCTCGGCGGCGGCGCGCGCCAGTATCGCGGGCACCGTGGTCTCCGCGTTGCCCTCGCCCTCGTACGGATTCGACGACGAGAGCATCCCCTCCAGGAACTCGTGGATGGACTCCGCCCGCGCGAGCTGCGCGCGCGCCGCCCGCTCCGCGCGCGTGGCGCGCACCGCCAGCCACGACCCGCCCACCGCGGCAACCGCCAACACCCCCGCCACCACGGCCGCCGCGCCCGCGAGCGCGCGGTGTCGGCGCGCGAACCGGCGCAACTGCTCCGCCGCGCCGGGCGGGCGCGCCAGGATGGGCTCGTCCGCCAGGAAGCGCCGGAGGTCCGCCGCCATCTCGGACGCGCTCTGGTAGCGCTGCGCCGGGTCCTTCGCCAGCGCCGTCGCCACGATCACCTCCGCGTCCCCCTTCAGCCGCGGCGCCACGGACGCGAGCGGTACGGGAGCGTCCTCCTGGATGCGCCGGGCCGCTTCCACCAGGGAGCAGTCCCGGATGGAGTACGGGAAGTCCCCGGCCAGGAGCCAGTGCGCGATGACGCCGAGCGCGTAGACGTCGGAGCGGGCATCCACCTTCGCGGGATCGCCGGCAAGCTGCTCCGGGCTCATGAAGGGGATGGTGCCGAGGAGCTGCCCCGCCTCCGTGCCCACGGTCATCGTCATGAGATCCGCGGCGGTGGCGCGCGCGACGCCGAAGTCCAGGACCTTCGGTCGGGCGGCGGCATGGCGACGGTCCGCGCCGGCCGTGCCGCCCGGGTCCGCGCCCGCGTCGATCTCCTCCACGAGGATGTTCGCGGGCTTCAGATCGCGATGCACGACCCCGCGCACGTGCGCGTGATGCGCGGCATCGCAGACGTCGGCGACGAGCGCCAGGCGCTCCCGCGGCGAAAGGCCGCGCCGCTGCGCGAACACGTCCAGGGCGTCCCCCTGCACGTGCTCCATCGCAAGGTACGGCCGCCCGTCCGCGATCCCAGCCTCGTACACCTGCGCGATGCCCGGGTGCTTGAGGTGCGCCAGCAGGTTCGCCTCGTGCTCGAACCGCCGCAGCGCCGCCGGCGAGCCGCCGGGGTGCAGCACCTTCAGCGCCACCTGCCGGCGCGGGCGCTCCTGCTCGGCCAGGTACACCACGCCCATGCCGCCGCGGCCCAGCTCCCGCAGCACGCGGAACGCCCCGATCCGCTCCGGCGCCTCCGCGTGCGCGGCCCGGTCGATGCGCCGAAGCGCTTCCCGCACCGACGACGCCAGCGGCAGATTCGCGCTCACGTCGTCCAGCAGCGCGCGGCACCCCGCGCACGCCGTCACGTGCGCCGCCACGTCGGCGCGCGCGGCGCCGTCCAGCGCGCCCTCCGCGTACCGCTCCAGGACCTCAGGGTCAGGACACGGCGTCATCGCCTTCCTCCGTGGCCTCGAGCGCGGCGCGCAGCTCGCGGATCCTGCGCAGCACGCGGTGCTTCGCGTTGTACACGGACTTCACGCCGACGCCGAGCTCGCGCGCGGCGTCGGCCGGCGCGCGGTCGTGGCCCACCACCAGCTCGAACGCCGCGAACACCTCCGGCGCGAACTCCCGGCGCGCCTGCTTCACGCATTCCTCCAGGACCTCCGCGTCCCAGCGGCGATCCCACATCGAGCCGGCCGCCGCCTCGTCCGGGATCTCCAGCAGCGCGTCCGTGGGCGCGCGCTCCGCCCGCGCCTTCGCCGCGCGCCGGCGATGCCGCGCGGCGCGGTGGTACGCGATGCCGAAGAGCCAGCGCCGGAGCTGCCCGCGGGTGCGGTCGTAGCGGCCCTCGCGGTACGCCTGTGCGAAGTCGCCCAGCGCGTCCTGCGCCACATCCTCCGCGTCCTCGGGCGGCACGCCCAGGTCCAGCGCGAACGCCACGATGGGACGGCGGAAGCGCTCCACGAAGTGGCGCCACGCGGCGTCCTCGAAGTCGCGGAGGCGAAGCAGCAGCGTGGAGGTGGTGATCCAGTCGGTTCCCATGCGCTCCACCGGGGAAGCTCGGATCGTACACGACCGCGCGACCTCGGGTATGCTGCGCGCCCGTCCCCGTGCCGCGGAGGCCGCCGTGTCCCCGCACGCTCGTGACCTCCCGCTCCTGTATGCCGCCGCGTTCCTGCGCGCGCTGGCCACCGGGTTGATCGGCGTCCTCATCGGGATCCACCTCGCGCGCCGCGGCTTCGACCCCGCGGAGATCGGCGCGGTGGTGGCCGCGGGTCTCGCCGGCGCCACTGCCGCCGCGCTCCTCGTCACGCTGTTCGCGGATCGCCTCGGCCGCCGGCGCTCGCTCGTCCTCGTCGCCCTGCTCGGCGCGGCCGGCGGGCTCGCGGTGGCCTACGCGTCGTCGCACGCCGTGCTCCTGGCCGCGTCCTTCCTCGGGATGCTGAACGGCATGGGCCGCGACCGCGGCGCGTCGCTCATCCTGGACCAGACCCTCGTGGCCGCGGCGGCGCCCGACGCCGCGCGCACGCGCTCCTTCGCCTGGTACAACGTGCTGCAGGACGCGGGCCACGCGCTCGGCGGTCTCCTCGCGGGGCTGCCCGCGCTGCTGCACCACTTGAGCGGCGCGGACGAGATCGCCGCGGGCCGAGCCACCTTGGCGGTCTACGCGGGCATCCTGCTCGCCACGGCGTTCGCGTACGCGCGCCTCTCGCCGGCGGCGGAGCCCGCGGCCGGGGCCGCCGCCCGCGTCGCCACCCGCCTCTCGCCGCAATCCCGCGGCATCCTCTGGCGCATCTCCGCGCTCTTCGCCCTGGACAGCTTGGCCGGCGGATTCCTCACCACGGCACTGCTCGCGTTCTTCTTCTTCGAGCGCTTCGGCGCGTCGGAGGCCATGGTGGGCGCGCTGTTCTTCGGCGCGCGCGCGGCGAACGCGCTGTCGCACCTGGGCGCAGCATGGCTCGCGAGGCGGATCGGGCTCGTGAACACGATGGTGTTCACGCACATCCCCTCCAGCCTCCTGCTCGTGACCGTGGCGTTCGCGCCGAGCTTCCCGGTGGCCGCGCTGCTGTTCCTGCTGCGCGAGGGCCTCGTGGAGATGGACGTCCCCACGCGGCAGTCCTACGTGATGGCCGTCGTTCGTCCGGAGGAGCGGACGTTCGCGTCCGGGGTCACGCACCTGGTGCGCCTCGGCGCGTGGGCGGTGGCCCCGGCCTTCGGCGGGTGGCTCATGCAGGGGACCTCCCTCGCCGTGCCGCTGTTCCTGGGGGCGGCGATGAAGATCGCCTACGATCTCCTGCTGTGGCGGGCATTCCGCCACCACCGGCCCCCGGAGGAGCGGGACCGACCCGGCTGACCCGGTCCGAGCGGCGGATCGTCGACCCGGGAGTCGCCTTCCGGGACCGGGCGAGGGGGCGTGTCGCGGATCTTCACGAAGCGCTTCGCGAGTTCAACTCCCGCAGGGGCGAGCATGGTGCCCCGCTCCACGCACGCGCCCCGCGCGGACGAATCGGACCGTCCAGGGTTGAACCGGGCCCCGGATCGCCCCTATCGTCGGGGTTCGCCGGGGCCACGGACGAACCCGGCCGGCGGACGGCGACCCCGTCCGCGAACAGCGCAAGTTGTGTCCGGTGCAGGCGACTGACCCGCCCGTCGGAGGCAGCTCGAACCCGGGTCCGCGAGGACCCCCGACCGAGGTGGGACCCCCATGGCGGACAAGTCCGCAGCCATTACCCTTCTTCGCCTCTGCAGCGTGCTGCTGCCCGGCGTCTGGCTGAAGACGTCCTGGTACCTGAACTTCGTGGCGAAACCCCGGCGCGTCCTGCGCACGATGCTCCACGGCTTCTACCGGATGGAGCACATCTACGACGTCCTTCGCGAGGTCCGCGCGAGGTACCGCGGCCGCTTCGCCATCCTGGAGTTCGGCACGAACGAGGGGTACGCGCTCGAGAAGATGCTGTACGCCACGAGGTACCTGGGCATGTCGGACCGCGTGACCGTGCACGGCTTCGACACGTTCGAGGGGATGCCGAAGCCGCAGGACCGGCGGGACATCGACATCGTGGCCGAGCGGGAGGTCTGGGTGGAGGGGCAGTTCCTGGGCGGCCACGAGAAGCTGCAGCGGCACCTTTCGCGCAAGTACACGAACTTCGCGCTGCACAAGGGTCTCTTCGAGGAGACCATGACGCCGGAGAGGATGCAGCGCTTCCGCGAAGAGCTGCCGGTCCTCGTGTGGATCGACTGCGACTTCTACAGCTCCGCGCGCGCCGCCGTGGAGCGGCTCCTGCCGTACCTGCCGAACGGCTGCGTCGTGTACTTCGACGAGTACGAGCTGAACTACGGCTCGCGCTTCACCGGCGAGGCGCGGATCGTGTACGAGGTGAACCGCGGCGTGTTCGGACCGTGCCTGGAGCTGGTGCTGGACCGGCAGCTCTCGCTGGACAGCCAGCGCATCTACCGGTTCATCCGCTTCGAGGACGCCATCCACTACGAGCTGGCGGCGGAGCCGGCGTCGGATCCGGGGCGCGCGCCCACGAACGGGTCGCCGCTTCCGTAGGGGGCCGCCCGGCGTTGGCGAGGCCATGTCGTTCCCCGCCGTCGTGGACCGCGGCGTCCCGTCCCGCTAGACTCGGGACATGGACGCGATCATCCGGGCGCTGAAGAAGGACGTCGACCGCACGCTTCTTCGCGAGAACCTGAAGCTGACACCGGAGCAGCGCGCGCAGCAGTTGATCGCGCTCCTGCGCGCCGCGGAGGAGATTGCCCGCGCCGGACAGCAGCTCCGGGAGCGGCGATGACGGACCTCGCCCGGCTGATCGGCGCCCTCGCGCACCAGGGCGTGGACTTCATCATCGTGGGCGGATTCGCCGGAACGCTGCATGGCTCGTCCATTCCCACGCAGGACCTCGACGTGGTGTATGCCCGCGATCCGGGAAACCTCCGGCGCGTGATCGCGGCGCTCGCGCCGTTCGATCCGTACCTGCGCGGGGCGCCGCCGGGCCTCCCGTTCACCTGGGACGAGAGGACGGTCCTGGCCGGTCTCAACTTCACCCTGACCACGTCGATCGGGGCGGTGGACCTGCTGGGTGAGATTGCGGGCGGCGGGGACTACGAACGCCTGCTCCCCCACGCGGTCTCCGCGACGGTCTTCGGCGTCGAGGTCCGCTTCCTGGGACTGGAGAAGCTGATCGAGGTGAAGCGGGCGGCCGGGCGCGCGAAGGACCTCCTGGCGGTGGCGGATCTGGAGGCTCTCCTCGAGGAGCGGGACCGCTCCGGCTGACCGGCTTCCGCGAGGACGCTTGCGCGCCGCCCGCGGCCGGTGGCACCTTCCCGGAATGGCTGAACCCCGCGCGCCCCGGGACGTCACGGTCCTCCTCGGCCAACTCGCCGGCGGCGACGCCAAGGTCGTGGACTCGCTCCTGCCCCTGGTCTACGACGAGCTGCGCGGCATCGCCCGCGGCCAGCTCCGCCGCGAGCGCAAGGACCACACGCTGAACGCCACCGCGCTCGTGCACGAGGCGTACCTGAAGCTCGTGGACCAGCGCAACGTGGACTGGAAGAACCGCGCGCACTTCTTCGCCATCGCCGCCCAGGCGATGCGCCGCATCCTCATCAACTACGCGGAGCGCCGCCTCGCCGGCAAGCGCGGCGGCGGCGCCGAGATCGTGGAGTTCCAGGACGACCTGGTCCCCGGCGCCGGGAAGGCGGCGGAGTTGCTGGACCTGGACGAGGCGCTGCAACGCCTGGAGAAGCTCAGCGCCCGGCAGGCGAAGGGCGTGGTGTACCGCTTCTTCGGCGGGATGACTCAGGAGGAGGTGGCCGAGGTGCTGGGCGTGTCCGTGCAGACGGTGCGGCTGGACTGGCGCATGGCGCGGGCGTGGCTGAGCGAGGAGATGAGGAAGCCGTAGCACCCTTTCCGGCCGCGTGGGGCGCGCCTACCGGGCAGTGTACCCGCCGTCCGCCAGGTAGTAGCCGCCCGTGAGGAAGGACGCCGCGTCCGAGCAGAGGAACGCGACCAGCCCGGCGACCTCGCCGGGTTCGCCCATGCGGCCCGCCGCGTGCAACCCGGCGAGGTAGGTGTGCGTGTCCTCGTCCAGGACGTCCAGGAGCGGCGTGCGGATGAACGCCGGGCCCACGGCGTTGACCCGGATCCCCTGCTGGCCGTACTCCAGGGCCGCCGACTTCGTGAGACCGAGGATCCCGTGCTTCGCGGCCACGTACGCGGCCGAGTTCGCGAAGCCCACGGAACCCAGGATGGACGACATGTTCACGATCGCCCCGCCGCCCTGCTCCAGCATCCGCGGGATCTGGTAACGCATGCAGTAGAAGACGCTGTTCAGGTTCACGTCGATGACCTTGCGCCAGCCGTCGATGCTGTAGCTTCCGGTCGGGTTCTGCTCGCCGCTGATGCCGGCGTTGTTGACCGCGATGTCCAATCGGCCGAAGGCGGCCACCGTGTCCGCCACCATCCGTTCCACCGCGGCGGGGTCGGCGACGTCCACCGCCAGGAACCTCGCCTCGGAGCCCTTCTCGCGCAGGGCCGCGACCACGGCCTCCCCGAGCGGGCGGTTCATGTCCACCACGACGACCCGGGCGCCGCCGCCGGCGAGCGCCGCGACGCACGCCTCGCCGATGCCCGACGCCCCGCCGGTCACCAGCGCGACCTTCCCCTCGAACGACCTGCTCACGGCGCTCCTCCTCGGTTGGGGTCCATGCGGGAAACCCCGGAGTCGCCGCACGGTTCGGCGCGGCATCGCCCTCGCCGCCGGGAGCGTTCACGCAGCGGGCGACGCCGCTGAGATCCGCCGGCACCTTCAAAAATCACTGGTCTCCCTTCGCGGCGGCCCGCGCGGCCGCCAGCTCCGCCATCGCCTCCTCCGCGCGCGCGATCCCGGGATGCCCGGGCGCCAGCCGGCCCTGCTTGCGCGCGAGGGACTCCCTCAGCATCGCCTCCGCGTCGTCGAAGGCGCCGCGCTTCGTCATCAGCCGGCCGAGCGCGAGCATCGCGTCGTCGATCACCACGTTGTCCTCGCCGAGGATCGGTTTCGAGCGATCGATCGCCTCGCGGAACAGGGACTCCGCCTCCGCGCCGTGGCCGGCCGTCGCCAGCACCTGCGCCAGCCCGTGCAGTTGCATCACGAACCCCCGCGTGTCCTCGCCCTGCGCGGCGCGCTCGATCTCCACGGCGTCCCGCTGCAGGCGCAGCGCCTCGTCCGTCCCGCCCGCGGCCGCGAGCGAACGGGAGAGGTAGAGCTGCGACTCGCCGGCCGCGCTGGACCGCTCGCCCCACGCCTTGCGGTTCAACGCCAGCGCCTCGCGAAGGTGCTCCACGGACTTCGCGTAGTTCCGCCGGTCGTACTCCAGCCGGCCGAGCGCGTTCAGCCGGCTCGCCACCACCGGGTGCTCCGGCCCGTTCAGCCGCCGGTGCATCGCGAGGGACTCCTCCTGCAACGCCACGGCCTCGTCGTACTTCCCCTGCACGCCGAGGCAGAGCGCGAGATCGCCGAGGCCGTGCGCCACGTCCGGGTGCTCGTCTCCCAGGAACTTCCGGCGCATGGCCAGGGCTTCGCGGAAGTGCGCCTCCGCCTCCGCGTACCGGAAGAGCACCTGCTCGATCTTCCCGAGCGATGCCAGGCTGTACGCGACCCGGGGATGCTCCCGGCCGAAGATGCTCCGGTCGATCTCCAGCGCCTCGCTCGCGGCCGCGCTCGCCGCCTCGGCGTCGTTGAGTTGGCGGTAGAGTTCGCCCAGGTTGTACAGCGTCGAGGACAGCTCCGGGTTCAGGCCCTTCCGAGCGCGCCGCTGCACGTCCGCGGCGCGCAGAAAATACTCCTTCGCCTTGGGGTAGTCGCGGCGCTCGCTGGCCAGGAGGCCGAGGTCGTTGAGCACGGGGCCGAGGCGCGGATCGTCCGGCCCCTCCATGCGCGTCCACATCCCGACGGCGATCTGCAGCAGGCTGTCCGCCTCCGCGTTCTCGCCCTGTTCCGCGAGGATCCAGCTCAGGTTCCGCAGGTTCTCGGCGACGGCGGGGTGGTCCCCACGGTGCAGGCGCTGGTTCATGGCGAGCGCCTCGCGAGCCAGGGGCTCCGCGCGGTCGTAGTCGCCGGAGTCGCGGCGGACGGCCGCCACGTTCGCGAGGGTCTCGGAGAGGTCGGCGTGGTCGTCCGCGTGCAGCCGGCGGCGCGTCTCCAGCGCGCGGCCCAGCAGCGTATCCGCCTTCCCGTACAGCCCCAGCGAGAAGTACACGCCGCCCACCACGTTCTCCAGGGTGGCCTGCACCTCGGGCTGGTCGGCCAGCTCGCCCTGGATCCGGGCGGCGCCGCGGTCGAGCAGCTCGCGCGCGGTGATCGTCTCGCCGAGCGACTCCGACGGGTCCGCCACCTGGAAGATCCCCGTGAGGAACTCGACGACGCGGGTGGCCTTCTGCGCCTCCACGCGCGCGCGGTCGCGCTCGCGCGCGAGCTGCGTGGTGTAGTACGCCACGAGCGCCACGATGGCCACGAGCGCCGCGCCCGACGCGGCCACCGCCACGCGGTTGCGCCGCACGAACTTCGCGGCGCGGTATCCCACCGTGTCCGGGCGCGCCAGCACGGGACGCCCGGCGCGGAAGTTCTGGAGGTCTGCCAGGAGCTGCTCCGCGGAGCTGTACCGCCGCTCCGGCTCCTTGCGCAGCGCCATGAGGCAGATGTTGTCGAGGTCGGCGGGGATGCGCTTCTTCACCAGGCCCGGCCGCGTGGGGTGGGACTCCAGGATGGCCTTCTCGAGCGCGGCCGGCGTGTCGTCCGACGGCGAGTACGGGCGCTGGCCGGTGAGCAGCTCGTAGAGGATGACGCCGAGCGCGTAGACATCGGTGGCGGTGGTCACCGGCTGCCCGCGCACCTGCTCGGGCGCCGCGTACCCCGGCGTCATGGGGCGCGAGCCCGTGCGCGTGACGCCGGCGCTGCTCGTGGAGAGGCCCGCATCCGTGGGATCCAGGAGCTTCGCGATGCCGAAGTCCAGCAGCTTCACGGTGCCGTCCGGCGTGACGAGGATGTTGCCGGGCTTGAGGTCGCGGTGCACCACGAGGTTGCGCTGCGCGTAGCGGACGGCGTCGCAGACGTCGGCGAAGAGCCCCAGCCGGTCTTCGAGGTCCAGCGCGTGCTCGTCGCAGTACCGGTCGATCGGCGCGCCGTCCACGTACTCCATGGTGAACCACGGCCGTCCCTCCGCGGAGATGCCGCCGTCCAGGAGCCGCGCGATGCCCGGGTGGTCCAGCCGTGCCAGGATCTGCCGCTCCGCGCGGAAGCGGGCCAGGATCTCCGCGGAGTTCATGCCGCGGCGGATCAGCTTGAGCGCGGCGGTCTGCCGGAACTCGCCGTCGTCGCGCTCCGCGAGATAGACCGCGCCCATACCGCCGGTGCCGATGGGCCGCACGATGCGCCACGGCCCGATGCGCTTCCCGACCACCGTGTCCTCGAGCGGGGCGTCCGCGGGGAGGAGGTCGGCGAACCCGGCTTCGGCGGCGCCGGCGTCCAGGAGGGAGTGCTCGCGCGAGTCGGCCGCGAGGAGTGCCTGCACCTCGGCGCGGAGCGCGGGGTCGTCGCCGCAGGCGTCGTCGAGGAACGCGCCGCGGGCCTCCGCCGGGAGCTCGACGGCGGCGGCGAAGAGGTCGCGAACGCGTTGCCAGCGGGGGTCTTCCATGGGTGCTCCTCATGGAGTCGTGACACGGGACTCTAACCTGTGGGCGGGCGTCGCGTCGCCCCCCGGGGCCGGACGGACCGGGGCAGGGGTGGGCGGCTCGCCGGCGCCCGGCGGAGAACTGACGAAAGTCACCCTGCTCATTGCAAGACGACAATGCGCACGACTGCCTTGTCTTGACGCGGGCGCGCCATCCAAGTAGCATGCCATCTGTCGTGCACATCGGGGGTGCTGCAATGGCTCCGAGGACGACCTCTCCTCTCCTCTCCTCTCCTCTCCTCTCCTCTCCTCTCCTCGCAATCTGACCGTCGCGCCGACCGCGGCGCCTCCGGACACCATACCGACCTCGCCCGTTCCGACCGCACGTGCGGCCAGGAGGTAGGACCATGCTGACTACGGGAGCACGTTGGTGCCACCGCCTGGGCTTGCCGGTGCTTGCCGGACTCACGCTGGTCTCGCTTGCGAGAGCCGGATGGCTGTGGGAGCCGAAGGGGCAGGTCACGCAGGCGACGCCCCCGCTGTACGACCCCAACTCCGGAAGCGGCACGCGTGGGCACTCCCCCGCAACGACCTGGCAGAGCTTGGTGCGCGTCCAGGAATCACCCGACACTCCGGCCGGAAACCAGGCTTTGGCCTACTACCTAGTCCTCGGTGCGGACTGGGATCCCGCGGGGTCCTGGGCGAGCGCCGAGTTGGTGACGGACACGACCTCCGGCCATCGGACGACGGATTTGAACATCGCGGTGGGTGCGGACGACGACGCGTACGTGGCGATGGAGGTGTTCTATTGGGATCCGGGCCAGCCGCTTGGTGAGAGCACCGAGCCGCGCGTCGGCTTCCGGCACCGGAATGGGTCCACGTGGGGCGCGGTTCACATCATTTCTCCGGACTCGGTGAATCGGGGCTTCGACAGCCCGAACATCGCCCTCCAGGACTCGGAGAGCGACACCCTGCACGTGATGTTCCGCCACCGGGCAACCGCCACCATCTGGCACACGCGCAAGGCCGTGACGGATCCGGACGCCTCCTGGGAGGCGGCCACCCCGGTCACGTCCACAATCGGGGACCTGCCGGCGGGCTCGTCACACTTCGCAGTGGGGAGCAACGGACAGGTCCACTTCTTCGGGCGGGAGAGGTTCCCCAACGCAGGCGGCGCGCTGGTCCTGCGGCAATGGCACTTCCGCGGTTACCCCCCGGGCACGGGCGCGTGGGATCTGGACAGCGTGCTCGTCGCCGAGCATGTGACTCCTCCCCTGGGTCAGCCGCTCGTCGAGGGCCCGCCGGAGGTGCAGGGGGTGTACCCGGATGGCTCGACATTCCACTGGGTGTGGGCGGCGGGACAGGGCGACGGGACGAACGCGATCTTCTACTCGCGCGGCGACGCGGGAGGTGACTGGCTCGGGGTCGGGGACGATGGCGTCGGCAACCCGATCCAGGTGACGGCCTCGAACGGCCATGCGTACGCACCCGAGGTGTGGGCGGAGGGAGAGGTCATCCATGTCCTCTACCACGAGGGAGGCCCACCCAATCTCGAAGAACCCCCGCCGACGGACGTCCTGCTGATGCACGTGCGGAGCACGGATGACGGAGTCACGTGGTCCAGACCGGAGGAGGTCTCGGCGGGGGCTCGTACCGTGGCCTTCCGCCCCACGGGGTTCGCCGAGGCGGACACGCTGTTCCTGGTGCTGACGAGCCACGACGACGATGACCCGACTCCGGGGAGCGACGGGGAGTACGAACTCTGGGCGCAGAAGGGGTACGCAGTCGCGGACACGCTGGAGAGCGCGAACGTGACGTGGTCCGGCGTCGTCTACCTGGATTCGGACTTCGAGGTCCAGGCGGGGACGACGCTGACGATCGAGCCGGGGACGCAGGTCTTCGCGGCGGCAAGCTCCGGTTCGGAGAAGGTGGAACTCATCGTCCACGGCGAGCTCCTGGCGGACGGCGAGCTGGATGATCCGATCATCTTCCGCTCGTATGACGGCGAGGGGGGGCCGGGCGATTGGGGCGGCATCGTGTTCGACCTGGAAGCCGCGCCGTCCGGCTACGGGTTCACCTGCTCGTCGCACCTGTACCACACGCGTATCGAGGACGCGACGGCGGGCGTGGTGATGCGGAGGACGGGCGCCCCGAGCATGATCAACGTCATGTTCGCCGACATCGAGGGCGATCGCCACATCCTGGTGGACTCCACGGATGTCTACGTGCCCTACGGCGGTACATGGGACCTGCGGGCGCCGACGACCGTCAAGGCGGCGGCGGGCATCCGGTCCGGGAGCGAGATCGGCACGGCGAACGGGAAGGTCGAGATCGTCGTGCAAGGCACGATGATCACGGCCGCTCCGCAAGGGGGATGGGTGAAGTTCGAGCCCGTGGATGTACCGACCACGGCGACCTCGGGGGACGAGTGGGGCGGGCTGTTCTTCGACTGGCTGTCGACCGGGAGCCTCCTGGAGTCCGCGGACATCGGGTACGCGAGGACCCCGATCTCGCTGTTCTGGCAGGACGCCACCATCCGATGGTCGCGGATCCACCACTTCGCGGACCGGGCGGTCTGGGCGGGATCGTCGAAGTCGACGGGCCCGAGGCTGCTGGAGAACACGGTGTTCCGGGACACGACCGGTACCGCGATGTTGAGCGAGTCGAAGGGTCACAACGGCATCGTGCTGAACAACGTGTCAGACGCCTTGATCTCGGAGAACGTGATCTCCCTGGCGGGGATGACCAGCACCACGGCCGGTGGAGCGGCCATCCTGGTCCAGAACTCCGCAGGCAAGTACGGGTTCTGCGACCAGACGTCGGCGACCCCGGACACGCTGGCCATCGCGGATAACCATATCCTCGGGTCGGGCGCAGCGGCGAATACGGGACTCGTGAAGTGGTCGGGGATCTCAGGGGACTGGTTCTGCGGCGCGGGCCCCCGGAAGGCCGTCGTGACCGGGAACGTGATCCGGCACTGGAACGGCTCGGGGATCGATCTGGTGCAGGCGGAAGACGTGCAGTTCACGTGCAACGACGTGGACTCGTGCTTCCGGGCCGTGAACTTCAGCCGGGACGCGCTGGATAGCGTGGGGGTGCGGTTCAAGAACAACGCGCTGCGGACCGCAGACGATAATCAACTGCACAACCAGGAGTCCGTGAGATCGGACTCCGCGCCCTGGCTTCAGTTGGGTCCGGCCGGGACGACCAGGGGGAGCAACTTCCTGGAGACGAGGGGCTTCGACTGGTACGTGGTCGAGGAGGACCCGAGCGCGACACCGCTGAACGCAGTCCAGAACCGCTGGCGCCGCTCGGGCATCCTCCACACCACTCCGGACTCCGTGCTCACCTACATCTCGGGGCAGGTCTCTGTGACCCCGCTGGCGAGCAGTTGGACTCAATGCGGCGGCTTCGCCGCCGAGGCGCCGCCCGCCGTGACGGAGATGGGCGACGGGCACGAGCGTGACCTGCTTCGCCAGCTCGACGCGGAAGGAGGTTCTCTCCCCGAGCGAACCCGCCTGGTCGCGCTGCGGTCTCCGCAGGGTGGGGCGGAGGTCCGCTTTGACCTGGCCGGGACGCCGCGCCGCGACGTGCAGGTGGACGTCTTCAACGTCGCCGGCCGGCGGGTGGCCCGCCTCGTGGACGAGCCACTGCCTGGAGGACGGTACGGCGTGAGCTGGTCAGGCAGGGACGGATCGGGAGGGCGTGTGGGGTCCGGGGTATACTTGGTCCGGATGCGTGCCGGCTCTGAATCCTTCGTGGCCAAGACGGTTCTGCTGCGCTGAGGGGGGCACCCATGAGCTGCTTCAAGCGGACCTTGGCACTCCTGACGGTCGGAGCGGCCGCCCCGGGATTGTGCGGGACACTCAGGGTGCCGTCGGAATACGCAACGATCAACGCGGGTTTGGATGCGGCGTCGCCAGGCGATACGGTCCTGGTGGGGCCGGGAACGTACGGCGAGTACGAGACCCGGCTTCTGGCTGACGAGTTCTGGTTCTCGTCGGTCGCCTTCCTACGCGGGGGCATCACCTTGGCGTCCGAGCAAGGTCCGGGCGTGACCACGCTGCGCCTGGACGGGGCAACGCCAGGGGGCCCCGTGGTACTGATGGCGTTCGGTGAGGACGGCGTGACGGAGGTCAGGGGGTTCACAGTGACCGGGACCTCCCTGAACCTCTACGGACTCGGCTACACCTGGGGAGACCGCTGCGTGATTCGGGACTGTGTCTTCCGGGACTTCCCCGGCGTCGCGGCCGCAGTCTCCGGAGCCGTGTCCGACATCGAGGTCTACGGCTGCCGCTTCGAGAACATCGCGTCCGCGGGGATCGCCCAGTCCACGGGGACGCTCCTCGTGGAGGACAGCGAGTTCGTGAACTGCCGCCGTGCGATCCAGGCGAGGGATGACGAGCATCCTCACGCCACCGGCCTCGCAGCTCGTCGGTCCCGATTCACCGGGAGCTTGGCCGAAGGGACCGGGGGGGCTGTCTTCGTCGGTGGATATAGTACGACCGTGATCGAGGACTGCTGGTTCGAGTCGAACCGAACCGAGACGGGCTCAGCGATGGGCGGGGCCCTCTACGCGTTCGGCTCCTCCGTCGTTGTCCGGAACAGCACCTTCGTGCGGAACAGCGCGCGGATTCGGGCCGGGGCGGCGGCGATCGGCGGGAGTACTGTCCTCGTGGAAGGGAACACGTTCTGGGGGAACTGGAGCGACGTGAACTGGCCGTCGGAGGGAGGATCCGCCGTCTTCTTCGAGTCCGCCGGAGAGTTCCGAAGCAACGTGATCGCCGGCTCCCACGGCGATGAAGCGGTCGGCCTTCGGGAGGGCTCGGGGACCGTGTTCACGAGCTGCAACGTGTTCTGGGGGAACGCCCAGGGCGACGCGGTCTTCCCGCTGAGTGCCACGGATCTGGCAGCCGATCCGCTGCTGTGTGATCCGGACGCGGGTGACTTCCGCGTGCACGCCGGGTCACCCTGTCTGGCGGGGAGCGGGCATCCCGCGTGCGGGACGTTGATCGGCGCGTGGGGAGAGGGGTGCGGGACTGTCGGTGTGGAGGCGCGGAGCTGGGGCCGGGTGAAGGGCGACTATCGGACGGAATCGAGGTGAAGAGATGAACCGGATGACTCGAGTACTTGTGGCGACGCTCCTGACCGCGACCCACGCGATCGCTGACGAGGTCGCCTTCCCGGTCCGGGACGCGGCGGTCGTCCAGGACGGGAGCGGCTCGGCGCGCGTGCTCCTCCGGACGGAGCTGCCGCAGCCGGACGATCACGTGCTCGTGAGCCGCGCCATCCTGACGCTGCCCTGGGAGGGAGGTGCGGAAACGCGAATCGTCGACCTGCGCGCATGCCCGGTCACGGAGAGCTGGCAGGGCGGCGGGCGGTGGGAGACACCGTTCGAGCGGGAGCTGTACTCCCGCGGGACGATGGACCTGCGCCGCGGGTCGGGCACGATTTCGTTCGACGTGACCGTGGCGGTTCAGGGGGCGAGGGAGCAGGGCCTTGCCGGCCATGGGTTCGTGCTCACGGCCGCCACGGAACCGCAGGAAGTGTCGGGGGCGGACATCGGCCGGATTCGGGCGGACCAGGGAGTCCTTCGGATCTGGACCACGAACTTGCCCTCGGGGCCGCCTCCGCTGGCGTGGCAAGCCAGGCAGATGCGGTAGCTGCTGGGCCGCGGGGGACGTTTCCAGCGGGCGCGACGTGACATCGCGAGCGCTGGCCCGATGGGATTCGCCCCCCGCCCCCGTGTATCCTCCGTGAACGGCGCCGCCACCCGGGCGGCCCGCTCCCACCCCCGGAGGAGGTCCCGCCATGACGCCCCTGCGGCTCGAAGCCGCGTCCCTCGCGGGCGCCCTGCTGGTCGCCCTGGCGATCCAGCCCGCGCCCGCGCAGGAGACGATCCTGCAGAACGACAGCTTCCTGGACGGACAAGGCGTGGGCTTCCAGGGCGGATTCGTCGTGGGCGAGATGGGCGCGTCGCGCCTCACGCCGCCGGGTCCGTTCCCCATGAAGGTCACGCGCGTGAACTTCCTGTTCGGCGGCTCCGCCGGCGTCCGCACGATCACGCTGCGCATCTACGACGACCAGGGTGGCGGTTCCGCGCCCGGCGCGCAGCTCTTCTCCCAGGACTACCAGGTCACGGCGTCGGACACGGCGATGCAGGAGATCGACCTCACCGGCGAGAATATCCTCGTCACCGGCACGTTCCGCGTGGCGATCGAGTTCCAGCACTCCGGCCTTCCGTCCATTGCGCGGGACACGGACGGCAACATCCAGGCTGCGCGCAACTTCATCTACGCGTCCATCGGTTCGTGGTTCGATTCGCAGCTCTTCGGACTCACCGGGGACTGGATCATCCGCGCCGGCGTGGAGCCGGTGGGCGGCGGCGGCGGCGACGAGCCGGAGATCCTCTCGGTGCTGGACATCGGCAACGACCAGGGCCGGCAGGTGCGCGTGCGCTTCGCGCGCTCCGACCAGGACGACGTGGGTGCGGGCACGCCGATCACGAGCTACGAGATCTACCGCCGCGTGGACGGCCTGCCGGCGGCGCCGCTGATCGGCGGGCTGCGCCTCGACGGGTGGGACTACCTGTCGTCCGTCCCGGCGCACGGCGAGACCATCTACAGCGCCGTGGTCCCCACGCTGGCGGACTCCACCATCGCGCAGGGGCAGCACTGGAGCGTGTTCCTGGTGCGCGCGGCCACCGCGGCGCCCACCGTGTTCTACGACTCGGCGCCGGACTCCGGCTACTCCCTGGACAACCTGGCGCCGGCGCCCCCGGGCAATCTCCTCGTGAACCTGGGGCAGCTCGCGTGGGATCCCGCGCCCGAGACGGACTTCGACTACTTCACCGTGTACGGCTCGAACGTGCCGGTGCTCGACGGCAGCGAGACGCAGCTCACGCAGACCACGGCCACGGCGTTCGACGCGCAAGGTCTTCCCTACGCGTACATCCTGGTGACCGCCACGGACTTCGCGGGCAACGAGGGCGCGCCGGCCGTGGGCGACGCGGCGACGGGGGCGGCGAGCGTGCCGGCGGCGCCGGGCCTCGCGCTCCGTGCGCAGCCGAACCCGTTCGCGGCGCGCACGACCGTGTCCTTCGAGCTGCCGCGCTCCGCGCCCGTGCAGGTGCGCGTGTACGACGCGGCCGGCCGCCTCGTGCGGACGCTCGTGGACGGCGCGCGCGCCGCCGGCCGGCACGACGTGGCCTGGGACGGCCGTGACGCGGGCGGGCAGCGCGCGGCCAGCGGCGTGTACCTGGTGCGGCTGCACGGCGCCGGGATCGACGCGCGCGAGAAGGTGGTGCTACTGCAGTAGCCCCGCCGCCACGCGCGCGGCGACGCAGCCGACCACCACGTGGATCGGACCGCCGCGCCGGCTCGCGAGGACGAGGAAGCCCGCGAGGGCGATGACCACGTCCCACGGGCCGTGCGCGGCGCCGGTCCACACCGGGTCGTAGAGCGCGGCGGCCAGGAGCCCCACGACCGCCGCGTTCACGCCGGCGATGGCGCGCGGCGCGTTGCGGTGCCGCGCCGCCTCGCGCCACAGCGGCAGGACGCCGGCCACGAGCAGGAGCCCGGGCAGGAAGATCGAGACGAGCGCCAGCGCGGCGCCGGGCAGCCCGCCGTCCGCGCCGGGGAGCCGCGCGCCGAGGTACGCCGCCAGCGAGAACATGGGCCCCGGCACCGCCTGCGCCGCGCCGTATCCGGCGAGGAACTCCTCCCGGGACACCCATCCCGGCGCCACCACGGTCTCCTGCAGCAGCGGCAGCACCACGTGGCCGCCGCCGAAGACGAGCGCGCCGGAGCGCGTGAACGCGGCCGCCACGGCGAGCAATCCGTCCGCGCCGCGCGCGAGCAACGGCATCCCGACGAGCAGGGCGAGGAACGCCACCACGAGCGCGACGCCCGCGCGCGGGCCGAAGGGCGCGCGCAGCTCCGCGTCCGCTACGGGCGGGACGTTGCGGCATGCCACCAGCCCGGCCACTGCCCCGAAGGCCACCACCGCGAGCTGCGCCCACGCCGCGCCCACGGCCAGCATGAACGCCGCCGCCACCGCCGCGATGATCCCGCGCGGCACGTCCGGAGTGAGCTGCTTCGCCATCCCGAGCAGGCCATGCGACACGACCGCCAGCGCCACGAGCTTCAGTCCGTGCAGCGCATCCGCGCCGGCGCCGCCCTCGAGGTGCGGAAGGAGCCCGGCGAACGCCACGAGCAGTGCCGCCGACGGCAGGGTGAACGCAAGGAACGCGAGGATGGCGCCGGCCCAACCCGCGCGCAGCAGAGCCACCGCGAACCCCATTTGGCTGCTGGCCGGCCCGGGAAGGAACTGGCAGATGGCGAGCAACTGCCCGAACTCGGCGTCCGTGAGCCACCGCCGCCGTTCCACGAACGCACGCCGGAAGTAGCCGATGTGCGCGATCGGTCCGCCGAAGGACGTGAGCCCGAGGCGCAGGAAGACCGCGAGGATCTCGACGAGAGGATGGCCGGAGCGAGCCGTGGACCTCTCTCGACGCATGGACGGGTACCGGGCTACCGGCTATCCGGCAGCGAGTCGTCGGGCGCCGGCGGCGTGTCCTTCACGCGGGCCAGGGCCCCCTCGAACTTCCGGCGATCGCCCCGGGCGGCACGGGACGCCAGATAGTCTTCCGTGAGCAGGGCGGACAGCTTCTCGGCAACCGCGGAGTTGATCAACTGGTTGATGGAGATGCTTTCCCGCCGCGCCACCTCGCGAAGGCGTCGGTGGAGTGAGTCCGCGAGACGCAGGCTGATGGTCGTCATGTCAGCTCCCCGATCTCCCGCAGGAGGTCTTGCGGGCGCGCGACCCGGACGGCGAACTGTTCGCATCCGGCGAAGTCTCCGTCAAGCGTCCGGACCCTGGCGTGCCCGCCAGGCGGCGGTCGGTCGTGGGGGCCAGCGCCTGTGATATGGCGCACTACCAACGGGTTGCGCCGATGAGGTGGGGACTGCCAGACGGGATTGGCACTTCCGCCGCGGTTTCCGGCGTTAGGGGGTGTCGGCTGATCGACCCACCCCTCAACCCGGAGTACCGAGATGAACCCGCTCTCCTTCCCGCGCGGCCTCCTGGCGACCTTCGCCGCCGCGCTCCTCCTCGCCGGTTGCGGCGACGATCGCATGGGTCCCGACGCGGACCTCAGCACCTTCGACGGCGTCGTGCAGTACGGCGGCAGGTACGAGGCCGTCACCCCGTCCGAGACCGTGGACGTCGTCGCCTCGGGCGAGGAGACCGGCGACGACGGCACGCGCTACGTCTGCACCACCGAGCGCCGCAGCGTGATCGACGCCCCGCCGGACTACGCCACCTTCGACCCGAACTCCGAGGTGGTCTACCCGGGGAGCCTGCTCCGGGGCGCCTCGCTCGGCGGCGCCACGCCGGAGCCCATCGTGGTGGATCGCGCCGGCGGCAGCATCACGATCGACCTGGTGAACGGCTCGAAGAGCGTGTCCGTGGACGTGGATGAGCTCACGCACGGCAAGGTCATCCAGGCCATGAACGACATCATCGCGGAGAACTCCGGCGAGGTGCCGGCGGCCTTCACGTACAACTTCTCCGAAGTGCAGTCCACGGAGCAGATGGCGCTGAACATGGGCGTGAACGCGCGCACGCTGACCACGAAGCTGAAGGCGAAGCTGTCGTTCAGCACGGACCGCTCGTACAACCGCTACCTCGTGGAGCTGAACCAGCGGTACTACACGATGAGCTTCGGGTTGCCCGCGCGGCTGGACGACCTCTTCGCGCCGACCGTGACGCCGGCGGACCTGCTCCGCTACGTCGGCCCCGGCGATCCGGCCACCTACGTGTCCTCCGTCACCTACGGACGCCGCTTCTACCTGCTCGTGGAGTCCACCTCCAGCTCGCGCGACATCAGCGCGTCCATCGACGCGTCGTACAGCGCGGCGCTGGCCGGCGGCTCGGCGCACCTGGACGGCACGTACGTGAAGGACCTCCAGAACGTGAACATCAAGGTGTTCGCGCTGGGCGGCGACGACGGCCTCGCCCTGTCCACGTTCAACGGCGACCTGGACGCGGTGGCCCGCTTCCTCACCGACGGCGGCGGCATCACGAACGGCGTGCCGCTCTCCTACGTCGTGCGCAACGTGGCGGACAACTCCACGGTCTACGTGAAGGTCGCCACGGATTACGAGGTCAAGCGCTGCTCCGCGATGTCGGTGGGTTCGTACTTCGAGAACTTCGACGGCGGCGTGTCCGGCTGGACCGGCTACGCGGACTTCAAGAACCTGCGCACCATCGCGGGCACCTTCGCCGGCAACTACCTGGCCGCGAACGACAAGGGCGAGGGCGGCACCTGGTACTTCCGCGCGCCGCTGGCGTGGGGCGGGGACTGGTCCCACTTCTACGGCGGGAAGATCACGTTCTACCTGTACGTGGGCGGATCGGGCGCCTTCTTCGCGAAGGACGACGTCGTGATCTACGGCCGGGGCGGGACGCGGCTCGCGGCGCGCTTCATCGGTCCCTGGATCCCCACGAGCGGCTTCTTCAAGTACGAGCTGACGCTGGACGAGAGGACGCTGAAGGTGAACGGCGCCACCGGCACGCGCGAGCAGGTCCTCGACGCCCTCGGCGGTGTGAGCGACCTCTTCCTCCGCGGCGAGTACAAGGACGGCACCGACTGGGGCTGCATCGACGAGGTGAGGATCCAGGCGCCGGGCGCGTAACCCTCCCGCGCTCCGGCCCGGAAGGGGCGGTCGGCTCCGCGCCGGCCGCCCCGTTTCCTCTTCGGCACCCGCTACTGCACCAGCACGACCCGCCGGGTCACCGCGCGTTCCGCATCCGTGGCGCGGACGAAGTAGATCCCGTCGGCCACGCGCGCGCCGGCCGCATCCCGGCGGTCCCAGGTGAAGGCGCGCGCGCCCGCGGCGTCCGGCGTGGCGCCGAAGGACCGGATGCGCCGCCCGGCGACGTCGAACACCTGCACGCGCACCGGCCCCGCCGCACCCACGATCCCCAGCTCCACGGCGCCCCGCGCAGGATTCGGCGAGATGCGAAGATCGAAGTCCACGAGCGCGCCGGCCGGCGCGTTGAGCCCGGGTACGGGCACCACCGCCTCCTGCGGCGCGGACTCGTCGATGCGCAGCGCGCCCACGCCGATCTCCGAGCGTCGCGGCGGCGAGAGCGCCGGGGCGAAGCGGGCCGTGACGACCGGCTGGCCCTCGCCCCAGGGGACACCCGTGGCCCCGGCCACGGAGATGCGGCCCTCCTGCTCGAACGAGGTCCACAGCCCGCCGCCCGCGCTGTCCAGCTCGAGGAACGTCAGACGGGCGGCGTCGTAGGTCAGGGCGAAGTCCAGGCTGCGCGTCCCGCCCTCGTCCACCCGGACGACGATCTCGAACACCGATCCGCTCCATGCCCCCGACGTGGACCATGCGGGCACGGCCTCGCGCGCCGGGACGGGGCACGGGAACGCCGGGCACCAGTTCCCGCTGACGTCGCCGCGCAGCATGGCCGTGAAGTCGAGGTCGGACTGCGCCTCCGGCAGGGACAGGACCTCCCGCAGCGGCGGCTCGAACAGCCACAGCGGATCCGGGATCGTGCCCGGATCCACGATCATGCGGAGGATCCTCGCGGCGTCCTCGGGCGACATCGTTCCGTCGCCCGTGACGTCCGCGGCGAGGAGCTGGCCCGCATCGAGCGTGTCCACCTGGACCAGGTGCCCCAGCACGAGACTCGCGTCGAACGAGCTGACCGCCGACAGATCCTGCGCGTCGGTGCCCGGCACGATCGTGACGTTCGAGCCGAGCCACAGCCCGTCGAACGAGTACGCGCCGTCCGCGCCCGAGACGGTGGTGGCCACGCGATCTCCCGACAGCGACAGCTCGATGTCCGGGACCGGTCCCGGGTCGGGGTCGCCGGTGTAGTAGGTGACGTGGCCGCCGATCGTCAGGCCGGCGCCGACGGTCACGCCGCCGTCCGTCAGTCCGCTCGGCGGGATCCCCTCTCCCCAGACGAAGTCGGTGAACGCCACCGGGGCGCGCGTCCCGTCGGGGACGCTCGCGGGGATGGACAGCACGATCGTCAGCAGCGTGGCGTTGTCGCCGACGGGATCGACGCCCGCCGCGGCCACGAGAACGACGCCCGGCGCGGGCGAGTTGCCCACGACGAGCATCCCCTCGCTGAGCGTGCCGGCGGTCTCGACCCGCTCGAACCCCAGCACCGCCGGATCCACGGCCAGCTCCAGACGGTACGACCGGACGCCGCTCGGGGAGTTGCCGTCCAGGATGACGGGAACGAAGACCTCGGCGCCGGAGAAGCCGACGATCTCCGGGATCCGCAGCCCCGGTCCGCCGGGAATCGGCTCGCAGCCCACGCCCAGGGCCCCGATCAGCCCGCACCCGCCGGAGAACGCGGGGGCGCCCGGCGACGTGGACTGGAGCCGGTAGTCCGGGGTGTCCACGCTGCAGAACAGCGGATCGGCCTCGAGGTTGCCGTTGGAGCCGATCGTCACGGCGCAGGTCTGGACGTCGCTTCCGGGCGAGTTCGCCCAGAAGAGATTGCAGGATCCGGTGAAGCTGCTGTTGATGCAGGAGAGCGCGGGGCCGCCCTCGCCCGCGACGTTCCCGTAGAAGATGTTGTTGTTCACCGTGCCGGTGGTGGCGTTGAACATCGCGGCGCCGCCGCGATCGAGCGCGGTGTTGTCGATGAAGGTGTTGTTCTCGACCGTGAAGAGGGCGCCCAGGTAGATCTCCAGCGCGCCGCCGAGATCGGAGGACGTGTTGTTCTCGAACACGCAGGAACGGACCACGGCGCCCACGCCGGCATGGCTTCCGTTGAACAGCATGCCGCCACCGCCCACCGCGAAGCAGGACCGGATCACGCAGTCCTCGACGACCGGCGACGAGTAGTGGAACAGCATTCCGCCGCCCCACACCCCGTTCCCCCCGTTCCCGGAGGCCTTCCCGTCCAGGACCGTCACGCCGCGGATCACTGTGGCCGGCCCGAGGCCCTCGCCGCAGATGCCGTGGCGGACATCCTGGCCGTCGATGACGCTCGGCACCGGGCCGCCCGCGCCTTGCAGCGTGATGTCCGACTTCATGAAGCAGACGCTGTTGCACGTGCTGCCGTTGAGCGTACGGGTCACGGCGTGGCGATAGACGCCGGAACCCAGGAGCACCGTGTCGCCGGCGACCGCGGCGTCGATCGCCGCCTGGATGTTCGGATACTGGCCGCTGCCGTCGGCCTCGACGTTCAGGATCGCCGCCGGGGCGGCGGCCGCGAGAGTCAGGAAGGCGCAGGCGAGAGCCGCCGCCGGCGCGGTGCAACGGTGTTCCGGTGCCATGGCAGCCCCCCTCGGAGCGCTTTGCAAACGCGTCCGTCAAGGGTAGTCCCGCCGGGTCGCCGACTCAAGCGACCGCGCCGCCGGCGCCGGGCGCGCGCCGGGAACACGGGAGGCGGCCGGGAGCGTCCCACGGCCCGGTCGGATGACCGCCACCGGGCGGGGTCCGGGACCTTTACGGGAGGTTCCGTCTGGGGGACACTCCCCGGTCGATTCCCGGGCCGGCGCCCCGGGATCCCCGGATGCCGCCGCGCCCGCGCACCTCCAGGACCGGAAAGAGCCCATGGGACGCATCTTCGAAACCCGCAAGTCCACCATGTTCGCGCGCTGGGACCGGATGGCGAAGGCCTTCACCCGGGTCGGCCGCGAGATCTCCATGGCCGTGAAGGCGGGAGGCCCGAGCCCGGACGCGAACCCGGCCCTGCGGCGGGCGATCCAGAACGCCAAGGCCGTGAACATGCCGAAGGACAAGGTGGAAGCGGCCATCAAGAAGGCCGCCGGCCTGGATGACGTGTCCTACCAGGAGCTGTTCTACGAGGGGTACGCGCCGCACGGCGTGGCCGTCATCGTGGAGTGCGCCACGGACAACCCCACGCGGACGGTGGCGAACGTGCGCTCCGCGTTCACGCGCGGCGGCGGCAGCATGGGAACCACCGGCAGCGTGAGCTTCGCGTTCAAGCGCATGGGCGTTTTCCGCCTGAAGCCCGAGGGGATCGACCAGGAGTCGCTGGAGCTGGACCTCATCGACCACGGCCTGGAGGAGATGGGCGAGGGCACCGGCGAGAAGGGCGAGCCGCTGCTCGTGCTGCGCTGCGGCTTCCACGAGTTCGGCGCGCTGCAGAAGGCGCTGGAGGATCGCGGGCTGCACCCCGTGTCGGCGGAGTCGGAGTTCATCGCCGACACGCCCGTGGAGCTGCCGGAGGACCAGGCCACCGAGGTGCTCAAGCTGATCGACAAGCTGGAGCAGGACGACGACGTCCAGAAGGTCTTCCACAACCTCAAGTAGCGCCGCCCGCCGTCGCTCCGCCCGCCGCCGCATCGTCGGGGTTGCCGGCCATCACCCGGCCCGCCGCCGCGTCGGTCACGGCAGCCGAGGCAGCACGAGTTCCAGGATGCGGTAGGTCAGTCCCCAGATCACGCGCTCCCCGGCCCGGAGGCACGGGAACGGGCGCGGGCCGCTCCAGCCCGCGTAGTGGATCATCGTCTCGCCGCGGTTCGCGGGGTCCTCCAGCACGGCGCGCGGCAGGGCGAACACCTCCGCCACCTCGCGGGCGTCCGGCGCCCAGGCCAGGCCGGCCGGGATGCAGCCGATCACCGGCGTCACCTCGTAGCCGGTGGTCACGGTGAGCACGTCGGGCAGCGATTCGAGCACCTCCACGACCGCGCGGGAGACGCCCAGCTCCTCCTCGAACTCGCGCAGCGCCGTGTCCGCCGGCGTCCGGTCGCCGGGGTCGCGCATGCCGCCGGGAAAGGCGATCTGCCCGCCGTGCGGACCGTGCTCGGTCCGGCGGATGAACACGAGCGATGCGGACGCGCCGCGACCCACGAGGGGCACGAGCACGGCGGCGGGGATGAGCGGACGCGACATGCGCGCATCCTGCCACATCGCCGGCCGGCGGGGGTGTCGCGGTCCGCGTCGCCCGGGGTCCGGCCGGCCGGGGCGCCGATCGCATCGCCGTGCTGTGCGGTTGCGCCGCCCGCGGAGTGGTGGCAGCCTTGCGGGGCGGCCGACCTCCACGGCCGCGGGGAGAGCCGCCGATGACCGCCGACGCCCCGGCGACCGCCGCGCATCCGGCCGCATCCGCCCCGCTCTCCAATCCCGACATCGCGCCCATCCCCGCCACCCGCCGCACCTGGAACTGGTGGCACTACTGCGCGCTGTGGATCGGCATGTCGGTGTGCATCCCCACGTACACGCTCGCCGCCGGGCTGATCGACGCCGGCATGTCCTGGGCCCAGGCCATGGTCACGATCTTCCTGGGCAACGCCATCGTGCTCGTGCCCATGGTGCTCAACGCGCACGTCGGGGCGAAGTACGGCATCCCGTTCCCCGTGTTCGCGCGCGCCTCCTTCGGCGTGCTCGGCTCGAACGTCCCGGCGCTCCTGCGGGCGCTCGTGGCGTGCGGGTGGTTCGGCATCCAGACGTGGCTCGGCGGGGCCGCGCTGTACCAGCTCGCGAAGGTGGCCTGGCCCTCCCTCGGCGCCCCGGCGCCGGACCTGCCCGGGCTCGGCATCACCGCGTCCGAGCTGGGCTGCTTCCTGCTGTTCTGGGCGATGAACGTGTGGTTCATCCTGCGCGGCACGGAGTCCATCAAGTGGCTGGAGTCCCTGGCCGCGCCCTTCCTCATCGTGGTGGGGCTGGCGCTGCTGGGCTGGGCGTACTCCGGCGCGGGCGGCTTCGGTCCGATGCTCTCCCAGCCGTCGCGGTTCCCCACGACCGCGGAGTTCCTGCCGGTGTTCTTCCCGTCGCTCACGGCCATGGTGGGCTACTGGGCCACGCTGTCGCTGAACATCCCGGACTTCACGCGCTACGCGCGCTCCCAGCGGGACCAGATCGTCGGCCAGGCGCTCGGGCTCCCGCCCACGATGACCCTGTACGCGTTCATCGGCGTGGCCGTCACGTCCGCCACCGCGCTCATCTTCCCCGGCGGCGGCGTGGTGTGGGATCCGGTGGAGCTGCTCGGGCGGATCGGCGGGCCCTTCACCATCCTCGTGTCCATGCTCGCGCTCAGCATCGCCACGCTCACCACGAACCTGGCCGCGAACGTGGTGTCGCCCGCGAACGACTTCTCGAACCTCGCGCCGCGCCGCATCTCCTTCCGCACCGGCGGGATCATCACGGCGCTGCTCGGGATCCTCATCATGCCGTGGAAGGTGCTGGAGTCCTCCCAGGGGTACATCTTCACGTGGCTCGTGGGGTACTCGGCGCTGCTCGGCCCCATCGGCGGCATCCTCATCGCCGACTACTTCGCGCTGCGCCGCACGCGTCTCGCCGTGGACGACCTCTACCGCCGCGGCGGTGCCTACGAGTACGCCGGCGGGTTCAACGCGGCGGCGCTCGTGGCGCTCGTCGCGGGCATCGCGCCGAACGTCCCGGGGTTCCTGGCGCAGGCGTTCCCCGCGCGCTTCGCCGGCGTGCCGGCCTTCTGGCAGGGGCTGTACTCGTACGCGTGGTTCCTCGGCTTCGCGCTCGCCGCGCTGGTCTACCTCACGCTGATGCGCCCGCGCCGGGGCGGCACGTCCGCCCCCGGAGGTCCGTCATGACCGATTCCGTCGTCATCCTCGTGCTCGTGCTCGTGGTGGTCGTGCTGGTCGTGATGCTGGTGCGCCGCCGTCCGCCGGCGAAGGACGGCCTCGCCGTCCACTCCAGCCTGGAGCGCATCAAGGACATCGGCCACCTGTCCGCGTTCAAGGTCTACACGAAGGAGATCGTCACCGAGACGAAGCACGACTGGGGCGACGTCGGGTCCCGGTACTTCGCGTGGGTCTTCAGCCAGAAGAAGATGGCCATGGTCTTCGAGTTCGAGATCGACTTCCGGTACGACCTCCGCAGCGCGGACCTCTCCATCAAGTCCGTGGGCCCCGGGGTGTTCCTGATCCGGATGCCGCCGTGCGTCCACGAGGTGCATCTCGTGAACGTGCGCTTCTACGACGAGCAGCGCGCACGGCTCCTGCCGTGGCTGCTGCCGGACCTGCTGAACGGGTTCTTCACCAAGGGCTTCGGCGAGGAGGAGAAGAACCGCCTCGTGGCCGCGGCGAAGCTGGGCGCGGAGGAGCAGGCCCGCAAGGTGATCGGGGCGCTGCTGCCGAACGTGGAGGACTCCGCGAAGCGGACGCTGCTGGCCATCTGCACGTCGCTGGGCGCGCGCGAGGTGGTCTTCGACTTCACGCGGGAGAAGGCGCCGGCGGTGCACGTGACCTACGAGGACGCGGCGGCGCACTAGCCGGCCGGCGTCCCGCCGGGGACGGAACCGGCGCGGGGGCGAGCCCCGCGCCGGCCGCTGCACCCTTCGCGACGATCCCCGGCGCCCGGTCCGGGCGCCGGTCCCGGCGCCGGGATCCTACGGCTCGTACCGCACGGGCAGGTACTCGGGGTACCACATCCCGCGCTTCACCGTCCGCTCCACCTCGTCGAGGATCTCCGGGTCGGCGTGCTCCTCCTTCACCGCGCGGCGGATCACCGCGCACGCCACCTCGAACGAGCAGTCCCGGATGCGCGAGAGCTCCGGGTACACGGCGCTCTCCGCCAGATCCTGCATCGTGACCTGCTCGGCCAGGGCCTTCGCGGCCTCCAGGAACATGCCGTCCGTGACGCGCCGGGCGCGGCTGACCGCCTGCCCCAGACCCACGCCAGGGAAGATGAACGCGTTGTTGCACTGGCCGATCCGGGCGCGCTTGCCGTTGGTCGTGACCGGCGCGAACGGGCTGCCGGTGGCCACGATGGCGCGACCCTCCGTCCACTGCATGGCGTCCTTCGCCGTGCACTCGGACTTGGACGTGGGGTTCGACAGCGGGAAGACCACCGGGCGGTCGTTCACCTTGCCCATCGCGCGGACGACCGCCTCGTTGAACAGCCCCGGCGTGGCGGACGTGCCGATGAGGATCGTGGGCTTCACGTTCTCGACGGTCTCGAGCAGCGAGATCGCGCCGCGGTCCTTCACGGCGTAGTTCGCAACCTCGGAGGGGTCGCGCGCGAACATGGCCTTGAACGCCTCCAGCTTCGGACGGTCCTTCGTGACCAGGCCGCGGCTGTCGGTCGTCCAGATGTGCTTCACCGCCTCCTCGCGGGCCAGGCCGTCCTCCATCATCGCGGACACGATCAGCTCGGAGATGCCCTGCGCCGACGCGCCGGCGCCCGCGAACACGATGCGCTGGTCCCGCATGCGCTGCTTCGTGATGCGGAGCGCGCCGAACAGCCCCGCCACCACCACGCCGGCCGTGCCCTGGATGTCGTCGTTGAACGTGCAGAGGCGGTCGCGGAAGCGGTGGAGCTGGAAGAGGGCGTTCTCCTTGAGGAAGTCCTCCCACTGCAGCAGCGAGTGCGGGAAGACGTCCTGCACGGCGGCGACGAACGCGTCGACGAACTGCTGGTACGGCTCGCCGCGCACGCGCTTGTGGCGCATGCCCATGTACAGCGGATCCTCCAGCCGCTCCGCGTTGTCCGTGCCCACGTCCAGCGTGATCGGCAGCGTGCTCACCGGGGAGATGCCCGCGCACAGCGTGTACAGGCACAGCTTGCCGATCGGGATGCCCATGCCGCCCGCGCCCTGGTCGCCGAGCCCCAGGATGCGCTCGCCGTCGGTCACGACGATCACGGACGGGTGCCGGATCCCGGAGTTGCGCAGGATGGCCGGGATGCGATCGCGCTGCTCGTGCGCGATGTAGATGCCGCGGCCGCGGCGGTAGATGTGGGAGAACCGCTGGCAGGCCTCGCCCACGACCGGCGTGTACACGACGGGCATCATCTCGTCGATGTGCTCCAGCACGAGCCGGTAGAACAGGGTCTCGTTGCGGTCCTGGAGATCGGTCAGGAAGATGAACCGGTCCATGTCCGTGGTCCGGGCCTGGTAGTTCTCGTACGCGCGATCGATCTGCTGGTGGATCGTGCACACGGCGGGCGGGATGAGCCCGTTCAGGTCGAGCTCGTCGCGCTCGCGGAGCGAGAATGCGGAACCCTTGTTCGTGATCGGGTTGAGCAGCAGGGCGCGGCCCTTCTGCGAGACGGCCATGTACCGCTCGCCGTTGGCCAGATCCACCTTGATACTGAAGTCCATGAGGTGCTCCTTGGGAGCGCGCGCCGCGCGGGCCTTCCGGTCCGTGTTCCGGGGTGCCGCGGCGTTCGCCGTGGCCTTCCGGGGCGGGCACGCCGCCGTTTCAACCTCTCTCTCGCGGGCGGGCCGCCGATCGGGCCGGACCCGCCGTCCTACGTCCCGGCGAACAGACTCCTGAGGTCGAGGGTGGGGGCGTGTCCCTGCGTGGCCTGTGCGACGAACTCGCGCGCGAGCGCGTCCTTCCCGATGCCCAGCGCCGTGGCCACGAGACCCAGGGCTTCGGCGAGCTTGTCGGCGGGGATGCAACCGGTGATCTCCCGCCAGAGCGATTCCTCGAGCGCGTTGAACGCGGTCTGCACCTCGATCAGGTCGAAGCCGCCCCGGAAGCGCTCGCGGCCGATCGTCTCCACGTGCCGGAGCATCGGGCCGGCGTCGCGCGTGCGGACCGTGCGGACGGTGACGTCGTACAAGGCGGCGAGCAGCTCCGTCGTCCGCGCCGCGCCCAGGGACTCGTAGTGCCGGAGGTGCGAGCGGGAGAGGCTCGCGAGCGCGCGCTCGGTGACGGCGGGACCGCGCGTCTCAAGGAGGGTTTCCAGGTCCATCGCGAACTCCTGACGTACCGGTCGCAAAATAGGCGGCGGGAGGCCTCCCGGGGAGGGCAGCGCTCACCTCGAAATGGGCGAATCCTCGCCGACGCGCGGGATTTCGCTCACGTCCCCGCGGGTGCCGCGCGCGGCCGGCCGTGCCGCCCGGCGGTGCACCGGCGGGCGGGTTGCGCGCTAGGATGCCCGGGCCCGCCCCCGCCCCGCCGGCGGCCCACTCCGGAGGTCCCCGATGCCCGTGCTTCCCTTCGTGCAGGTGGACGCGTTCACCGACCACGCGCTCGGCGGCAACCCCTGCGCGATCTTCTTCGACACGGACGGCCTGGACGACGCCGCCATGCAGGCGATCGCGCGCGAGCAGAACCTGTCCGAGAGCGTGTTCGTGCGCCGGTCGAAGGTGGCCGACTTCGGCGTGCGTTACTTCACGCCGGCGGAGGAGATCCCGCTGGCCGGGCATCCCACGGTCGCCACGTCGTTCGCGCTCGTGGACACCGGGCGCTTCCCGCTGCGCGGGGACCTGACGCAGCTCACGCTGGAGCTGAAGGTCGGGCCGATCCGCGTGGACATCCACGCCGAACGCGGCGTTCCCCGGCTGCTCGTGATGTCCCAGCTCCGGCCGGAGTTCCTCCGCACGTACGACCCGAGGGAGGTGCTGCCCGCGTTCGGGCTGCGGCCGGAGGACGCGCTGGACGGCGTTCCCGTGCAGACCGTGAGCACGGGAACACCGCAGCTCATGATCCCGCTGCGCGGGCACGAGCCGCTGCGCCGCATGACCCTGGACGTGGCGCGATACCGGCGGCTGCGCGCGGAGGGCGACTTCTTCAGCCCGCACCTCTTCTGCCTCCAGGGCGCCACCCCCGCCGGCCGCACGTTCGCGCGCCACCCCGGCGTGCCGCCCGCCGGCGCGGAGGACCCCTTCACGGGGTCGGCCACCGGCGGGATGGCCGCGTATCTCTGGCACCACGGCCTGATCGACGCGCCGACGTTCACGGCGGAGCAGGGCCACTGGATGCATCGCCCCGGGCGCGCGATCGTGGAGGTCGTGGGCCCGCGCGACAACATCGAGACGGTCCGCGTGGGCGGCGGCGCGGTCACGGTCATCCGCGGCGAGCTGTCGTTCCAGGACCGCCCCCGCGCGGACCTCGACCGGCGCTCGGCCGCACCCTAGAATCCGGCGCGGCGCGACCCCGCGGCGCCGGGAGGTCGGCGATGGTCTGGTGGCTCTGGCTCGTGATCGGCCTCGTGCTCGTCGGCGTGGAGCTCGTCACGCCCGGCGGCTTCTTCTTCATCTTCTTCGGCGTGGCCGCGCTCGTCCTCGGCATCCTGGTGCGCGTCGGCGCGGCCGAGGCGGCCTGGGTGCAGTGGCTGCTGTTCTCGGTGCTGTCCGTGGTGTCGCTGGCCCTGTTCCGCGAGCCGCTGATGCGCCGCTTCAAGCTGGCCGGGGGCGGTCCGCCGGTGGACTCGCTGGTCGGCGAGGTCTGCACGGTGGTGGAGCCGCCCGGCGCCGACGGCTACGGCAAGGTGGAGCTGCGCGGCACCACGTGGACGGCGCGCGCGGCGGGCGGTGCGTTCCACGCGGGGCAGCGCTGCCGCGTGGAGCGCGTGGACGGGCTCACGGTGTGGATCGGACCGGAAGGGGGTGCCTCGTGACCGGCGGACTGATCGTGTTCTTCGTGCTGGCGATCCTCGTGCTCATCGTGATCGCTCGCACGGCCATCGTGGTGCCGCAGCAGAGCGCGTACGTGGTGGAGCGGCTCGGCAAGTACCACGCCACGCTGCAGGCCGGCTTCCACATCCTGCTGCCGTTCGTGGACACCATCCGCTACAAGCACTCCCTGAAGGAGATCGCGATCGACATCCCCGCGCAGGTCTGCATCACGCGCGACAACGTGCAGGTGGGCGTGGACGGCGTGCTGTACCTGAAGGTGCTGAACCCGGAGCGCGCGTCCTACGGCATCGCGGACTACCTCTTCGCCATCTCGCAGCTCGCGCAGACCACGCTGCGCAGCGAGGTGGGCAAGATCGACCTCGACAAGACGTTCGAGGAGCGCACGAACATCAACGTCTCGGTGGTGAGCGAGCTGGACAAGGCGTCCGAGCCGTGGGGCGTGAAGGTGCTGCGCTACGAGATCAAGAACATCACGCCGCCGCAGGACGTGCTGGCCGCCATGGAGAAGCAGATGCGCGCGGAGCGGGAGAAGCGCGCGGTCGTGCTCACGTCCGAGGGCCAGCGGGACGCCGCCATCAACACCGCCGAGGGCCAGAAGCAGCAGGTGATCAAGGCGTCGGAGGCGAACCGGCAGCAGCAGATCAACGAGGCCGAGGGCCAGGCGTCGGCCATCCTGGCGGTGGCGCGGGCGACCGCCGAGGGATTGAATCTCGTGGCCGCGGCGCTGCGCGCGGAGGGCGGAGACAAGGCCATGCAGCTTCGCGTCGCGGAGCAGTACCTGGAGCAGTTCGGCGGGATCGCCCGCACGGCGAACACCGTGGTGTTGCCCGCGAACGTGGCGGATGTGGGCTCGATGATCGCGCTGGCCACGAACCTCGTGAAGCCGAAGTAGCGGGACGCGCGCACGCTGACGGCCGGGAATGGGGCGGCCGGCGCCGCCCCGTCGTCCACGCCGGACCGGCGAGCGGTTACCGGACGATCTGCACCTTCTGCGCGGCGCTGCGGCCGGCGGCCGTGAGGCGCGCGAAGTAGATGCCGGGCGACACGTCCCGGCCGGAGGCGTCGCGCCCGTCCCACTCCACCGTGTGCGTCCCGGCCTCGCGCGGGCCCGCGGCGAGCGCGCGGACCACGGCGCCGCGGACGTCGTGGATCGTCAACTCCGCGTCGGCCGCCGCGCCCAGCGCGAACGACAGCCGCGTGGCGCCCGTCGTGGGGTTCGGCCGCGGCGTCGCCAGCGACACCCCCGCCCCGTCCGCGAGCGACGGCCCGCCGCCGGCCGCCACCGGCGCCGCCACCGGGCTCGTCAGCAGGTTCGTGCGCTCGGCCAGCAGCGTGTCCACGATCCGGTCCAGGCTCTCCGCGGAGAAGTTGTCCCGGCAGTGCTTCAGCGAGTACGACATGAGCTGCGCGGGGTCCGGGTCGTACGGATCGCCCACCTGGTCCACGGCGCTGCCCGTGTAGTCGCACGCGCTGTTCACGTTGAAGCTGCCCAGCCCGGGATCGGCCGGCGTGTCGCACACCAGGTCCCCCGCGGTCGTGCAGTTGGATCCGTCCACGCGCTCGTCCCCGTAGAACCCCTCGTGCGTGTGGAACAGATCGAAGTAGTGGCCGATCTCGTGGCTGAACGTGGAGTGGTTCCCCAGGCCGTCCGGGTTCGCGGTGCAGCTGTTGCGCATGGCGATGGATTGCACCGGGCTGAACGTGAACGCGGAGATCCCGCACAGGCCGCCGCTCTCGTAGTTCAGGAACTCGGTGAAGTAGATGTTGATCGCGTCCGGCGCCAGGTTCGTCGAGCGCATGGCGTCGATCTCGTCCAGCGAGTCGGTCGTGTACCACGCGTCGCTGTCGATCCAGTCGATGTCGCCGAGCCGGTAGAACACGATGCCCGTGGGTGCGTAGTGCCCGTTCGCGTCCGCGATGGCCTGCTCCAGCCGTTCCGCGGACAGGCCGCCGCTGCCGTTCGACTGCCGGATGATGTGCGCCTTGATCGGGATGTAGTACGGCGGCGGGAAGCCGCCGCGGCCCACCGGGCCGCGCTCCTCCAGCCGGCGTAGGTACGCGGCGCCCTCCTCGGGCGTGAACACGGTGCCGCACTCGCGGAAGTTCGCGGGCGTGCGGTCGTCCGTGTCGAGGGCGCGGGTCTCCGCCGTGCGGGCGGCGAACGCCGCGGGCGCGAGCAGGACGACGGCGGCGGCGACGGCGGACGTCTCGCGCAGTCGGGCGGGCGGGGTCATGGAGCCTCCTGGAGGATGACGCGCCGCGAGAGGGGTGAATGGCCGCGGGGCGCGGATCGGGATGAACGACTTCCCGAGTGTATCGGCAGGCGGGGCCCGCGTTCCACCCTCGCCCGCGTGCAGCGGCCGCTCCCCCGGGAATTCCGCCTTCCCCGCGGGCCGGACCGCGCCGCAAGAGAGCGACTCCCGGGTCGCCAATGACCCGCGCCGGCGGCGGCCGGCCGCGCCGGCGACGCCCTCATCCGGTCGTTGTGGTCCGCCCGTCCCTCCCTCGATAGATTCCCCATCGAGTCGACGGTCTCCCGCCGCCCGCCCGCACGGACCGCGCCTTCGAGGCCTACCCCGGGGAGAGAGATGGACGCCGTTCTCCTCTCGCGCCTGCAGTTCGCGCTCACGATCATGTTCCACTACCTGTTCCCGCCGCTGACCATCGGCCTGAGCGTGGTGCTCGTGTGGCTGAAGGCGCGGCACCTCGCCACGGGCGAGCCGCTGTACGACGCGGCGGCCCGTTTCTGGACCCGGATCTTCGGGCTGAACTTCGCCCTCGGTGTCGCCACCGGCATCGTGATGGAGTTCGAGTTCGGCACGAACTGGGCGGCCTACTCGCGCTTCGTCGGCGACGTCTTCGGCTCCGCACTGGCTGCCGAGGGCATCTTCGCGTTCTTCCTCGAGTCCGGGTTCCTCGCCGTCCTCGTGTTCGGCTGGGACCGCGTGGGACCGAGGATGCACCTGTTCTCCACGGTCATGGTGTCCTTGGGCTCCATCTTCTCGTCGGTGTGGATCGTGGTGGCCAACAGCTGGCAACAGACGCCCACCGGGCACCACGTGGTCCAGATGGTCCGCGACGGCAAGCCGTGGTTCGTGAACGGGGAGCCGGTGCTGCGCGCGGAGATCACCGACTTCTGGGGGCTCGTGTTCAACCCGTCCACCATGCACCGGCTCGTGCACGTGTGGCTCGGCGCGTTCATCCTGGGCGCGTTCTTCGTGATGAGCATCAGCGCGTGGTACCTGCTGAAGGGGCGGCACACGGAGTTCTCGAAGCACTCGTTCCGCGGCGGGCTGTGGCTGGCGCTGGTGTCGTGCTTCGCGATCGTCGTGAGCGGCGACCTGCAGGCGAAGAACGTGGGGCACGAGCAGCCGGCGAAGCTGGCGGCGATGGAGGCGCACTTCGACACCGGGCCGGCCGACCTGGCGATCTTCGGGATCCCGGACGAGCGCGAAGGGAAGCTGCGCGCGAAGGTGGCGGTGCCCGGGCTGATGTCGTGGCTGCTGCACGGCGACGGCGCGGCGCCGGTGCCCGGCCTGGACTCCTTCCGCCCGGAGCACCGGCCGCCGGTGACGATCCCCTTCGTCTCCTACCGGCTCATGGTGGGGAGCGGGATGTTCCTGGCGGCGCTGACCGTGCTGGCCGTGCTGCTCCTGTGGCGCGGCACGCTGTGGCGCACGCGCTGGGTGCTGTGGACGTGCGTGTTCGCGGTGGCGCCCGCGATGCTCGCCAACCAGGCGGGTTGGGTGGCCGCGGAGGTCGGGCGGCAGCCGTGGATCGTGCACCCGCCGGTGGTCCGGGACGCGGCGGGCGCGCCCGCGCGCGACGCGGACGGCTTCATCCGCTACGAGACGGTGACGGTGCCGCTGGAGGACGGGACGCCGCACGAGACCTACGCCGGGCTCCTCACGAACGACGGCGTGAGCGAGGCGTTGCGCGCGGACCAGGTGCTGGGATCCATCATCCTGTTCGGGCTCATCTACCTGCTGCTCGGGGCGCTGTGGATCTTCGTGCTGGACCGCAAGATCAAGCACGGCCCGGACGTGCCCGGGGAGCACGCCGCGCCGCACGGCGGGCTGAAGGACGCGGCCGCGGCGCTCACGGCGCACGAGGGCTCGCTCACCGGCCGCAAGGCCCCGGCCGGGGAGGTGTGACGTGGACCTGCAGCTGATCTGGTTCGCCCTGCTGGGCGTGCTGCTGGCCGGCTACGCCATCCTCGACGGCTTCGATCTCGGCGTGGGCATCCTGCACCCGCTGGCGAAGGACGACCGGGAGCGCCGCGTGTTCGTCAACGCCATCGGGCCCCTGTGGGACGGGAACGAGGTGTGGCTGGTCACGTTCGGGGGCGCGCTGTTCGCGATGTTCCCCGAGGCGTATGCCACCGTGTTCTCCGGCTTCTACACGGCGTTCATGCTGCTGCTGTTCGCGCTGATCCTGCGCGCGGTGAGCCTGGAGTTCCGCAGCAAGCTGGAGAGCGAGCGCTGGCGCCGCGTGTGGGACCGTGCGTTCTTCGCATCCAGCCTGCTCGCCCCGCTGCTGTTCGGCGCGGCGGTGGGCAACGCGATCCTCGGGCTGCCGCTGGACGAGCGCGGCGTGTACCAGGGCGGGTTCCTGGACCTGCTGGGGCCGTATCCGCTGCTGGTGGGGCTGCTGGCGGCGTCGCTGTTCGCGATGCACGGCGCGATCTTCCTGTACCTCAAGACGGACGGCGCCGTGCAGGAGCGGCTGGGGCGCTGGATGTGGCACACGTGGGGGCTCTTCCTCGTGCTGTACCTGCTCGCCACGATGTGGACGCTCGTGGCGGTGCCCACCGCGGTGACGAACTTCGCGCACTTCCCGTGGGCGGCGGCGGTCGTGGTGCTGAACGTGCTGGCCATCGCGAACGTGCCGCGCGCGCTCTTCGCGCGGCGCTACGGGCAGGCGTTCCTCAGCACGACCCTGACGATCGCGTGCATGGTGTTCCTGTTCGGCATGGCCATGTTCCCGAACCTGGTGGTGGCCAGCAACGATCCGGCCCTGAGCCTGACGATCTACAACGCGGCCTCCAGCCGGAAGACGCTGTGGATCGGCCTGATCATCGCGGGCATCGGGATGCCGTTCGTGCTGACGTACACGGCGGTCATCTACTGGACGTTCCGGGGGAAGGTGGTCCTGGGGGACCACAGTTACTGACGCAGCGCCGGGGTGCGTTCGCTCCCCGGGTCGCGCGGAACCGGGACCCCGCCGCGGTGTCGCCTTGCCCGATCGGGAATATGGCCATACCATACCGGTATGGCCACTCCCCAGATCAAGAGCACCTACTCGATGGACCTCGAGACCACGCAGCTCCTGGAGGGGCTGGCCCGTCGCTGGCAGGTGTCCAAGTCGGAGGCCCTGCGCCGGGCCATCCGCGCGGCGGCGGGCCGGCCCTCGGAGTCCGGATCCGAGGCGCTGAAGGCACTCGACGCGCTCCAGAAGGCGGCGGGGCTCTCGGCTTCCGCGGCGCGGGACTGGGCGGATGCGGCGGACGCCGAGCGCCGGGCGGGGTCGCGCAAGCGCGAGGGCCGCGCGCGTTGATCCACCTGGACACGAGCTTCCTCATCCGCGCGCTCCGTGCGGGATCGCCCGAGGACGCCCGGCTGCGCGGCTGGCTCCGGGAGTCGGAACCCCTCGGCATGAGCGCGCTGGCGTGGGCGGAGTTCCTCTGCGGCCCGGTCTCCGCCGCCCACGTCCGCCTCGCGGAGAGCGTGATCCCCACGCGGGTGCCGGTGACCGAGGAGGATGCCGTTCGCGGCGCGGCTCTCTTCAACGCATCGGGTCGTCGCCGTGGGACGCTGCTGGACTGCCTCATCGCCGCGTCGGCCCTCCGGGCGGACGCGGGCCTCGCCACGGCGAACGCGGCCGACTTCCGGCGTCTCGGCGGGGATGACCTGCGGATTCTCGAAGCCTGAGGGC
>CAYYFX010000001.1:34316-40419 GCA_964471155.1 uncultured Gemmatimonadota bacterium | reverse complement strand
CCTTACAGTAAGACATGGCTTACGGACAAGCGATCGCGGCCCTCGCCGATCCCACCCGCCGCACCGTGCTCGAACGGCTGCGGAAGGGCCCGCAGTCCGTCGGCGCGCTCGCCGGCGGCCTCGAGGTCTCCCGCCCGGCGGTGTCGCAGCACCTGAAGGTGCTGGAGGGCGCGGGGCTCGTGTCGGTGCGGCGCGAGGGAACCCGCAGGATCTACCAGGTGGAGCTGCAGGGGTTGGCGGAAGTGCGCCGGTACCTGGACACGTTCTGGGGGGACATCCTCGAGGCGTTCCGGGCGGAGGCGGAGCGCCCCGTCGCGCCGCGCGTCCGGACCCGCACCCGCCGCAAACCCGGGAGGAGCCATGGAACGCGCTGAGCCCACGCCCATCGTCGCGCCCGTGCGCAAGGCCGTGGAGGTGGCGCGGCCGCCGGCCGAGGCCTTCGCCATCTTCACGGAGCGCATCGCCGCATGGTGGCCGTTGGCGAAGGGCCACTCCGTGTACGGCGCGGACGCCGCCACCTGCCGCATCGAGCCGCGCATCGGCGGCGCCGTCTCGGAGCAGGCCAAGGACGGACGCACGTCCCTCTGGGGCACCGTGCTCGCCTGGGAACCGCCGCACCGCTTCATCATGACGTGGCATCCCGGTCGCGAGGCGGACACCGCGCAGGAGGTCGAGGTGCGCTTCATCGCCACGGCCGCGGGCACACGCGTGGAGCTGGAGCATCGCGGCTGGGAGTCGCTCGGCGCGAAGGCCACGGAGACGCGCGCGCGATACGACGGCGGCTGGGCGGTGGTCCTCGACATCCACTTCAAGAAGGCGTGCACATGACGGCGAGGTCGGCGTCGCGATGACCTGCGCGGCCGGGGTGCGGCGTCCGTGCAGATCGTGCATCGGGACCTTCCTCCGGGCATTGGCGAGGAGCTATACTCGCGAACTGCACTCCCGGAGTCTTCATGAGGCGGGCGCTCGGCATCGCAGTCCTCGGCTTCCTCGCGGCGGGTCCCGGCGCCGCACGCGTTCTGCACGTCCCCGCCGGGTACGCCACCATCGCGAGCGCGCTGGCCAATGCCGCCGCTCCCGACACCGTGCAGCTCGCCTGCGGAACCTACTTCGAGCACCGCCTGCGTTTGCCCGCCGGCGTCACGCTGAGCGGCGAACCGGACTCGCACTGCGTCGTGATCGACGGGACGGGCTCGACCACCCAGGGGATCCTCCAGTTCCTGGGACTCAGCGCCGAGTCGACCGTGCGATGGGTCACGTTCCGTAACGGGCGATCCCACTACGGCGGCGCGATCTCCCTGGGCGGACCGCTGCCGGCGCCGGGGCCCCTGATCGAACACTGCCGGTTCGAGTCCAACACCGCGAACTACGTCGGCGGCGCGGTGCACATCAGCAGCGGGCCGCTCCGGATCGACTCCTGCGAGTTCGACGACAACGTCGCCGAGGACGGCGGGGGAGCCGTGCATGCGGGGGAGGTCGCCGTGAGCCATTGCACGTTCCGGCGCAACCGGTCCACGGACGGATGGGGAGGCGCCCTCGGCGCCAGCGACGGGGAGGTCGTGCACTCCACGTTCGAGGACAACATCGCAGCACGGTCGGGGGGCGGCATCAGCTCGTGGCGGGTGTCCATCCGCGACTGCACATTCCGCCGGAACCAGGCCATCTGGGGTGGCGGCGCCAGCACGAGTCGCACGGTGGAGCGGTGTCTCTTCGAGGCGAACACCGCGACGCACGGCGGCGGTCTCGAGGCGAGCGACGAGGGTTCGACCCGCGTCGTCCAGTGCCGGTTCGTCGAGAACGTGGCGACAAGCGCTGCCGGACTCCAGGCGGTCGGAGCCGTGATCGTCGGGTCCTGCACGTTCCTCCGGAACGAAGCGCAGTCCGCCGCGGGATGCGGCGGTGGGGCCTCGCTGCAGAACGTCGTGATCCAGGACTCCCGCGTCGGCGGCGCGTACGGCGGCAGCGCATCCCTCTGGAACTGCAACTTCCACGGCAATGCCGGCGGGGACTGGGTGGGCGGGGCGGCCACGTACAGGGACCTGAACGGGAACTTCTCGGCGGACGGCCTCTTCTGCGACGGTCCGGCGGAGTCGCTCGCCGTGTCGCCGTTCTCGCCGCTGCTCGCCGCGCACAACCCCACCGGCGTGGCGATCGGGGCGGAGAGCGCGGGCTGCGCCGCCGAGGGAACAGCGATCCTCACGTCACCCGCGGGTCTCACGGTGGTGGTCGATGGGACCCCCGTCACGACGCCGGCCGTCTTCCCGTGGGCGCCCGGGACCGTGCACGTCGTGGAGGCGCCGGTCGCGGTGGAGACGGAAGCGCGCGTGCGATTCGACTTCGTGGAGTGGGCGGATGGCGGCGATCCCGTGCGCACGGTGACGGCGGGTCCGGAGCCGGGACTGTGGATCGCCCGTTACCACGCGAGATACGGCGTGACCATGGAGGCGGACGAGCACGGCACCACCGCGCCGCAGACCGGCTGGTTCGAACCTCTCGAGATGCTCACGATCCAGGGAATCGCCGATTCCCTGTACCGTCCGTCCGGTTGGACCGGAACGGGACTGGGCTCCTACACCGGGCCGGTCGGCACGGTGCAGTTCCCGTTGCGGGCGCCGATCACACAACGCGCGCACTTCACCTTCGACGGGACCTTCCCGCTCACGATGATCGCGTCCGGCGGAGGCAGCGTCACGCCGGCATCGGGCGACGTCCACGTCGGCGACGTGGTCGAGATCGTCGCGACCGCGCCGGACGGGTTCCTCTTCGACGGATGGGTCGGCGTGGACGCGGGCTCGTACACGGGACCTCTCCCGCAAGCCACGGTGCAGATGGTCGGACCGATCACGCAGACCGGGAACTTCCACTACGCGGGGTACACGCAGGTGACCGTGCAGGCGTTCGGGAACGGGACCGTGTCCCCGCCGTCCGGCGAGTATCCGCGGGAGGTCGGACTTCCGATCCAGGCCGCGCCGGCGGCCGGGTCCACGTTCTACCGGTGGGTGGGCGAGGGAGCCGGGTCGTACACGGGCACGGAGCGATCGGCGAGCGTCATCCCGGATGAGCCGATCGTGCAGACGGCGTACTTCGCGGAGGGGGGCGTCTACCCGCTCACCGTGACGGCGGACGCGGGGGGCATCGTGTCCCCGGCATCCGGGAGTCGCGTGCCCGGCACGGTGGTGCAGCTGGCCGCCCTGCCGTTCAGTGGCTCCAGGCTCCGGGAGTGGGTGGGCACCGGCCTCGGATCCTATTCGGGCACCGACCAGTTCCCCGTCATCACCGTCCACGCGCCGATCACGCAGCACGCGGTGTTCGAGCCCGACGGGTTGCCCCACGGGAACGAACTCGCGATCAGCGCGAGTCCCACCGATCCCCGCGTCGTCACGGATGTCCCGGCGAACGGCCCTCGGCCGCTGTACCTCTGGCTCACGTGCAGCGAACTCGGCGTCTCCGCTCTCGAAGCCGGCGTGCAGGGCACGATCATCCTCTCGGAGTTCACGCCCGCGCCCGGAGTGGTCAATGTCGGCCTCGGATCCGACATCGTGCTCGCCATCGACGGGTGCCCCCAGGGCGCCGGGGCCGCGCGCGTTCTGGGTTCGTGGACGGCATTCGATACGGGCGGCCGGGTCTGGCTGGAGCGGTCGCGGACGAGCGGAACCTTCGGCACGGTCGATTGCGGCAGCCTGCCCGTGATCTGGCCGGAGCCCCTGGTGCGCGGCTTCTCGTCCGCCGGCCCCGCTCCGGTGACCGGCAGCAATGCGTGCGACGGAACCGTCTCGGTGGTGCTGACGCAGCTCGCGGCGGCGGCGGAGAACCGGCTCGTGGCGGTCGCATGGCAGACGGCGTCGGCGAAGGACCACGCGGGCTTCCATGTGCATCGGAGCGACGCGATCGAAGGGCCGTACGCGCGGCTGAACCCGGAGGCGCTTGCGGGAGAGGCCCCGCACCGGTACGAGGACCGAGCCGTCGAGAGCGGACGGACGTACTTCTACAAGGTCGGCGCGGTGGACGTGTACGGGCACGAGGATCTCTTCGGGCCGGTCACGGTGACGACCCCGCAGTGGGCGCCGCTGGTCACCGGGATGTCGGGTGTGGCGCCGAACCCGTTCCGCGGGGGCACGGAGTTCCGGTTCTCCCTGGCGGCGCCGGGGCGCGCTCGTCTCGCGGTGTACGATCTCGCGGGCCGCCTGGTGCGGGTGGTGCAGGACGGGGAGCTTCCGGCGGGAGACCACGTGGCGCGATGGGACGGACGCACCGAGGCGGGGCCGGCGGCGGCAGGCATCTACTTCGTGCGCTTCGAAGCCGGATCGCGTCGGGAGACGAGGCGGGTGGCCTTCCTCGGGACGTCGCGCTGAACCGGTCTCCGGACACCGGCGCTGCGGACTGTCGAAGCCTGAGGCACGGCATCAGCCGGCGAACAGCGGCCCCGACGACAGCGCGCGCGTGGACAGGAACCGCGCCGTCTCGCGACCGCGCACCCCCGTCACCGGGATCAGTCCCGCGGCCTTCCATGCCTCGATCTCCGGCTCGGTGAGCACGCGCTCCACGGGGCCGCACGCCACCGCGTCCCCGCCCACGCGCGCCACATGCTGCGGAAGGCCGCCGATCTCCAGGCAGCGGTCCATGCGCCCGAGCGATCCGTCCGTGCGCCACGCCGCCGCGGCCGCCGCCCCCAATTCGAACGCCGCGCTGCCCCAGCAGTAGGTCTCCGGCCGCGCCGGATCCGCGTCCTCCTCGAACACGAAGCGCTCCGCCGGATCCGTGGCGCGACCGTAGGGGAGACGCGTGAGGATCCGCGGCGAGCACACGCCGACACGATGCGCGCCCTCCGTTCGACGCGCCGCGGCCCAGCGCGGCTCGGCAGCCAGCCGCTCCGGGGGGGCCACTGCGACATTCCATCCCGCGAGCACGGGCGCGCCCACCCGCTCCGCGAGGCGGCACAGATCCTCGAGCGCGGCGAGGCCGGCATCCGACGCATCCAGGATGCGATCCGTGACGAGGAGGTCCGCGCGCAGCTCCCCCGCGGAGTCCGCGAGAGCGGCGCCCGCGCCGACATCCACGAGACGCAGCCGCAACGATTCGTCCGTCTCCGCGGCCCGCACGAGCCGCCGCAGCGACGCCCAGCGCGCTTCCATCGCGCGGAATGCGGGGTGCCGGAGGATGGCGTTCGCGCGCGCGCCGAGCTCCGCATCCACCCGTGCGCGCCGCCGGTCGTGCGCCGCATGGTCCGTGCGATCCACCGACGCCTCCACGATCTCGCGGATCCGACGGTCCACCGCGTCGCCGACGGAGGCGTCGCGGTCGGCGTCCCGCCCCGCGGCAGGCGGCGGCGTCCCCGGCTGCTTCGCCTCCAGCAACTCGTCCAGCAGCGAGGCCTCCCCGGCCGGCGAACCGGAGCCGGCGCCGTGCCCGCCGGAGGATGCCGCGGCCGGGGCTGGCGGACCTGCCGACGCCTCGTCCCCGACCCCGGCCTTCCGCAGGAGCGCGCTCATGCGCTCCGGATCCGCCACGGCCTCCCTCGCCGCGAGGAGCGGGCGCATTCCCTCCACGCGGTCCACCAGACCGTCCGGACGGAAGTCCTCCCACGCGGCCAGCGTGACCTCGCCGGCGAACGGCAGGTCCGTCACGACCCGTGGGGCGAGCGTGCGGAGCGCGTCGTCGAAGTCGTCCCGATCCACGGAGCGCGAGCGCGGCGCGGCGATCCCGGATCGCCCCGAGAACGACCCCACCACGGCGATCACGAAGCTCCTCTCCACGGCGGCCACCTCCCTGGCGGCAGGCTACCACGCTCGCGGCGCCGGCGCGGGCGCCGCCGCCCATCGATGGCCGCGCCCGCGCCGGATATCTTGGTCGCACCGGATCCGGCGGGAGAACGACGGATGGACACCACCGCGGGGCCGACCTCGCCCGCGCACCTCACCGAGGACGAAGGGTACCGCCTGCTCGCGGACCTGGGGATCCGCACGCCGGCGCGCCGCTTCGTCCGTGACGCCGGCGAGGCCGCGCACGCCGATCTGGAGGCGCTTCCCGGCGATCGCATCGTCGTCAAGGTCGTCTCGGCGGCCATCCAGCACAAGACGGAGCTCGGCGGCGTGGCCGTCGTCCC
>CAYYFX010000001.1:0-34216 GCA_964471155.1 uncultured Gemmatimonadota bacterium | reverse complement strand
CTCCTGGACGCGAAGACCGCGCCCGCGCTCGCCACGCGCAGCCTGCGCGGGCAGCCGCCGCGAATCGCGCCGGGCATGCTGGCCGCGGTCGTGCGCACGCTCGCGGACTTCGCCGCGCGCTCGCTCCCCGACCCGTACGCGGAGCTGGAGATCAACCCGCTCGTGCTCACAACGGCGGGGCCCGTGGCGCTCGACGTCCTCGTGCGCCTCGGCGGCCCGCGCCCTCCCGCGGACCCGCCGCGCCCGCTCGCGAAGATCGACGCGCTGCTGCGCCCGCGCACCCTCGCGATCGTGGGCGTGTCCGATGCGCGCAACCCCGGCCGCATCATCCTGGAGAACACGCTGCGGGCCGGCTTCGATCCGTCGCGCCTCTTCGTGGTGAAGCCGGGCCGCGACCGCGTGGACGGCTGCCCCTGCGTCCCGGACGTGGCGTCGCTGCCCGGCGCCGTGGACAGCCTGGTGCTCGCGGTGGACGCGGCGCAGGTGCCCGGCATCCTGACCGCCGTCGTGGAGCAGGCGAAGGCCGAGAGCGTGGTGCTCATCCCCGGCGGGCTCGGCGAGCGCGAGGGCACGCAGGACGCGGCGCGCGCGATGCGCCGCACGCTGCACGCCGCGCGCGCCGGCGGGGGCGGCGGACCCGTGGTGAACGGCGGCAACTGCCTCGGCATCCGCTCCGTGCCCGGGCGCGTGAACTCGCTGTTCCTGCCGGAGTGGAAGGCGCCGTTCCCCGCGGGCAAGGCGTCGCCGCTGGCCGTCGTGTCGCAGAGCGGCGCGTTCCTGGCCGCGAAGAGCTCCGCGCTCGCGGAGCTGAACCCGAAGTTCCTCGTGTCGATCGGCAACCAGATCGACCTCACGATCGCCGACTACGCGGAGCATCTCGCGGAGGACGCGGAGCTGTCCGTCTTCGCATTCTACGTGGAGGGCTTCCGCGAGGGCGACGGCCTGCGCTTCCTGCGCACGGCGCGTCGCCTCGTGGACGACGGGCGCACCGTGATCCTGTACCGCGCGGGGCGCACGCCCACCGGCGCGGCGGCGAGCGCGTCGCACACGGCGGCGGTGGCGGGGGACTACGTCGTCGCGCGCGAGCTGGCGGAGGGCGCGGGCGTCCTCGTGGCATCGAAGCTGGACGACTTCGTGGATCTCGTGCGCCTCGTCACGCGCCTGGGCGGGAAGCCGATCGGCCGCCGCCTCGGCGCGATGTCGAACGCGGGCTACGAGTGCGTGGCCATCGCGGACAACACCGGCCCCTTCGGGCTCGCGCGCTTCGCCGCCGCCACGGGGGAGCGCCTGCGCGACGTGCTGCGCCGCGCGCGCCTGGACCGCATCGTGGACGTGCGCAACCCGCTGGATGTCACGCCGCTCCTCGGGGACGCGGGATTCGCCGAGGCGGCGCGCGTCGTCCTGCAGGATCCGAACGTGGATGTGGGCCTCATCGGCTGCGTGCCGATGACGCCTGCGCTGGAGACGCTGCCGGCCGGTCCCGGGCACGGCGAGGACTGCACGCGCGAGAGCGCGGTGGCCGCGCGCCTGGCCACGCTGGCCCGCGTCACCGCGAAGCCGTGGGTGGTCGTGGTCGACGCGGGCGCGCTGTACTCCCCCTTCGCCGACGCGCTGGCCGCCGCCGGTCTCCCCGTGTTCCGCTCGGCGGATCGCGCGCTGGAGATGCTCGCGGTCCTGCGCCGCGCGAATCCGGCGCCCGACCTCAGCGATACAGCGACTTGATCCGCCCCCAGCTCTCCGGCACGACCGGCAGTCCCGTGAAGTCCAGATCGATGCCGCCCAGCACCTCGCCGGCCGTCAGGACCAGCGTCGAGGGCGCGGCGCACGTCACGTCGCCGTAGCAGATCTCCCCGAACGGCGCCCACGCGATCACCCAGTACGAGCCGGCGTACACGCCGCGCAGCGCGTACGGTCCGCTGGTCGTCCGTTCCACCGAGCGCAGCGACCACAGGTCCGCGGTCGTGTAGGCCTCCACCTCGGCCCACGCCTGCCCGGTGTCCAGGATCACGGTGCCGTGGATCTCCCCGGTGGGCAGCGCGAAGTCCAGGCCGGTCCGGGAGGTCGAGGGGTCCACGAGCCCCGGCGCGGCGGTCCCGGGGTACCAGCCCAGGATGTCCGCGTCGGTGACGGACTCCCCGGCGAAGTCCGGATCGAACCCCGAGCCGTCCACGTCCAGGAGCGCCACCACGACCAGCGGCCCCGACGCGGACGCGTTGTCGAAGAGGATGCTGAAGGGTCGCGCGAAGGGCGGGGATCCCGCGGCGACGGCGTCCAGGCCGCGGACCACGGATCCCGCGGTGTCGAAGGCGGCCACGTACATCGAGTCGCCGCTGTACGAACCGCTGTAGACGATGGTTCCGGAGAAGGTGACCGGGGTTGCGATCGTGGGCGCGGCCGGCGCGAGGAGGATCACGCCGGCGAGCGCGCACCCGGGAAGGCGTCGAGAGCGAAGCATCGTCGGCTCCTGGCCCCCGGGACGCGAGGGGAGCGACGGGCCCGGCGGCGAAGCGTGGTCGATTCTACCGCGCGGCCGGACCGCGCGTCGCGGCAATCGCGTGGCGGGCCGCCACGTCGGGCTCGGGGAACCACGCGGCAAGCTCACGCCGGCGCTCCTCGAGCGCCTCGGGTCCGGTGCGCGCCGCGACGAGCAGCGCCGACGTGACCGCCGCCTGGTACTGCGACCACACCTTCCAGTAGGGGTCGAAGCGCGGGGTCAGCGTGGAGCGGTCCCCTTCGAGCGACTCCGCCGTGAGGCGCGAGCGCACGTACCGGAGGTTCGCCGCGTCGCACGGCGCGGGCGGCGGGGGCGGCGCGTCCGTGCCGGGGTCGCCCGGCAGGAAGAGCCTCAGCCGCATCCCCTCCGGGCGGGTGAGCCGCTGCCGCACCCAGGACGCCTCCTGCGGCAGGGACGGCGTGGACCAGTCCAGGTACGCCCCGCCGCGCGCGCGGCCCGCATCCACCCACGCGAGGACGAGGGCGTCGTAGTACGCCTGGATGTTCGCCTGGTCATAGGGCTGTCCCAGGTCGAAGCGGCGGACCTCGGCGCGGAAGCGGTCGAACTCCGCGCGCGACGCGGCGACCAGCTCCGGATGCTCCCGCTCGAGGTACTCGAGGTACCAGAAGCGGCGCAGCATGAGCACGTCGATCACGTCGAGGTCGACGCGCCAGCCGTCCACGTGCCGCCGGTACAGGTACGGCGCGACCAGGTTCCACTCCGACGTGAGGACGACGCTGCGCCCGGGCAGGTCGCCCAGCATCTCCTCCGTGAAGACGCGGGCCGTGTGCTCGTGCCGCAGGTTGCAGAGCGGGAGGTTGCGGACCGCGTTCCAGCCGGCGGGCAGCGCGATCAGCACCGCCGCGGTCGCCGCCAGGGGCAGGCGGGTGCGCGCGAGCACCGCGTGCGCGCCGGCCGCCGCCAGCAGGCACCACGCCACCGTGGCCGGCAGATCGTAGGCCATGCGGTCCTCGGGGCCGGCGATGTAGCGCGCGGAGAGCAGCGCGTTGAGCGCGAGCATCGCCAGCGGGACGAGCGCCGCGCGCCGCGCCGCGCCCACGCCGCCCAGCGCCAGCAGCGCCGCGGGGATGCCGCATCCGAGGAGCAGCGTGGAGCCCATCTCGCGCAGCACGCGCACGGACTCCTGCATCGGCGCGCCCACCTGCTCCGCGTACTGCGTGCCGGTCATGTGCCGCCAGAGGAGGTGCAGGTCCGTGGTGCCGCCCCAGCCGAGGCCGGGATCGTGCGTCGCGGCCGGGAGGAGCGTGAGGTACAGCGAGAGCGAGAGCGCCAGCGCGAACGCCGTCGCGACGAGCACGGCGCGCGCCCGCAGCAGCGCCGGCCGGAAGAGGGCCGCCATGAGCAGCAGCACCGGGAACAGCAGCGCGGACGTGGCGTGGTGCACGGCCATGCCGAACGCGGCGAGGAACGCCGCGGCGATCGCGGGCGCCGCGGCCGCGCCCGGCAGGAGCGCCGCCCACGCGCACGCCCACGCGGCGGCCACGAGGAACACGTTCAGCGAGTACACCTCCGCGACCGCGCTCCAGGTCCACGGGTTGAACGACGTGGCGAAGATGGCGGCGGCGGACGCCGCCGCGAGCACGCGATGGCGCGGCGGCGCGGCGGGATCGCGCAGCGCGAGCATCCGCTCCGCGGCGAGCAGCACCGCGCCGACCGCGAGCGCGGCGAAGAACGCGGACATGAGGTTCATCGCGCGCTCCGGGGAGCCGAGCGGGAGCTTCGCGAAGATGCCGCCGAGCAGCCGGTACAGCGGGACGCCGGGCGGATGCGGCACGCCGCCCGTCACGCAGGTGAGCGCCAGCTCCGCGGAGTCCACCAGTCCCAGCCCCGGCGCGGCCGTGAATGCGTAGAGGGCGAGGGAGGCGCCCGCGGCGACCGCGGCGGCGATCCACGCGGCCCGCGGCGGGCGCGACGCCCGGGGCCCGGACGCGGTCGGCGGTGGCGGGCTCGTGGGGCGCAAGGGACCTCCGTTCGCGGGGCCGGGCGGGTCGAACCACCGGCCGGCGCTCCTCCCGGGTGAGGCCGGAGCCTAGGCGGACGTCCCGGGTCGGGCAAGCCGGGGCCTTGACGCCCGGACGCCGCGCACCTATGGTTGGCACATGCAACCACTATCGATCCGACGGCCGGAGGATCCGGCCCTGCGCCGGGACGCCGAGGACCTGCACGAGGCGCTGTCCGAGCTGGTCCGCGTGTACCAGTTCCGGGACCGCACCAGCATCTGCTGCCACGGGATCTCGGTGACGCAGTGCTACGCCCTCGAGGCGGTGGTGCAGCGGGGCGCGATCACGATGAACGATCTGGCCGCGCTCCTCTGGCTGGACAAGAGCACGGCGTCGCGCGTGGTGGACGGCCTGGAGAAGGCCGGCCACGTGCGGCGCGTCCCGAACCCGGCCGACGGCAGGTCCATCCTGCTGGAGCCCACGGCGGGCGGGCGCGCGCTGCACGACCGGATCGTGCAGAACCTGATCGAGGAGGAGAAGGCGCTGCTGGCGGACTTCGATCCCGAGGTCCGGCAGGCCACGGCCCGGCTGATCGCGAGATTGGCGCGGGCGGTGTCGGAGCGGGCGAGCCGCGTGCGCGGCTGCGCCGCCCCGTCCCCTGAGTAGGTTTTCGTTTGACCTGATAGTTGTCAGAACCAACCACAAGGAGGAGGAATCCCATGACCCCGAAGACCGAAGCGACCACGATCGACCCGGGCCTGCGCGAGGAGATCCGCACGCGCTACGCCGAAGCCGCGAAGAGCGTGGGGCGCGGCGCTGCGGCGAGCTGCTGCGGCCCGTCCTCGTCGGCGTCGTCCTCGCCCTCGTCGTCCGCCTCGTCCGGCTGCTGCTCGTCGTCCGCCATGCCCGCGTCCACGCCCGCGGCGAGCTGCTGCTCCGGCCAGCCGGACCTCGGCTACGACGCGGCGGAGATCGGCACGCTCCCGCCGGACGCGGTGGCGGCGTCGCTCGGCTGCGGCAACCCCATCGCCCTCGCGGAGCTGCACGAGGGCGAGACGGTGCTGGACCTCGGGTCGGGCGGCGGCATCGACGTGCTGCTGTCCGCGCGCCGGGTGGGCCCCACCGGCCGCGCCTACGGCCTGGACATGACCGACGAGATGCTCGCGCTGGCGCTGGAGAACCAGCGGAAGTCCGGGCTGGAGAACGCGGTCTTCCTGCGCGGGACGATCGAGGAGATCCCGCTGCCGTCCGCGTCCGTGGACGTGGTGATCTCGAACTGCGTGATCAACCTGTCCACGGACAAGCGGCGCACCCTGGCGGAGGCGTTCCGCGTGCTGAAGCCCGGCGGCCGGCTCGCGGTCGCCGACATCGTGACCACGAAGCCGATGCCGGATGCGGTGCGGCACGAGGCCGCGCTGTGGGCGGGCTGCGTGGCGGGCGCGCTGCCGATGGACGAGTACCGCGCGATGCTCCGCTCCGTCGGCTTCGAGGAGGTGGGGATCGAGCGCGTCTCCCCGAAGGGCTCCTCCGCCATCGGTGGCGCGGATCCCGCGCAGGCGCCGGCCCTCGCGTCGTGGGACGGCGAGGTGCTGAGCGCGTTCGTGCGTGCGCGGAAGGGGACGCGATGACCCGCCGCCCGCTCGTTGCCGCGCTGTTCGTCGCCGCGCTGTTCGTCTCCGGGGTCGCCGTCGCGGCCCCGGAGGACGCGGCCCGCCTGCACGCGCGGATGCGCGACACCCGGGCCATGGAGCACGTCACCCATCTCTCCGAGCGCATCGGTCCGCGGCTCACCGGCTCCACGAACCTCGAGAAGGCCGCGTCGTGGGCCGCCGGGCGATTCGAGGCGTTCGGTCTCGAACGCGTGCGGCTCGAACCCGCGGGGACGTTCCCCGTGGGCTTCGATCGACACGCGACGTCCGGCCGGATGATCGCGCCGGAGTCGAAGCCCCTGGCCTGCGGCACCGCGGCGTGGTCCGCCGGCACGAACGGTCCCGTGCGCGGGGCGGTCCGGAGGACGCCGCCCACCGCGGAGTGGGTCGGGGGCCGGCCGGATCTGTCCGGCGCCTGGGTCCTCGTGCCCGCGGGCAACGCGGCCGATCCGTCCGCGCGCGCGTGGCTTCTCGAGGCGCTGCGCGGGGCGGGCGCGCTCGGGGCGCTTCTCGCCTCGCCGGACGACCGCATTCTCGCCGGCGGAAGCCCTCCCGCCTCCGCGAAGGAGATCGGGGGACTCCCCGCGGTCACGCTCCGGAACTCGGACTGGCAGGAGCTCGACCTCCTGGTCGAGCGCGGGGCCGCGCCCTTCGTGGAGTTCGACATCGACGTGACCGTCCATGCGGGGCCGCGTCCGCTCGCGAACGTCACCGCGGAGCAGCGCGGTTCCACGCGGCCGGACGAGATCGTCCTCGTGGGCGCACACCTGGACTCGTGGGATCTCGGAACGGGCGCCACGGACAATGCGGTCGGCGTCGCCACGACGCTGGAGGCCGCGCGACTCCTGGCCGCGTCGGGCGTGCGTCCCGCGCGCACCGTGCGCTTCGTGCTGTTCACCGGCGAAGAGCAGGGGCTCATCGGCTCGACGGCGTACGCGTCCGCGCACGCGGACGAGCTGTCCCGGATCTTCGCGGTGCTGATCCAGGACCGCGGCGCCGGCGCGATCCAGGGGATCGAGGCGCCGCCCGCCCTCGCGCCGGCGCTGCGCGAGCTGCTGGCCCCGCTGGCGACCCTGGATCCCGACCGCCCCTTCGCGGTGCACGAGACGGCAGCGCTCGCCCCTGCCGTGCTCGCGGCGTGCCTCTCGTCGTGCGCGGATCCCACGGCGTCGTGTGCGGCGCAGTGCGCCACGGGCGCGAGTTCGTGCGACACGTCGTCCCCGGCCTGCGCCACGGGGTCGTCCTGCGGAACCGCGTCCGCCTGCCCCAGCGACCACTGGCCGTTCCTGCAGGCCGGCGTTCCGGCCTTCCTCTGGCAGCAGGACAGGACGGACTACGAGCGCTCGTACCATACGAACCTGGACCGCATGGACGCCGTGGACGCCGCCGCGGTGGAGCACTCCGCACGGATCGTGGCGCTCGCGGCGCTCCGCCTGGCGAATGCTCCCGCGTCCCTGCCGCGGGACGCGGCGGGTCCCGCCGGGGCGGCGGACGTGCCGTCGGCGCCCTCGCGTTGACCCGGGGAGGGCGGCGGCCCGCGGTGTCGCCGCCCCTCCCTTCGCCCCGTATACTCCCCGGGCCATGCAGCCCATCATCCTCACGCTGGCCGGCTCGGACTCTTCCGGCGGCGCCGGCATCCAGGCGGACCTGAAGGCCATCACCGCCTGCGGCGGCTACGGCGCCTCGGTGATCACGGCCATCACCGCGCAGAACACGCGCGGCGTCACCGCCGCGGAGGGGCTGCCGCTCCCGCTCATCGCGGCGCAGATCGACGCCGTCTTCGCCGACCTGCGCGTGGCCGCGTGCAAGACCGGGATGCTCGCGTCGGTCGGGATCGTGCGGACGGTCGCGGCCGGCCTCGCGCGGCACGCGCCGCCCGCGTACGTGTGCGATCCGGTGATGATCTCGAAGTCCGGCTACGCGCTGCTCGCGGACGACTGCGTGGCCGCCGTCGTGGCGGAGCTGGTGCCGCGCGCCACCGTCATCACGCCGAACGTGCACGAAGCCGAGCGGCTCACCGGGCTCGCCGTGCGCACGCCCGCGGACGCCGAGCGCTCGGGCCGGCACCTCCTGGAGCAGGGCGCGCGCGCCGCGCTCGTGAAGGGCGGCCACCTCGCGGAGCGCCGCGGCACCGATGTCCTGGTGACGCGGGACGGCGTCACCGTGATCGAAGGGGAGTGGATCGACACGCCGCACACGCACGGCACCGGCTGCACGTACTCCGCCGCCATCGCCACGCACCTCGGCCGCGGCTTCCCCCTGGAGGAGGCCGTGCGCCGGTCGAAGCGGTTCCTGACCGAGGCGATCCGCGCGGGCTGGGCCGTCGGCGGCGGACACGGCCCCACGGATCCCTTCTTCTTCCTGCGCGACGGCGCGAAGGACCCGGCATCCTGGCGCGCCGCGCTGGCGGAGGCGCCATGATCCCGGCGGCGTGGATCGAGGACGTGCTTCGCCTGAAGCGCTACCCGCGCACCGGCTGGCTGCGCGTGGGCGTGGCGGCGCCGGAGTCCATCGCGGACCACGCCTTCTCGGCGGCGCTCCTCGGCTGGCGCATCGCGCGCGAGGCCGGCGGCGGCCTGGACGCGAACCGCGTGGCGCTCCTCCTCCTGGTGCACGACCTGCACGAGGCGCAGCTCGGCGACGTGCCCACCCCCGCGAAGCGCTGGCTGCCGGAGGGCGCGCTCGACGACGCGGAGCGGCGCATCGTGGACGAGCAGTGGTCGGGCGACGCGGACGGCGCCGCGCTCGCCCACGAGTTCCTGGACGGCGGCACGCCCGAGGCGCAGCTCGCGCGCGCCGTGGACAACCTGGAGTTCGTGCTGGAGGCCGCGGCGCAGGTGCACGCGGGAGCCGTGGGGCCGCGCGAGATGCTGTCCCGCGTGCGGGCCGGCGCGGCCTACGCGCACCCGCTCACCCGCCCCTACGTCGAGCGCGTGGAGGACGGGCTGCCGGCCCGGTAAGGACGCCGTGCTTGCGCTGCGCAACACGCTTTTCCTCCTGCTCGTGCCCGGGACGCTCGGCATCCTCGTACCGCGCCTGCTGGCCGCCCGCTCGCATGCGGCCGCGCCGCGCGACGCGGCGGTCGTGCTCGGCGCGGGGTTCATCGTCGCGGGGATGCTGTGGATCGTGCCGTGCGTCGTGCAGTTCCACCGTCACGGCGGCACGCCCGCTCCCGTGGATCCGCCCCGCCGTCTCGTGGTGCGCGGCCCGTACCGCTGGACCCGCAACCCCATGTACCTCGCCGTCGGTGCGATGCTGGCGGGGCAGATCGTATGGCATCCCTCCTCCGCGCTCCTGATCTACGCCGCGGCCGTGCTCGCCGCCCTGTCCGCGTTCGTCGTGTGGTACGAGGAACCGGCGCTGCGCGCGCGCTTCGGCCCCGAATACGCGGACTATGCGGCTCGCGTGCCGCGGTGGATGCCCCGCCCGCCGGGTCGGAAATCTCCCGCCGGGAGGTGAAAACGGCCGCTGACCGGTGGACCGGTTCGCCCTCCTGGGGTAGCTTGCGCCTGCTGGGCTCGTCCCCCGAAGCCCGGGCTCCCTCGTGGGGCCATCGCCCGAGGAGGTACATCCCATGAAGATCAGTTCCCTCTTCCGGGTCGCTGCCGTCGCGATGCTCCTGCTCGCGGCGCGCGGCGCGTCGGCCCGGGAGTTCGTGGACCCCGCGTTCTGGATCACCCCCGGCGGCGGCATTGCCTGGCCCCCGGCGGAGCTCGGCTACGGTCAGGGCGACGTCGAGGACACGCAGCCCATGTTCGGCGGCATCCTCGGCGTGAAGCTCGTCCCGTCGCTCGGCCTCGAGGCGCGCGGCCACTTCGGTTCCAACGAGGACCTGAACAACCTGGACCTCCTGCACGGATCGGGGAACCTCACCTGGTTCCTCACGCAGCGCACCATGCTCGTCCCGTTCGCCACCGCGGGCGGCGGCGCCGTGCGGCTCAAGGACGACAGCGACGAAGAGGAGACGAAGTTCGCCTGGAACGTGGGCGGCGGCGTGCTGCTGCGCTTCACGGACCAGATCGGGCTGCGCGTGGACGCCCGGCGCGTCAGCTACGAGGTGCCGGACTTCTTCGGCGAGGAGGAGTTCCGTCCGCACACCGAGGTCTTCGCCGGACTGAACATCGGCTTCGGCGGCGCGCCGCGCGACACGGACGGGGACGGGATCCCCGACCGCTTGGACGCCTGCGCCGACACGCCGCTCGGCGCCCGCGTGGACGCCTCCGGCTGCCCGATCGACGGCGACGCGGACGGCGTGCCGGACGGCATCGACCGGTGCGACGCCACGCCGAAGGGCGCCACGGTGGACGCGCTCGGCTGCCCCACGGACTCGGACGGCGACGGCATCCTGGACGGCATCGACGAGTGCTCCGGCACGCCGAAGGGCGCGAAGGTGGACCCGAAGGGCTGCCCGCTGGACTCGGACGGGGACGGGGTGTTCGACGGCCTCGACCAGTGCGAGGACACGCCCAAGGGGTGCACGGTGGACGCCACGGGCTGCCCCGCGGATGCGGACGGCGACGGCGTGTGCGACGGCGTGGACACCTGCGCCGACACCCCCGCGGACGTGCGCGTGGACGCGAGCGGCTGCCCGATCGTGCTCACCGAGAAGGAGACGGAGCTGCTGGACACCGGCATGATCCGCCTCGAGAACATCAACTTCGACTCCGGCAAGTCCACGATCAAGCCGGAGTCCTTCGCGGCGCTGGACGAGGTCGGGAACATCCTCGGCCGCTGGCCGGAGTTGCGCATCGAGATCGGCGGACACACCGACGCGCAGGGCAGCGACGAGTTCAACCAGAAGCTCAGCGAGGAGCGCGCGGCGGCCGTGCGCGAGTACCTCGTGGGCAAGTTCCCCACGCTGAACGCGGAGCAGCTCACGTCGGCGGGTTACGGCGAGAGCACGCCGGTGGCGCCGAACGACACGGCGTTCAACCGCGCGAAGAACCGTCGCGTGGAGTTCAAGGTGCTGAACACGGAAGCGCTCAAGCGCGAGACCGAGAAGACGCGGCTGGCGCCGAAGGACAACTAGCGCCGCCCGCGAAGCGCGCAACGGTCCGGGCCGTCCCGCGATGCGGGGCGGCCCGCCGCCGCTTCGGCCGACCCCGCCGCTCTATCGCAGCGGCACCCCCCCGCGCAGCCCGTGCGGGTCGATGCGGTCGCGCCGCTTGCTCCACACGAGGTCCTTGATGCTGTCCTGCTCCAGGAACTGCGCGGGGAATCCCGGCTCGATCGCCGACGCCGCGTCCAGGCGCGCCACCGCCTCCGCCGGCAGCACGGCGTCCAGCGCGGCCAGGTTCTCCTCGAGCTGCGCCGCCGTGCGCGCTCCGACCATGGGGATCACGCCGGGCTTCGCCCGCAGCCAGTTGATCGCGGCCTGCGCCGGCGTGCAGCCCGCGTCCTTCGCCACCGCGGCCGTCTCCCGCGCGATCGCGAGATTCCGCTCGGACACGCGGCGGCTGCCCGCGGCGATGCGCCGCCCCGGCTTCCCGGCATCCTCCTCCGCGGCGTACTTCCCGGTCAGGAGCCCCGAGCCCAGCGGCGACCACGCCAGCACGCCGAGATCGAAGTGCGCGGCCATGGGCAGCAGGTCCCGCTCCACCGTGCGCTCGATCAGGCTGTACTCGATCTGCAGCCCCACGAACGGCGTCCACCCCCGCAGGTCCGCCATCGTGTTCGCGGCCGACACCGCCCACGCGGGCGCGTCCGAGATGCCCGCGTACAGGATCTTGCCCGCGCGGACGAGGTCGTCGAAGGCGCGCATCACCTCGTCGATCGGCGTGAGGTAGTCCCACGCGTGCAGCCAGTACAGGTCCACGTAGTCCGTGCCCAGCCGCTTCAGGCTGGCCTCCAGGGACTGGACCATGTTCTTGCGGTGGTTCCCCGAGAAGTTCGGGTCCTGCGGATCCATCGTGAGCGAGTACTTCGTGGCCAGGACGAAGTGCGCGCGCTCGGCCGCGATCATCTCGCCGAGCCACTTCTCGCTGGTGCCTTCCGTGTAGCGGTTCGCGGTGTCCACGAAGTTGCCGCCGCGCGCCGCGTAGGCGTCGAAGACGCGGCGGCACTCGTCCTTCGGCGAGCCCCAGCCCCACTCCTCGCCGAACGTCATGGTGCCGAGGCACAGCTCCGACACGCGGAGCCCGCTCCGGCCGAGCAGCCTGTAGTTCATGGCAATCCCCGGGGTTCGACCGACGTCAGCCCGCGGTCCCCTCGGTGCGGCCGGGCGGCAGGGCGGTGCCGGCCGCCGCGCCCGCGCGCAGCTCCCGGATCCGCGCCAGCGTCCCGGTCAGCTCGCGGCGCAGCCGCACCAGCGACACCAGGTCGTCGCGGATCGTCTTGAGCAGCTCCACGCGCGAGTCCAGGTCCTCCACCCAGCTCACCGGGACCTCGCCCAACGTGTACCCCGTCTTCTCCGCGAGCACCAGCAGCTCCGTGTCGAAGAACCACTTCCGGTCCTTGAGCAGCGGGACGAGGAGCTGGGCCACGTCACGGCGCACGCCCTTGAAGCCGCACTGCGCGTCCGTGAAGCGCGTGCCGTAGAACGCCCGCACGAGCAGGTTGTACCCGCGGGAGAGGATCTCGCGCTTGAGGCTGCGCGTGGTGTTCGCGCCCTTCCGCAGCCGGGAGCCGATGACCACGTCGCTCCCGTTGCGCAGGAGCTTCATCATGTCCGGGAACGCGGCGAGGTTCGTGGAGAGGTCCACGTCCATGTAGGTGACGTAGCGGGCGGGACTCTCCAGCCACGTGGTCCACAGCGCCACGCCGCGGCCCTTCCGGTCCAGCCGGCGATACACCACCTCGGGGTAGCGGGCGTCGAGCTCCCGGCCCACGGCCTCGGTGCCGTCGATGGACGCGTTGTCCGCGATGACCACGCGGAAGCCGCGGAAGTCGTGTGCCCGCAGGAACTCCACGAGCGTGGGGATGCTCCGGGGGAGCGCCTTCTCCTCGTTGTAGACGGGGACGACCACGTCCACTTCGGGGGCGGGCGCGGAGGTGCGTTCCTGGTTCAAGGAGACCCTTCCGGTTCGGTCCAGGAACGAGCTTACCCTTCCGCGGCCTCGTCGCGCCACGGGGCGAGCGACCGAACCTCGGTCGCGGGCGGATCACCAGATGGGGCGCACCGGGAAGGAGTCGAAATCCCGCAGGAGACGCAGGATCCGCACGACATTCCACACGATCGACGCGGCCAGGACCGCGCGCACGGCGTGCCGCAGGGACCCCGGCGCGTTCGCCAGGGCCACGCCGGCAAGGAGCATGAACGCCGGCAACATCGTGCAAAGGTGCTTCGTCTGCCGCCAGTCCGTGGCGGTGAAGAGCACGGCCCCGGCGGCCGCCCACAGGAAGCACACCCCCGCGAGGGTCCGCGCCTCGGCGGACCCGGCGGACCCGGCGGACCCGGCAGCGCGGCGCGCGAGGACGGGCGCCGCCAGGAACCCGGCCACCGCGGCCGCGGCGAACCCCGGTCCCGCCTGCCGGGCGAAGTCCGCCCACACCTCGAGCGGTCCCGGGTAGGACAGCCGAACCGAGGCGTCCTGCCCCACGGCGGCCGCGAACCGGCGGAAGCCGTGCTCCAGGAGGTTGTCGAGGACGAAGTCCTCGGGCGCGATCACGAGCCCGAACAGTGCGTAGCCGCCGGCCGCCACGGCCATCCCGGCGAGGATGGGGACGGACCCCGCGGCGCCCGCGGGCAGCGCCCGCAGCCGCGCGAGGATCTCCGATCCGGCGGCGGCGGCGCCGGCCGCGATGGCCTTCTGGCTGGTGAACATCGCCACGAACCCGGCGGCGGCGCGCGCGGCGCGCGTGGCCTCGGGATCGCACGCCGCGCGGACCACGAGCAGGAACGTCAGCGCCTCCGCGGCGAAGTAGCCGCCGTACCCCAGGCGCACCACGACCTCCGGCAGCGTGAGCGCCGCGGCGGCCACGAGCGCGGCGTCGGCGCGGCCGAGCCCGATCGCCAGCAGCGAGAGGAACAGCAGCGCTCCGAACGCCGCGGCCAGCGCCACGTTCGGGGCGCGCGTCCCGAAGAGGGCGGGATCCCGCAGGAAGTCGCCGTACACGTCGCGCGTCCAGGCGACGCCGCGATCCGGCGGACGCTCCTCGAAGCGCAGCGCGCGGAGGGTCCGCTCGAGCGACGGCCGGCGCGCATCGGGCGGCTGCTTCGCCTCCTCCTTCAGCGCCGCATCGTACGGCGGGCGCACCGTCCCGATCTCGCCGGCGAGGACCAGCGTCTCGGCGTTGAGCCAGTGCAGGTACAGCGGGTGCGCGAAGAAGTACAGCGTGCTCCGGTCCGTGAGGCCGAACGGGGTGAGCCGCGCCGCGAGCCCGTAGGCCGTGTTCTGCGCGTCCATGTCCTGGTCCTGCAGCGGCGGCACGATGTGGCGCGCGGCCGTGTACGCCAGCGCGAAGGCGAGGGCGGCGCTCGCGATCGCGAGGGCGGCAGCGCCGCGCGGCACGAACGGCGGCGGACGGTGGCGGCGCAGGCCGAGCACCGCCGTGAGCAGCGTGAGCGCGCCGAGCGGTGCGGCGAGCCCGGCCGGCGTGAGCGGGAGCCCGAGGAGCTTGCGGAGCGCGAGCGCGAGGAAACCCAGCAGCCAGCCGCCGAGCACGAACGCGGCGAAACCGTCGGCGGCCCGCCGCCGACCCCACGCGAGCGCCGCCGCCGCCCCCGGGGCGCCGACCGCCGCGGCCCCGACGAGCAGGACGCCCGCGGCGTCGAACCGCACCGGAATGCCGAGCAGGAACGGGACGAACGGGAGCGCGAGAACCGCCGCGACGCCCGCGCTCCGCGCGGTCATGCCGCGGTGAAGTCCGGCTGCAGCGCCCCGCCCGGCAGCGAGCGCCACGGGAGCCACACGAGCCACACGCCGGCCACGCGGATGTCGGACTTGCGCGGCTTCACCGCCACCTCGGTCACCTCGAGCGCCGCGGGATCCACCTCGGCGTCCATCGCCGCGAGTTCCGCCTGCAGCTCCTGCTCCAGCTCGGCCAGCTTCGCGCGGTTCGTCTCCAGCGTCTCGAGCGCGTGGCGCACGTCCTCCTGCTCCCGCGTCACGCGGCCCGCCGAGCGCAGCGCCGTGGACGCGCGGCCCACGGTGCCGGAGCTGATCGCCTTGCGGCCGAGGAGCGCGCCGAGCACGGTGGCGCCGACGGAGATCGCGGTCTGGAAGGACTGCTGGCTCTGCTGCGACTTCTCCTTCTCCACGCGCTGCTCGTCCTTCCGGACGCGCTCGGCCAGCGTCGCCACCTTCGCCTCGTACTTCGCGCGGAGCTTCGCGCACGCGAGGTCGCGCGCTTCGCGCTGCTTCTGCGCCACGCGCCCGCGGAATGTGCCCTCGTCCTCTCCGGGTGCGGAGACGACGCCGTCGGCCTTGCGCAGCGTGAGTGACGCGTCGCGGTACAGACGGCCCGACAGCGCGCGCGCCCACTTCTCGTAGGACGCGGGCCGCGCCGCCTCGACGGGAAGCGCGTCCCAGCGCGCGGCGCCGTCGGGCGCGTCCGCGAGGTCCTTCGCCCCGAGCGCCGTGGTCTCCGCCGCCTCCCACGGATCCTCCGCGCCCTCGCCGAGCGGGGCGAGGAGCGCGCGGTCCTCCCAGAGGTCCACACCCGCGCGCGCGTCCACGAAGTGCAAGGACGCCATGCCGAGGAGCGCCGGGCGGTACCACAGGGACCCGCCGCCGGCCGCCCCGCTCCCGGGCACGAACGCCTGCCGGATCCCCGGCGGAAGCACGGGGCGGTCGTTCGCCGCGGCCGTGTCGGGCGCCGGGAGGGGCGCCGTCGTGGCGGCCGGCGCGCCCGGCGACGCGTGGGCGCCGCTCGCGGGAGGCGCGCCCGCCGCCGTCGTTGCCGCCGCCGCCGCCTTGCGCGGTCCCATCAGCCGCTCGATCTGCACGCGCGTCATCGGTCCCGCGAGGTACGCCATGCACCACCGGGTGTCGAACAGCACGGGCGCGCTCTCGTGCACGTTGTGCAGGAGGAAGCGGCGCTTGCCCAGCCCGGCGAGCACCGTCTGCATCGCGCCGCGGTCGAACGCCGCGCCGCCCGCCGCGCTCGCGCCTTCCAGACCGTCCAGGACGCGCAGCACGTCGCGCTCGGTCTGCAGCCGTCCGATCATCCACGTGCCCGCGTTGGACAGCGCCTTGTAGTCCAGGTCCACCGGGTTCTGCGTGCACAGCACGACGCCGAGTCCGTACGCGCGCGCCTGCTTGAGCAGGGTGAGCAGCGGCTTCTTCGACGGCGGGTTCGCCGTGGGCGGCAGGAAGCCGAACACCTCGTCCATAAGCAGGATGGCGCGCAGGCTGCCCGTGCCGGGCTGCGCGCGCATCCACGAGATCACCTCGCCCAGCAGCATCGTGACGAAGAACATGCGCTGCGCGTCGTCGAGGTGCGCGAGCGACACGATCGACACCCGCGGCTTCCCGTCCGGCGCGTACAGGAGCGCGCCGGCGTCCAGCGGATCGCCGTCGCGCCACGCGGCGAACGCGGGGGAGGCGAGCAGGTTGTTCATGCGCATCGCCAGGGCGAAGCGCTCGGCCTGCGGGTAGAACGACTCGAGGTCCAGCACGCCCACGCGCTCGAACGGCGGGCTCTGGATCGCGCGGATCAGCGACGCGAGATCCAGGCTGCGCCCCTCGCGCCACGCGCCGTCCAGCAGCGAGGACAGCAGGATGTGGTCGCGGCTCTGCACGGGGTCCGCGTCCAGTCCGAGCAGGAAGAGCAACCCGCCGGCCGCGGCCTCGACGCGATCGCGCAGCGCCTCGGCGTCGGCGCGCACCGCGGGCGCCGGAGCGGCGAGCGATCGGAGCACGGCGATGGGAAGTCCCGCGGAGCCGCCCGGCGTGTAGATGGCGAAGTCCGCCGCGTCCTTCAGCCGCCGGATGCGCTCGCCGTCCTGGTCCCACGACGCCAGCCCCTCGCGCCACGACGTCGCCGCGCGCGCGGCCGCCTCGTCCGGCGTCATGCCGCCCGACGCCGCCGCGGCCTCGTCCACCCACGGGCGGAAGTCCGCGGGCGCCAGCTCCGGGAACGTGAGCAGCAGGTTCCCGAGATCGCCCTTCGGATCGAGCGCGATCACGGGGATCCGGTCGATCGCGGCCTCCTCGAGCAGTCCGATCCCCAGCCCGGTCTTCCCGCTGCCGGTCATGCCCACGACCACGGCGTGCGTGGTGAGGTCCTTGCTGTCGTACAGGAGCGGAGCGGGGGATGCGGCGGTGGCCGACCCCGCCGCTTCGCGACCGAGGTAGAACACGCCGAGCTTCTCGTAGGTGCGGTCCATGCAGGCCTCCCTCGCCGGGCAGGCTAGCCGCGCGCGTCGGGGCGAGCAAGTGGGCGCGCCGGAGCCCACCGGCGCCCGGTCCCGCCAAGAGCCACGTTCGCGTCCGGGCGGGGGCGTGCTACGGTACGCGCTGTCCTCCGGGAGTGCGCGCGCCGCGATAGCGCGTTGCCCTCCAACGACTTCCCTTGCTCCGCGCGGGGTCCATTGAAGGTCGCGATCGTCGGTCTCTACCCGCGGGATCCGGCGCGGCTGCGCGGCGGCGTGGAGGCGGTCACGCTCCAGCTCAGCCGGGGTCTCGCCCGGCTCCCGGACATGGACGTGCACGTGCTCGTCGCCGAGCCGGGACGGCCGCGCGGCGTGGAGCACCCGGAGCCGGGCGTCACCGTGCACTCGCTCGGCGGCTCGGCCCGCCTCGGCAACCTGCTGTTCGCGCTGCCGGACCGCCGGCGCATCGCGCGCGCACTGCGCGGGCTGGCGCCGGATGTCGTGCACGCGCACGGCGCGCACCGCGAGTCGCTCGGCGCGCTGGAGAGCGGCCTGCCCACGGTGGTCACCATCCACGGCATCCTCGAGGCGGAGATCGGCCTGGAGCGCAGCCTGGGGAAGCGCGTGCGCGGCCTCTTCCGGCGGCAGCTCGTGGCCGCGGCCTTCCGCCGCATGCGCAACGTGATCCTGCTCACGCCCGAGGTGGAGGAGCACTACCGCGACCGGCTGCGCGGCGCGCGCACCTGGGTGATCGCGAACCCGGTGGACGCGCGCTTCTTCGAGACGACCGCGGACGAGGACCCGCACGCGCTCCTCTTCTCGGGGCTGTTGATCCCGCGGAAGGGCATCCCGAACCTGCTGGACGCGATGGCGCGCGTGGTCCGCGAGGTGCCGGACGCGTCGCTGCGCCTCGCCGGGATGGCCACGCATGCCGCGCACGAGGCGGAGATCCGCGCACATGTGGCGCGGCTCGGGCTCGAGCGCGCGGTGCATTTCCTCGGCGGCCTCGCCCCCGCGGAGCTCGCGGGGGAGGTGGCCCGCTGCGCGGTGTACGTGCTCGTGTCGAAGCAGGAGACATTGCCCGTGGCGATTCTCGAGGCGATGGCGGCGGGCAAGCCGGTGGTGGCGTCGCCGGTCGGGGGCGTGCCGCGCGTGGTGCAGGAGGGGGAGACGGGCTTTCTCGTGCCGCACGGCGACCCGGACGCGCTCGCGGAGCGGCTCGTCCGGCTGCTGCGCGACCCCGGACTGCGCCGGCGACTCGGCGCGAACGCTCGACGCGAGGCCGTGGAGCAGTTCACACTCGACAGCGTGAGCCGCCGGACCGCCGACGTGTACCGGCAGGTGATCCAAGGAGGCGCGTGATGCACGAAGCCCCGAACGGACCCCCGACGCTTCCGAAGGGCGCGGAAACCGTCCGCACGGACTCCGGCCTGGAGTACCTGGACATCACCCCGGGGGAGGGCGAGGCGGCGGCGCCCGGGGCGCGCGTGCGCGTCCACTACCACGGGTGGCTGACGGACGGGACGCTGTTCGAGCGGACGCCCGGGCGGGGGCCCCTCGAGTTCCGGCTGGGCGAAGGGGAGGTGATCCCCGCGTTCGAGGAGGGGATCGCCGGGATGCGCCCGGGCGGGCGGCGCCGGCTGATCGTGCCTTCGGACCTGGCCTACGGCCCGCGCGGGAAGCCGGGGCGGGTCCCGCCGTTCGCGACCCTGATCTACGACGTCGAACTCGTGGCGGCGCGGCGCTGAGCCGCGCCGGCGTGTGCCGGCCGGACGCCGCCGCGACCTGCCGCTCCCCCGACCGCCGACCGCGACATCCGACAATGAAACTTGTCGGCTCCGATCCTGCCCCGGTCCGGCGGGCGCGCCGCTCCCTTCCCGGCGCCGCCGCGGGTCCCTCGCCGCATCCGCCGGACACGCCCGCGGCCGGCCGTTTCCGCTGCTTCGGCCCCTTCTTCCCGCCGCGCGCCCTGTGCTAGACTTCACGCGTTCCCCGGGTTCGCTCCGCTCCCCCAGCCGGGGGGCCGCCCTCCCGTTCCGATTCCCCGGATCGAGACGGGCGTCTCTTGGGAAGCTCCGAGGTGTGTCCCCGCTTCCGTTCCGGTGAAGCCGAAATTGCCAAACTTGCGGCAATCATCGGCCGACACCGGGAAGGAAGCACCCAGCTTCGATTCCGCGGGACCGGATGGTCCCGTTCCCAAGGTGCAGAAAGGCGGCAAAGAGGGATGAAGATCACGACGCTCAGGAAGATGGCGGCGGTGACCGCGGTGGCCGCGGCGCTGTCGTTGTTCCTGACTCCACCGGCGTCGGCGCAGACATACGGGCGCGGAAACGCGGTCACTTCCGGCGAGCCGACGGATCCGGATGCAGCGAAACAGCTCGCCGAGGAGGCGTGCCTGGACCTCGACGACTACGGTCTCGCCACGGAGGTTCCGCAGGGCGAGGCCGAGGCGCTGACGTGGTTCGAGCAGTTGCTCCAGCTCCTCCGCAACCTGGGCCTCATTCCGGACGCAGGGAACGACTGATGATTCCGCGGCTCCACGAGCTGCCCATCGGGGATCGCTATCGCCGGGCCGAGATCCACTTCGGTCGCGGCATGCTCGCGCTCGCGAAGGAGGACCTCGAGTCCCTCCTCGTGCCGGGCATCGATCTCCCGCCGGCGCTCGAGGCGGAGCTGAGGTGGCGTCTCGCCACGTGCTGCGTGGGGCTGGGCCGCGCGGACGAGGGGGACGCGGCCGTCGACGCCGCGCTCGCGCTCCCGGGACTGGATGACCGCGCCGTCGCGCGGCTCGAGTCCGTGCGCGGGTACGCGGCGCTGGTCCGGGGGGACTACGCGCGCTCGCGGGAGATCCTGGACAAGGGCATCGCGGCGCTGCGCGCCGTGCGGGATCGCGGCGGGCTCGCGCCCGCGCTCCGGTGGCTGGCGCAGACGTGCCTGCGCTCCGGGCAGCTGGAGCCGGCGTTCGAGGCGGCGTACTGCGCACTCGCGGAGACGCGCGAAGGCGGACTGGACGCGGACGCGGCCAGCTCGCACGGCGTGCTGTGCGTGGCGTTCATCCAGCGCGGCCAGTACGACGCGGCCATCGAGCACGGCAAGGAGGCGCTGGCGATCGCCATGCGCCTCGGGCACCAGGCCGGCGTCATCCGCAACAACCTCCACCTGTCCATCGCGGTCCGGCTTTCCGGGGACCTCGACGCCGCGGCCCAGCACGCCCTGCGCGCGCTGGCGGCGGCCGAGGAGTCGGACGCGAAGAACCTGGTGATCTCCGCCCGGCTGGCGGCATCGCGCGCGCTGCGCGAGGCCGGCCGGATCGAGGCGGCGCGCGAGCTGGCGGAGGGCGCGCTGGAGATCGCGAAGACGAGCGAGCGCGAGCGCGATCACGTGCTGGTGCTGGAGGATCTGGGAGATCTGGATCTGCTCGCGGGCCGCACGCGGCCGGCGCTGGAGAAGTACCGGCAGGCGTGGCGGCGCGCGGAGAGCATCGCGGCCGAGGGCGACCTCGTGGCGGAGCTGGGCTGGCGCATCGGCGCCGCGCTCCTGGAGCTGGGCGACACGGAAGGCTCGCACCCGTGGATCGAGCGCAGCATCGCCGTGGCGGACAAGGCCGGCGAGCGCAAGGAGTTCGCGCTGGCGCTGCGGGCGCGCGGCATCTGGCATGCGCGCTGCGGGCGCGAGGCCGAGGCGCGGCGGGACCTGGACGAGGCGCTCTCCGCGGTGGAGGCGCTGCGCGTCCCCTTCGAGATCGGGCGCGCGCACCTGGCGTACGAGGCGGCGCTGCACGAGTGCGGCTCGGATGCCCGGCCGGTGCGCGAGGAGCGGCGCCGCCACCTCGCGTCGGCGCGGCGGCACTTCGAGCGCATGGGCGCGGCGCACATGCTGCGCCAGGTGGACGCGGCGGAGGTGCGCCTCGCCGAGAACCAGGCGGGTCCGGCGCCGCGCGGCGCGGTGTCCGCGCGCGGCGCGCGGCTCCTGCAGGGCGGATGGGAGTCCGCCACGTTCCGCGCCACGCTGGACGAGTGCCGCAAGCTCGGACCCACCAGCCTGCCGCTGCTGCTGCTCGGCGAGACCGGCACCGGCAAGTCGCTGCTGGCCGAGGCGCTGCACGATCTCGGCCGCGGCGCCGAGGGGGAGTTCTTCCCCGTGAACTGCGCGGCCATGCCGGAGGCGCTGCAGGAGTCCGAGCTGTTCGGGCACCGCAAGGGCGCGTTCACCGGCGCGGAGCGCGAGCACCCCGGCATCCTGCGCGAAGCCGGCCGCGGCACCGTGTTCCTGGACGAGATCGACAAGACGTCGCTGGAGTTCCAGGCGAAGCTGTTGCACGTGCTGGACTGCCGCGAGGTGCGCCCGGTGGGCTCCACGCGCCCGGTCACGGTGGAGGCGCGGCTGGTGTGCGCCACGAACCGCAACCTCGACGCGCTCGTGGCCGCCGGCAAGTTCCTGGATGACCTGCACCACCGCCTGCTCGGCGGCGTGATCGAGGTGCCGCCGCTGCGGACGCGCGCGGACGACCTGCGGCTCCTGGTCGGTCTCGTGTTCGACGAGATCTGCGCCGTGGAACGCGCGGCGCGTCCGGAGTTGGACGACGACGCGTGGCAGGTCCTCGCCACGCACGACTGGCCGGGGAACGTGCGCGAGCTGAAGACCCTGCTGCACCGCGCGGTGGCGCTCCACCGCAACGAGCCGCGCCTCTCCGGCGCCATGCTCATCGGCAGTGCTCCCGCCGGCTCCACGCTGCGCGGGAAGACGTCGCGCGTGCTGCCCGCCGCGGATCTCTCGGAGCGGCTGGCGAACGCCGAGCGCGACGAGATCCTCCGCGCCCTGGAGAAGGCCGGCGGCGTGCGCCGCCGCGCGGCGGAGATCCTGGGGATCAGCTACCGCGGACTGGGCAAGAAGATGGTCCGCCTGGGGATCCGCGGGTCGCGTTGACGCACGTGCTCCGCTTCGTGGCACAAGACCCCACCTGAGCACCGGTCTCCGCTGCGGCCGCTAGCTAGCGGTTCCGGCCACCACGACCCGCCGGCCCGCCCCTGACAACAATCACATTCGCAACTGACATTTGTCCTGTCCGGGGGGGGGGCGGGCTGAGCAGATTGCTATGCCGTCGAGGCGCGAGACAGGGGCGCGAGGCGCGCCCCGCGGGATCGGCGGCGAGACGGTGCTGCCCGCAACTCGGAGAGGGAGGCGTTCGCATGAACGCGTCACGGACAGGGGCCGGCGCAATCGCGATCGCGGCCACGATCCCACTGGCAATCCCAGCCGACACCCATGCCAAGTGGTGCTGGGAGCCGCCGGTCCAGACCACGCGGGCCGAGGTGTTCGATCCGCAGGCGCCCGACAGCGCAGGCGCTCTCGGGGGACACTTGGCTTTCGGTCGCGGGGAGGGCCCGTGGCACCTTCATCGCGTGTACTCACCGTGGCAGAACATGGGCGTCTGGTACAACGGCCTCGACCAGTACGAGCAGGTCGACGCCACGCTGGATTGGGGCCAGGCGTGGGAGGCGCGGGAGGATCTCACTGGCGGACAGATCTCCGGCACGGACGTCGCCTATGTGGGAGATGGAACGCTGTTCGTGGATGCGCTCGACCGCGTTCACACAACGCATGAGATGTGGCGTGGTGTGGGGATGTCCATGGATGCAGGCTACCGGCGGCGCGGACACGCGACGTGGACCGGCGATCCGGTGGTCATCGCATCCTGCGCGGGGAGTCCCCGCCTGTGGTTGGAGGAGTCGACGAACCGGCTTCACGCAGTCTATCGCACGCACGACCCGGAGGACGCGTGTGGCAAGCTGGACCATCACACGTGGCTCACCCACAACTGGGCGCCACTGGAACAGGCGGTGGACCCCGGCGCCTGGAGCCACGAGACGTTCGTGACGGGGGTATTCGCCGGCGGCATTCCGGTCGTGGACGGGAACTGCGTGATTCACGTGCTTGCGAGTGTGGACGACAACGTAGGCAACCAGAGGCGTCTCCGGTTGCTTCACGCGTACGGCACCCCGCCGGCGCCGCCGGGGACGGAGTGGACGAACGTCACCGTGTACACGGTCTCCGAGACGTTCAGTACTCCCGGGGCGCTGGAGGAGGACGGCGAGGAGGTCTCCGTCGTGCTGGCGACGTCGGGGCTCCGGGACACGGAGGAGATCCTGGTCGCCTTCCATCGATGGGAGCCGACCGGCAAGAAGGAGTCGTACATCGTCGCGATCGACGTCGCTGAGCCGGGCGAGCCGTCGTACTCGTCGTTCGTTCGGGTCAGCGAGGACGACGGTGTCAACTCGGTGGCACCGGGTCTGTTCCGTGCGGACAACGGCGATCTGCACGTGATCTACACGGACCCCAGCGCGCTTCGGCCGCGCACCTACGACCCGGGGAATCCGCCCCTCTCGCATCTGTACCACCGGGTGAACCGGGGCGATCCCCTCCAGCCCGGAGACTGGGAACCGCGGACGCAGGTGACCTGGGCGCGCCGCACGACGACCCAGTGGCCGGGCTTCGTGGCGGATGCGGACACGGTGTGGGCGGTGTACGCGTGCCACGACGACGACGGGCCGAGCCCGGACCTCAACTGGGAGGGCTGGTTCCAGCGGGGCTACGATCTCCGGACGGACAACGCGGCGGTCCCCGGCGAGCGCGTGACGTGGTCGGGGACGGTGAACCTGGATGCGGACTTCCTGGTGTGCCCGGCGGGCACCTTGGAGGTGGCGGCGGGGACCGAGGTCGTCTTCGCGGCGGACACGGACGCGAGGAACTTCGGGCGGGACGGGAGTCGCGCGGAGATCGTCGTGCGTGGCGTGCTTCTCGTCGACGGCGAGCCCGCGAGCCCGGCGGTCTTCCGTTCGGGCGGCCAGCCGGGCGACTGGGGCGGCTTCTACTTCGCGCCCGGCACGGACGGCTCGCAGAGCCGGATCGAGTACGCGGAGATCCGGGACGCGTGGACGGGCGTCTGGTCCGATGGGATCGCCCCCTCGCTGGGACACCTCGTCTTCAGCGGGAGCGAGATTGCGGACATCTTCCTGCCCGGGGATGCGAGGATCGCCCCGGGTTCCGAATGGAACCTGGTCGCGCCGACCCGCGTGGCGGCGACCCTGTTCGACTACCCGACGCACGAGGACACCCTGGGCACGGCAGGCGTCACGGACCTCATCGTCCTCGGGAGCCTCATCACGCAGTCGGGCGCGCCGCAGGACACGGTCTGGTTCGAGAGCGTCGCGAAGGACGAGGTGAACGGCGACGACTGGGGCGGCATCACGGTGGCGGCCGGCGGGACCGCGATCCTGAGGGGCTGCTCCGTGGGCTACGCGCTGCGGGGCGTGTACTTCGCCGCGGCGGGGACGGCTGTGCTGGAGGACTCGCGCGTGCACCACTACGCGCAGGAGGGGGTGTTCGACTACGGGTCGGATGCCCTGATCCAGCGCTGCACGGTGGAGAGGGGAGCGAACTTCAGCAACGAGATCCAGACGACGGCGATCCACACGAAGGCCTCCGTGGCCGAGCTACGCGACAACACGATCGGCACACAGCTCACTTACGGCATCTGGCTCCAGTTCGGAAAGGCGCTGTGCAAGGACCTTCCGTGGGGTCCGGTGGACACGCTGCGCGTCGTGGGCAACACGGTCACCGGCGACGGGGACACGGATCGCCCCGGGAGCGCGGGCATCCGCGGCGAGTACCTGTGCCTGAACCACGCGACCGTGGTCGACGACAACACGGTGACGAACTGGCGGGGCCGCGCGATCGACCTGTACCAAACTGCCGACGTGCACGTCCGGTGCAACCGCTTCGAGCAGAGCTACGCGGGGGCGCAGTACTTCCGGGACCGGAACTGGCTGCAGGTGGACGAGGAGGACGTGTTCTGGAAGCAGAACAGCCTCAAGTACAATCGGTCCGACAACCTCAGGGTCCTGTTCGAGACGGGCCTGCGATTCTACGACGGCACGGGGGGAGGTGCGTTGGCCGGACAGAACGCGCTCCGCAGGCCTGCGGGTCCGAACGCGTGGAACGTCGCGATCGCGGGAGGAAGTCTCGAAGTCGAGGTCGACGCGCGAGTGCAGACCTGGTACGACGCGAACGGCAACGTGTTGACGGATCCCGCCGCGATCCAGCTGACGAACGACCCCGGCCCCGGGACGATCCTCGTCGACAACCCGCTCGCGTCCGAGCAGCTCTGCGGCGGGGGAAGCGCGGCCGCCTTGCCGGGAGTTCCGGCAGCACTGGGCGACGCGAGTAGGCCTCAGGACAGCCCGGAGGACGTCCGTCCTTCGGAGCCTCGAGTCCCGGATCGGTGGTCCCTGGATCTTGCGGGGGCGAATCCGGCTCTCCAGGAGGTCGTGTGCAGCCTGGCCGTTCCGCGCCCTTCATCGGCTCAGGTGACCATCTACGACGTCCGGGGCCGGCGCGTGCGGGTCCTGCACGATGGCGCCCTGACCGCAGGCTATCACACGGTTCGGTGGGATCGAACGGTGGAGGCCGGGGGACTGGCCCCCGCAGGCGTATACTTCCTGAGGGCCGAGAGTCCGGGCTTCCGCCAGACGCGGAAGGTCGTTCTCCTCCCGGCGACTCGGTAGCGAGAGGGGTCCGGAGATGCGCTGCATGGCGTTCCTCATGGCAGCCTGCGCGCTGAACGTGGCGGCGGCGTGTTCCGCCGCCACGATCCGGGTCCCCGAGGACAGCCCCAGCGTCCTCGTGGCGGTTGACGCGGCGGCACCCGGGGACACCGTCTTCGTGGGGCCGGGAGTGTGGACGGACTCGGCTACGCGAACCGTCGTGACACGCTACGGAGCGGATCTCGTGAAAGCCTGCGCGTTCCCGCGGGGCGGCGTGGTCATCCGTGGCAGCGGGGCTGACGCAACCACGCTGGATGTCGGCGGATCCAGCAGTTCGTTCGCTGCGGTGATCGAAGTGGCCGAGCGGGAAGGCGAGGGACTTGTTGGAATCGAGTCGATGACCCTCCGGGGAGCCGTGGGGGTCGGAGGCACAAGCGTTGTGGGGCTGTTCGCGGATGGCGTGTTCCTACGATCCTGTCGAATCCAGGACAACGACGCCGCCGTTGCTGTTGCGGAGTGCCCCCTCACGCTGGTGGACTGCGAGGTGCTCGGGAATTCGGACCACTTCGGGATTGTGAGCGTGCGCGAGACTCCCGTCCACATGACTCGATGCCGCTTCGAGGGCAACACCGGGTTCTGTCTGACGACGATCTATGATCCCGGAGATGGCCCCGCGGTGTTCCAGGACTGCGAGTTCGTTCGCAACCGCGGACCGGGCTCGGGGACGGCCCTGAACCTCGTGTATGCGTCGAGCTACCTCGTTGAGCGCTGCCTCTTCCTGGAGAACGTGGCCGAGACCTACCAAGAGGGGGGAGCTGTCCGGGTGGCAGCAAGCAGCGGCGAGATCCGGAACTGCGTGTTCGCCTACGACTCGGTGTACGCGGCGAGCTCCGGGGGCGGTGGCATCGTTGTCGAAGGGGGGACGACGACCGTGACGAACAACACCTTCGTGGGCTGCCACGCGACGCTGCACGGCGCCGCGTTCCAGGCGATGTGGGGCGCCACGGGGACGTTCATGAACAATGTCGTCGCACACTCCTCCGGCGCTCCGGCCGTCCGCGTGGCGGCGGGCCGTAACAAGACGACCCGGGGGCACCACTACTGGCAGAATACCCACCGGCCCAACACCCCCCCGCGTCCCCGGCCCCCGCAGGTGGGCGCCGATCCCCTGTTCTGCGACCTGGAGAACCTGGACTTCACGGTCCGGGCGGACTCCCCGTGCCTCTCCCCGCCCACTCCCTCCTGCGCTCCCATCGGTGCGCTGGGTATCGGATGCGGCGGGGTATCCATCGAGCCGTCCTCGTTCGGGCGGATCAAGTCGATGTTCCGATGACGAAGGAGCGGGCCATGAAGCGCACCGTCCTGATTCCCCTGATCCTCCTTGCACTTCCTGCAGTCGGCGCGGCCGAGCGGCACGTGTTCCCGCTGGTGGAGAGCCGTGCCATCGCGAGCCCGGCGGCGGCGGGGCGGATCCTCCTGGGATTCGAGTCCGTGGGCGTCCTCGACCACGTGGTCGTGTCGAGCGCGTTCCTGGAGATCCCGCTTCCCGAGCGTACGCTGGCGCAGGATCTGGAGATCACGGTGTACGGTCTCGCCCGGGGCTGGCGCGGGCAGGGGGCCACGTGGACCACGCCCTGGACGCGTCCGGGCGGGGACCTGGACGAGTCGTACTTCGAGGAGATCACGATTCCCGCAGGGCAGACCACGGGCACGCTGCGGCTGAACGTGACGCAGATCGTGGACGAGATCGTCACGCTCGGCGCGCCGGACCACGGCTTCGTGCTGACAGCGCCGCTGCGTCGCGGGGACGGATTCACCGCGAGCCAGCGCGGATTGCTCGGCACATTGTCCGGAGCGCAACTCGTCGTGACGACGGCGAACGGGCGGGCGGCGGGGCGGCTGCGCCGCTAGTCGCTGGGCCTACCCCGCCCGGTTCCGGTACAGCTCCTTGTCCACCTGCGCCGCCATCCTCGCCGTGGCGTCCGCCGGCAACTGCAGGAACTCCGCGATCCGCTTCACCTGCGACGCGGGATCCTTCAGCACATCCGAGTAGTGGACTTCCAGCGCGGTGAAGTCCCGGCGCGTCTCCAGCAGGCGCTTCACGTCGCGCAGGTGGACCTCGTAGATCTCCTTCATGCGGTCGTCCGACACGTCGTTCTTCTCGCCGCGGCGCTCCAGCATCTTCGCCTGCGACGCCAGCACCTCGTCCAGGTGGCGGTGCATGAAGAGGATCCGGTAGTCGTTGTCCGGGGGGAGGTCCTTCAGCAGGTACGAGATGACCTTGAGCGCCTTGCCCCGGGCCTTGCGCACCCAGGTCTTGTCCGCGCTCTTGTCCAGCTCCTTCACCTGCTCGAACTCGTAGTAGCCCTTCGGGTTGTCCGCGTCGGCGGTGCGGATGCCGTCCTGGAAGGCCTCGAACCCCGCCGCCTCCAGCATCTTCATCGCCATGGACGTGCCCGAGCGCGGCAGGCCCGAGACGATGATGACGGGCTCGCCCCGTCCCTTGCCGAAGATCTTTCCGAAGAGCGACACGAGGATCCTCCAGCGTTCCTTGGGGCCGCGGTGCGGACGTCCGGGGTCCCGCGGGTGCGGGTGGTCCCATCCGGCGTTCCGCGGGACTGCCGATCAGAGCGAAGGAGTGTACCGCATCCGGGGCGCTGCGCGCCGGTTCCGCGACCCCGCCCCGACCCGCCCCGCCACGATCTCCCCCGGAGTCCCCCCGGCGAAACTCCCGCCCCGGCCGGGGGTTACCCCCCCGCCCGGCGGGCCCGGCCCGGATCCGGACCCGTCCGCCTGTGCTATCATCCACCCTTGTCCCCTGCCCCGATTTCCCGGGGAAGCCCGGAGGAACCCTCGACTTGACCGTCCGTCCGTCCCGCGCCCGTCCGGCCGCGGGCCCCCTCCACTCGCGCCCGGGCGCACCCGCCACGGTCCTCGCGATCGCTGCCGCGCTCGTCGTCGTCGCCGCCGCCGCAACGCCGGCGCACGCCTACGTGGGCCCCGGCGCCGGGTTCGCGCTGCTGTCGTCCTTCATGGTGGTCTTCGTCACCACCCTGATCGCGTTCCTCGCGCTCCTCGTGTGGCCGTTCCGCACGGTGTGGCGGATGATCCGCCACCGGCGCAAGGCGAAGCCGCTCGTGAAGCGGTTCATCGTGGTGGGGCTGGACGGGCAGGACCCGAACCTCACGGACCGCTTCCTCGCGGACGGGAAGCTGCCGAACTTCCAGAAGCTGGCGGATGCCGGCTGCTACCGGCGGCTCCGGACGACGTTCCCGTCGGTGTCGCCGGTGGCGTGGTCGTCCTTCTCCACGGGCGTGCAGCCGGGCAAGCACAACATCTTCGACTTCCTGGACCGCGACCGCCGCACCTACCTGCCCGTGCTCTCCAGCACGCGCATCGGGACCGTCGAGAAGTTCCTCAAGCTCGGCAAGTGGCGCATCCCCATGCAGAAGCCGGAGCTCACGCTCCTGCGGCGCTCGAAGCCGTACTGGACGTTGCTCGGCGAGCAGAACGTGTGGAGCACCGTCCTGCGCGTGCCCATCACGTTCCCGCCGGACCGCTTCTACGGCGCGCAGCTCGGCGCCATGTCCATCCCGGACCTCCTCGGCACGCAGGGCACGTTCCTCCTGTTCACCACGCGCACCTCCGACCGGAAGTTCAAGGAGGGCGGGCAGCGCGTCGTGCTGCAGTCCAACGGCCGGCCGGACACGTACGACGCCGTGCTCGAAGGCCCGGAAAACGTGTTCCTGGACGGGCAGCCGCGGCTCAAGATCCCGTTCACCGTGCGCGTGGATCGCGCCGCCGGGCGGGCGCACGTGAAGATGGACGGCAAGGATCTCGCGCTGCAGCCCGGCCGCCTCAGCGAGTGGGTCACGCTCACGTTCCCCGCGGCGCCGGCCATCAAGGTCACCGGCCTCACGCGCATGATGGTCACGGAGCTGGGCGAGCACTTCTCGCTGTACATGACGCCCATCTCCATCGATCCCGAGCATCCGGCCATGCCCATCTCGCACCCGGACTACTACGCCACGTACCTGGCGAAGAAGGTGGGCCCGTTCACCACGCTCGGCCTCGCCGAGGACACGTGGGCGCTGAACGAGAAGGTCGTGGACGACGGCACGTTCCTGAAGCAGACCTGGGACATCGACGAGGAGCGGCGGAAGATGTTCTTCGCCGCGCTGGACCGCCTGCGCACCGGCAGCCTCGTCACCGTGTTCGACGCCACGGACCGCATCCAGCACATGTTCTGGCGCTACATCGAGCCCGGGCATCCGGCGGCCGGCGCGACCGCGGACAACGGCGCGCCGCACCCGAACGCCATCGAGGAACTGTACAAGCGGAACGACGAGCTGGTCGGCCGCGTCATGGCCAAGATGAAGAAGGACGACGTGCTGTTCGTCGTGTCCGACCACGGCTTCACGTCCTTCCGCCGCGGCGTGAACCTGAACCGCTGGCTCCTGGACAAGGGCTACCTCGCGCTGAAGCCCGGCCACGACGGCTCGGCCGAGTGGCTGGAGCACGTGGACTGGTCGAGGACGAAGGCGTACTGCCTGGGGCTCACGGGGATGTTCCTGAACGTGGAGGGCCGCGAGGGGCAAGGCATCGTGAAGCCGGGCGCGGAGGCCGCGGCGCTCAAGCGCGAGATCATGGGCGGCCTGGCCGGACTGCGCGACGAGGAGAAGAACGAGGTGGGCGTGGTGGAGGCCTTCGACACGGCGGAGATCTACAAGGGTCCGTACGTGGAGAACGCGCCGGACCTGCTCATCGGCTACAACCGCGGCTACCGCACGTCGTGGGACTGCGCCACCGGCGTGGTGGCGGGCCCCGTGTTCGAGGACAACGTGAAGGCGTGGTCCGGCGACCACTGCGTGGACCCGCGGCTCGTGCCCGGCGTGCTCTTCTGCAACCGGAAGATCGACACGGACGACCCGGCGCTCATCGACGTGGCGCCCACCGCGCTCACGCTCTTCGGCGTGGCGCCGCCGCCGCACATGGAGGGGAAGCCGTTGTTCGACACGGCGAAGTTCGCGGGGGGTGCGGCGTGAGGCTCCGCCGGCTCCGGCGCATCGCGCGCCTCGGCCTCGTGGCGCCGGCGCTCGCCGCGCTCGTCGCGCTGGCGCTCCCGGCGACGCCCGCGGAGGCGAAGCGGGTGATCGTCCTCGGCTTCGACGGTCTGGATCCGGACCTCGTGCGCCAGTGGATGGACGAGGGCCGGCTGCCGAACTTCCGGCGGTTGCAGAGGGAGGGCGGCCTGCAGGACCTCGGTACCGCCATCCCGCCGCAGAGCCCGGTGGCGTGGTCCAACTTCATCACCGGCATGGACGCCGGCGGCCACGGCATCTTCGACTTCGTCCATCGGGACCCGAAGACCTACATCCCGAACCTGTCCACCAGCGAGGTGACGCAGGCCGGGAAGTCGGTCAAGGTGGGCAAGTGGCAGATCCCGCTCTCGGGGGGCGGCTTCGAGCTGAAGCGCCACGGCAAGGCGTTCTGGGAGACGCTGGAGGAGAACGGCGTCCCCTGCATGATCGTGCGGATGCCGGCGAACTTCCCGGTGTCGGGAACCGCGCATTACGAGCTCAGCGGGATGGGCACGCCGGACGTGCGCGGCACCTACGGCACGTTCTCGTACTACACGACCGACCGGGACGAGTACCTGGCGAAGAAGGACGTCGGCGGCGGCAACGTGTACCGCGTGCGCGTGCTGGACGGGCAGATGACCGCCTCGCTGGAGGGGCCGCCGAATCCCTTCATCGCCCCGGAGGGGAAGAAGGATCCGCCGCGCGCGAAGGCGGAGTTCACCGCGCACGTGGACTCCGAGGAGCCCTTCGTGCTGCTGACGGTCGGCGACGAGCAGCTCCTCCTGAAGGAGGGGGAGTGGTCGGAGTGGGTCGGCATCTCGCTCCCGCTGATCCCCACGCAGGCCATCGCGGTGGAGGCGCGCTTCTTCGTGAAGTCCGTGCGGCCGGAGCTGCGCATCTACGTGACGCCCTTGAGCTACGACCCCATGAACCCCGGCATCCCGCTTTCGCACCCGAAGTCCTTCGCGCAGGAGCTGGCGAAGGCCACCGGCCGCTTCTACACGCAGGGCATGCCCGAGGACACGAAGGCCCTGGACGGCGGCATCCTGACCGTGGACGAGTTCCTGCAGCAGGCGCACATCGCCGGCCAGGAGCTGATCGACCAGTACCCGTGGGTCTTCGGCAAGTTCGACCGGGAGTTCCCGGAGAAAGGGTGCCTGTTCTACTACACCGGCAACCTGGACCAGACCTCGCACATGATCTATCAGCTCTCGGATCCGCTGCATCCCTCGTACGACCCGGAGACCGGGGCGAAGTACGCGGACGTGGTGCTCGGGATCGCGGAGCAGTTCGACGCGGTCGTCGGCTGGACGATGGAGCACAAGCAGCCGGACGATCTGCTCATCGCGATGTCGGACCACGGCTTCGCGAGCTGGCGCCGCGCGATGAACCTGAACTCGTGGCTGCGCGACGAGGGGTACCTCGTGCCGAAGGATCCGGAGAACACGTCGCTCGGGTACTTCCTGAACGTCGACTGGTCGCAGACGCGCGCGTACGCGCTGGGGCTGAACGGCATGTACGTCAACCTGCGCGGCCGCGAGGGGAAGGGGATCGTGGATCCCGCGGACAAGCGCGGACTGCTCGAGGAGATCGCGTACAAGCTCGTGAAGGTGACGGATCCGGCGACGGGGCTGCCGGCGGTCACGAAGATGTACCTCTCGGAGGACGCGTACCACGATCGCGGACAGCTCGAGGTGGGGCCGGACGCCATCGTGGGCTACGCGCTCGGCACGCGCGGCTCCAACCAGTCCGCGCTGGGCGAGCTGCCGAAGGAGGTCTTCATGGACAACAAGGAGCCGTGGGGCGCGGACCACTGCATGGACCACACCACGGTGGCGGGCGTGCTGGCCACGTCCAGGCCGCTGAAGCACGCGGCGCCCACGCTGCAGAGCCTGGCGTCGGCCATCCTGGCCGAGTTCGATCTGGGCGGCTTCCCCGGGGATGCGGAAGCCCTGAAGGCGGTGGGCTACATCGGTGCGTCCCCGTCGGACGATACCCCGTAGCGAAGGAGGCGCGATGTTCGGCGGCAACCGCATCAAGCTGGACAAGGATCTCCTGGAGAAGGTGAAGAAGTACTCGGCGCTGGCCGGGTATTCCTCGGTGGAGGAGTTCGTCACGCACGCGCTGGAGAAGGAGATCTCCAAGCTGGAGGAAGGCGGCGCGAGCGAGGACGAGATCAAGAAGCGGCTGAAGGGACTGGGCTACATCTCCTAGCGTCCGCGCGGACGCCGGGTGCCGCCTCGCGCGGCGCGGGAAGGGAACGCATGGCCATCGTCAACGCGGTGTTCGGACAGGTGGTGGACATCCTCCTGCTGCCGTTCCGGGCGCTGCCGCCCCTCGTGGCGCTCGTGGTGCTGTCGCTGCTCGCGGCCGTGGGCATGCTGTGGGTGTACAAGCGCACGTCGAACCAGAAGCGCATCGCGGCCGTGAAGTCGCAGATCCACGCGGGCATCTTCGAGATGCGCCTCTTCTCGGACGACCCCGGCGCCATCTTCCGCGCGCAGTTCGACGTCCTCCGCCACAACCTGGCGTACGCCGGGCTCGCGCTCGTGCCGCTGGCCTGGATGATCGTCCCCTTCGTGCTGCTGCTGGCGCAGATGCAGATGCGCTTCGGCTACGAGGGCTTCGCGCCGGGGGACGAGACGATGGTCCGCGTGAAGCTGGTGGAGGGCTGGCGCGGGGACTTCGCCGGCGTGCCGGCCGGCGGACGGCCGCCCGCGTCGCTGCAGGCGCCGGCGGGCGTGGACGTGCTGACGCCCGCGGTGTGGCTGCCTTCCCTGAACGAGGTGGTGTGGAAGGTCCGCGTGAAGGAGCCCGGGAGCCATGAGCTCACCGTGCGGCTCGGCGATACGGACTACGCGAAGGGGCTGCGCGCGGAGCCGGGGATCCTGCGGCAGTCGCCGCTGCGGCACGCGGGCGGGTTCGTGGACGCCGTGCTGTATCCGGCGGAGGCGCCCTTGCCCAAGGGGCCGATGAAGGCGATCGAGGTGGACCTGAAGGAGCCGGGGTTCGTCGTGGGGCTGCCGCAGTGGCTGGCCATCTTCTTCGTGCTGTCCATCGTGTTCGCGTTCGCGCTCAAGGGACCGATGAAGGTGGAGATCTAGCGCCGCGGGTGTCCCGTCCCGGGAGCGGCGGGGCGCGGTCGCGAGGTTGCGACGGCGAGCCCGCGGGGTTCCCTTCGGCGGGCGCTCGGCCTCCGCCGTCCCGGCTCCGGCCTTCGCTCCTGCGTCGACG